>JAQGJJ010000015.1 GCA_028290695.1 Enterovirga sp. | reverse complement strand
GTGCCGGGTGCGGTGGGTCAGATTGCGATTGCGACCCTGCTTGGGATGGCGCTGGCCTGGGCCCTGGGGTGGCCTTTGGGGGCCGGTCTCGTGTTCGGTCTCGCCTTATCGGTCGCATCGACGGTAGTGCTGCTGCGAGCCTTGCAGGAACGCCGTCTCGTCGAGACCGAGAAAGGCAAGATCGCCGTCGGCTGGCTCATCGTCGAGGACCTGGCAATGGTCCTGACCCTCGTCCTGCTCCCGGCCGTGGCCGGCCTGCTCGGGGGGCACTCCGAAGCCGAAGGAGCCCACCCGGCGACTAGCAGCGGGATCCTTGCAGGGCTCCAGCCGCAGACGGTTTGGGGGGTGCTTGGGCTTACGGTGCTCAAGCTTCTGGCTTTCCTGGGCGTGATGCTCGTTGTCGGCCGCAGAGTGATCCCCTGGGTGCTCCATTACGTCGCCCATACCGGGTCGCGGGAGCTCTTCCGCCTCTCCGTGCTCGCGATCGCACTCGGCGTCGCCTTCGGGGCAGCCGAGTTGTTTGGGGTTTCTTTTGCGTTGGGGGCCTTTTTTGCCGGCATGATCCTGGCCGAATCCGAGCTGAGCCACCGGGCGGCGCAGGAGACCCTGCCGCTGCGGGACGCCTTCGCGGTCCTGTTCTTCGTCTCGGTCGGGATGCTGTTCGATCCCGGCATCCTGGTCCGGCAGCCGGGGCCCGTGCTCGCGACTGTCGCCATCATCATCGTCGGCAAGTCGATCGCCGCCTTCGCGATCGTCCGGCTCTTCGGCCATCCGCTCTCCACCGCGCTCGTGATCTCGGCGAGCCTCGCTCAGATCGGCGAGTTCTCCTTCATTCTGGCGACACTCGGCATCACGCTCGGTCTGCTGCCCGAGGCCGGCCGCGACCTCATCCTGGCCGGTGCGCTCATTTCCATCCTGCTGAACCCGCTTCTCTTCGTGCTTCTCGACCGCCTCTCGCGCACCCGCGAGGCGGAGGAACCGGCGGTCGTGAAGGACCGGCCGCTTGCCGAGCTTGCCCCGACAAATCTGACCGGACATGTCGTGCTTGTCGGGCATGGTCGCGTGGGTGGCCTGATCGCCTCGGCCCTGAAGGTCAGCGGAACGCCCTTCCTGGTCGTCGACGAGCGGGAAGCCGAGGTCGAGCGGCTCCGCGCGGACGGGGTCGAGGCCATTCTCGGCAACGCGAACACGCGCGGGCTCCTGGCCGCAGCCAATCTGCGCGGCGCCAGCTGCCTGGTCAGCGCGATCCCGAACCCGTTCGAGGCCAGCAACCTGATCCAGGCTGCCCGCGGCGCCAATCCGGGGTTGAGGATCATTGCCCGAGCGCATTCGGACGCCGAGGTCGAGCACCTGAAGCGCTACGGGGCGGACGACATCGTGCTGGGCGAGGTGGAGACCGCTCGGGAGATGGCGCGCCACGTCTCCGGGATCGGGGATTCCGACCTGGCGGTCTCGCTCGCCGATGCCCCGGCCGTCGTCGCGACGCGCCCGGAGGCCGGCGACGGAGCCGGGCGGCCGGCGAGAGCCTGACCGTCCGGCGCTTAACCATGGCGGCCCCGGCACCAGGGTCGAAGCGCAACGAATCCCGAGCCTGCGCATTGGTTGTCCTGACTCTTCGTCAGGAGACCAACCCGATGAAACAGATCGCGATTTGGGCTGCGGCTGCCGCCCTGACCCTCGGTGCGACGGCCTCGCAGGCTTCTCCCGCGCCGTCCGCCGCCGGGTCCCACCTCGAAGCCCTGAGCGCGGCGCTCGGCGACAGCCGGGTCGGCTACGCGCAATATCGGCACCGTCATGCCCGCTACCGGGGCCGCCGCAACGCGGCCGGTGCTGCGATCGCCGCTGGTGCGATGGCCGCCATCGTCGGCGGGGTGATCGCCTCCCAGGCGACGCGCGGCCCTCGCTACGACTATTACGACCAGCCGCGGCGAGCCTACGGGCCCGGCTACGGTCGGGGCGGCTACTATTACGACGACGAATAGGGCGCCCCGACCGCCGGTCGGTACCGTCCGGGTCCGGTGGATCGACGGAGCGGGGCGCGGCGGCTAGAGCAGGCTCGTTTGCGCCCCGGAGCATCGATGACCGTCATTGCGACGACACCGTTTCAAGACCAAAAGCCCGGCACCTCAGGGCTGCGGAAGAAGGTTCCGATCTTCCGCCAGCCCCGCTACGTCGAGAACTTCGTCCAGGCGATCTTCGACACGGTCGAGGCGCGGGACGGCGCGACGCTGGTGGTCGGTGGCGACGGACGCTTTCTGAACCGCGAGGTCGTGCAGACGACTTTGAAGATCGCGGCCGCGAACGGGTTCGGGCGCGTCATCGTCGGGCGCGGGGGGCTCCTCTCCACCCCGGCCGCCTCGTGCGTGATCCGCAAATACGGTGCGATCGGTGGCGTGGTGCTCTCGGCCAGCCACAATCCCGGCGGTCCGGACGGCGACTTCGGCATCAAGTTCAACATCAGCAATGGCGGCCCGGCGCCGGAAAGGTTCACCGAGGCCGTGTTCCGGCGGACGCAGGTCATCGACAGCTACCGCATCGCCGACGAGCCGGACCTCGACCTCGATGCCGTCGGCGAAACCTCGCTCGCGGGCATGCGGGTCACCATCATCGATCCCGTCGCGGACTATGCGGAGCTCGTCGGGACCCTGGTGGACTTCGACCGCATCGCGGCGATGTTCCGGTCCGGGTTCCAGATGCGGTTCGACGCGATGAGTGCGGTCACTGGCCCCTATGCCAAGGCCATCCTCGAAGGAAGGCTCGGCGCGCCTGTCGGCACGGTGGTCAACGGGGAGCCCCTGACCGATTTCGGCGGGCATCACCCCGACCCGAACCCCGTCCACGCGCGCGAGCTCATGGACACCATGTTCGGGCCGGATGCGCCGGATTTCGGGGCCGCCTCGGACGGGGACGGCGACCGCAACATGATCGTCGCCCGCGGCCTGTTCGTCACCCCGTCGGACAGCCTCGCGGTGCTGGCGGCGCACGCGCATCTCGCGCCCGGCTACGCGGGCGGGCTGGCCGGGGTGGCCCGCTCCATGCCGACCAGCCGTGCCGTCGACCGCGTGGCGAAACGGCTGGGCATCGAGACCTACGAGACGCCGACCGGGTGGAAGTTCTTCGGCAACTTGCTCGATGCAGGGCTCATTACGCTGTGCGGAGAGGAGAGCGCCGGCACCGGGTCGAACCACGTGCGGGAGAAGGACGGGCTCTGGGCGGTGCTGCTCTGGCTCGACATCCTGGCCGCCACAGGCACCTCGGCCGACCGGATCGTGCGGGACCACTGGGCGACCTACGGCCGTGATTTCTATGCCCGGCACGATTACGAAGAGGTCGATGCCGTCGCTGCCGAGGAGTTGATGGCGGAGCTGCGGGCCAGGCTGCCGGGCCTTCCGGGACGGAGCTGCGGCGGATTGACCGTCTCGGCATGCGATGAGTTCTCCTACACCGATCCGGTCGACGGCTCCGTGACCGCCCGGCAGGGCATCCGCATCCTGTTCGCCGAGGATGCCCGGGCCGTGTTCCGCCTGTCCGGCACCGGCACGGCGGGTGCGACGCTGCGCTGCTACTTCGAGCGCTATGAGGCCGATCCGGGCAGGCACGACCTCCCGACCGCCGAGGTTCTGGCGCCGGTCGCTGCCGCCGCCGAGGCGATCGCGGACATAGCGCGCCGGACCGGGCGCCCCCACCCAACCCTCGTTACCTAAAAGCCGCACTGCCAAAAACCGCACTGCAGGGGGTCCAGGGCGCTCGACAAGCGCGGTACACGCCCCATGTAGCGGTGGCATGCCAGCAGCAGGGGAAAGCGAGCGGAATGGGTGAGATATTCACGGCGGAGGGCCTGACGGCACTCGCTCAGGTCATCATGATCGACCTCGTCCTGGCGGGCGACAATGCCATCGTGATCGGGCTGGCCGCGGCCGGCCTTCCGGCCGAGCAACGCCGCAAGGCGATCCTGATCGGGATCATCGCGGCGACCGTGCTGCGCATCGCCTTCGCGGCCGTGACCACGCAGCTGCTTCAGATCGTGGGTCTTCTGTTCGCCGGCGGAGTGCTTCTCCTCTGGGTGTGCTGGAAGATGTGGCGTGAGCTCAGGACGTCAGCTCACGATCAGCACGAGGGGATGGATGCGCTCCTCGATGCCGACGGCCAGCCGACGACCGTGACGGCCAAGCCCAAGAGCTTCGCCCAGGCAGCCTGGCAGATCGTGGTGGCCGACGTCTCGATGTCCCTGGACAACGTCTTGGCCGTCGCCGGCGCGGCGCGCGACCACATCTACGTCCTGGTCTTCGGCCTCGCGCTCTCGATCGCCCTCATGGGTCTGGCCGCGAACTTCATCGCCCAGCTCCTGGGCCGGCATCACTGGATCGCCTATATCGGGCTCGCCATCATTCTGTATGTGGCCGGCGACATGATCTACCGCGGCGTGATCGAGCTCTGGCCGCATCTCGGCCTCGGCGGAACGCCGAGGGCGGAAGGCGAGGGCGGTCTGTTCCAGCCGGCCTGAGCACTACCGGGCGCGGGGCACGAGGCGCAGGATGCGCGAGCCGCCCCGCTCCCGTTCGGTCAGCACATAGACGGCGCCGTCCGGTCCCACCCGGACGTCGCGCGTGCGGGCGTCGAGCGGGATCCGCTCCTCACTCGCCACGTG
This sequence comes from Enterovirga sp., assembly GCA_028290695.1. Classification (GTDB taxonomy): domain Bacteria; phylum Pseudomonadota; class Alphaproteobacteria; order Rhizobiales; family Beijerinckiaceae; genus Enterovirga. The sequence goes on along the minus strand of JAQGJJ010000015.1, from coordinate 5,292 downwards.
GTCCCGGTCCATGCGCAGCACCACGAGGCCCTGCGACACCAGCCCGCCGACCAGGAGGGCGCCGCGCCAGGCGGGAAACAGCGTCCCGTCGTAGAAGGCCATCCCCGAAGGGGCGATCACCGGGTCCCAGTAATAGACCGGCTGCTCCGTGCCGGCGCGCTGCGTGACGCCCAGTGGCTGGCCGCTGTATTCCACCCCGTAGGTGACCTCCGGCCAGCCGTAGTTCCGGCCCGCCTCCGGACGGTTGAGCTCGTCGCCGCCGCGGGGCCCATGCTCCACGATCCAGAGCCGTCCCTGGCCGTCCAGGGTTGCCGATTGCACATTGCGATGTCCGTACGACCAGATCGTCGGCTGCGCGTCGGTGCGTGCGAGAAAGGGATTGTCCGCCGGAACGGAGCCGTCCGGGTTGATGCGATGGACCTTCCCGAGGCCGCTGGCGAGGCGTTGCGCCTGTACCCGCGGCTCGCGGTCCGAGCGTTCGCCGACGGTAACGAACAGCGTCCCGTCGGGCGCGAACACGAGGCGCGAGCCGAAATGCAAGCTGTTGTCCCATGACGGCGTTTGCCGGAACACGACCGCCACGTCCTCCAGACGGGCGCGCCCGTCCTGTTCGACAAGGCGGCCCCGGGCCACGCTGGTCCCGTTGCCGCGCTCGCGCGGTTCGCTGAAGCTGAGATACACGAGCCGGTCCTCGCCGAACCTCGGGCTGAGCGCCACGTCGAGCAGCCCTCCCTGTCCGCGGGCATCCACCCGCGGCACGCCGGCCACCGGGAGCCCCACGGTTCCGTCCGGGGCGACGATCCGCAGATCGCCGCGCTTTTCCGTGACGATGAAGCGGCCGCCCGGCATGAACGCGAATGCCCACCCGTTCTGCAGGCCTTCGGCGACGACGGTGGCCGTGACCGCGGTCGCTTCTGCGGGCCGTTCGGCCCTGGTCTGGCCGGCAAAGGCGGGCTTCTGGTTCGGCGCGTTCGGCGGCCCCTGATCGACGGGCTCGGCATGGCCGGACAACGCCGAGGTCGCCAGGAGGCCGGAGGCGACAAGGAAGCGGATGAGCATGCGGGGCTCCGACGTCACGGCCGTTGCCGTGGGATGGCGATGGGGCCGGAGCCTCCGCCCGCGATGGGGCCGTCTTGAGGCCGGCCGCCCGACCGGACGTGCGACGCTGGAACCCCGGCCCCGATCGCCGTAGAGGCAGACGGCCAGCTCACGGAGCAACCATGACCCCGTTCACGTTCCAGACGGCGCCCAACATCGTGTTCGAGCCCGGCGCGTCCGGACGGATCGCGGAGATCGTGTCCGGATTCGGCGCCAAATGCGTGATGCTGGTCACCGACGCCGGCGTCCGGGCGGCCGGCCTCACCCGAGCCGCCGAGGTGGCGCTGTCCGCAGCCGGTCTGGACGTGCGGGTCTTCCAGGATGTCGTTGCGGATCCGCCTTCGGGCGTTGTGGAGCAGGCCGTGGCGCAGGCTCTCGACGCGCGCGCCGATGTGGTGCTCTCGATCGGGGGCGGAAGCGCTCTCGATACCGCGAAGCTGGTCGCCTACCTGGCCAGAGCCGGCGGAACGCTCGACGACATCTACGGCGTCGGCCTGGCGCGCGGCGAGCGGTTGCCCCTCGTGCTGGTTCCGACAACCGCCGGGACCGGATCGGAGGTGACGCCGATCGCCATCGTGACCACGCCAACGGCCGAGAAGAAGGGGGTCGTGTCGCCCCGGCTGCTGCCGGACTGGGCCGTGCTCGACCCGGAGCTGACGCTCGGACTGCCGTCACACATCACGGCCGCGACCGGCATCGACGCGATGGTGCACGCCATCGAGGCCTTCACGAGCCGGCACAGGAAGAACCCGATCTCCGACCAACTCGCCCGCCAGGCATTGGCGCTGCTGTCCGCCAACATCCGCACGGCGTGCTCGAACGGTCGCGATGTCGAGGCTCGGGCGAACATGCTGCTCGGCTCCATGCTGGCCGGCATGGCTTTCGCCAATGCGCCCGTGGCCGCCGTGCATGCCCTGGCCTATCCGATCGGGGCGATCTTCCACGTGCCGCACGGGCTGTCGAACGCCCTGGTGCTGCTCGGTGTGCTGCGCTTCAACCTGCCGGAGGCGGAGGCGCTCTATGCGGAGCTCGCGCCGATCCTCGATCCGGAGGCGAACGCGCTTCCGGCGGGCGAGGCCGCGCGTCGCTTCGTCGAGGCGCTCGCGGCCATCTGCCGGGACTGCAGGGTTCCGGCCTCGCTCGCGGAGGTCGGCGTCACGGAGGCCGACCTGCCGCGCCTTGCGGACGACGCCATGAAGCAGACCCGGCTGCTCGTGAACAACCCGCGCGAGGTCGCCTACGAGGATGCGTTGTCGATCTACGGGCAGGCGCTGCGGGCGGCGCCTGCGTCTGATGCGCGCGAAGGCTACTCGCCCATGAAGGGGTAGCGCTTCACGAGCCTGTGCTGCAGCTCGAGCGCCTCGGAAACCGCTTCGAACACGGCGTTGAAGAAGCTGATGATGGCCATGGACCTGATCCCGGTGAGACCCCGCACCATGCAGGGCGCCCATCCGGACGCGTCCTCCCCAGGACACAGGTCCTCCATACACCGCCATGGTGCAGCGCAAAAGGAATATACTGCATTGCGCCCATGCGCGGCGGACATGATCGCCTGCCCGAACGATGGCGGCTCGCCGGTCAGTAGCGAACGGCGGCCCGCAGCCCGAGCACGGCCGCATCCCCGATCCGGCGGCCGTCCGGATCGCGCGGGTTCGCGACCTTGCCGGAAGGTCGCAGGATGTACTGAAAGTCGGGCTGGAGCGTGAAGCCCGGCACGATCTCGGCCTGGTATGTGATCTCCAGCATCGCCTCGCTCGTGCGAACCGGAATTGGGCTGCCGGCCAGGATCTCCTGGTCGCGATCGAGAGCGGCGGCCCGCCCCGAGATGCGCCCATAGGCGAGACCCAGCCCGACCGTGTCCTTGCTTCTGCCCGGGATCATGCCCTTCAGGGCGATGCCGCCATCCGCGTAGACGTCGACCAGGTTGCGGTCGCTCGGAGAGGCCGAGAGCCGCGCGAACACGCTCACGCCCTGGTCGTCGGAGCCGGGTACGCGATAGATCGCCTGGTCCAGGATGCCGTAGATCCCGTCGTTGCCGCGGAGCCTGCGGGGCGTACCCGACGCCGCCGCATCGGCGAGCGACAGGCCGCTCTCGTCGAGGCGCTGGTCGTCGAAGCGGCCGAAATGGCGCCAGTAGCCGAGCTTCGCGGTGCCGGGCAGGGCGCTCGCCTCCGGTCCGAGCCGGTAGGCATAGGCCGCCTCGGTGATCGCGAAGGCCGGATCCCGCGTCCGGAAGTTCGTGCCGGTCTTGTTGCGCTGGAGCGGGTCGGGATCGTTGAACCGGGTCTGCGGCCCGGCCGGATCGCCGTCGAACAGGCCGAACCGCAGCGTGAGATCCTCCGTCGGAGCGAGCTTCAGCCGGATGCCGGGCGCCGCCAGCGGGTAGGCCGGGCCGCCGGACGGAAGGTTCGCCGCGGTGATCGTCGGCCAGCCGAAGGTCGCGTTGACGAACAGGCCGGCGGTTTCGCTGACGAGGAACTCCGTGTCCGCGGCGAGCTGGCCGGCCCGGATCGACACCTTGCGGTTGAACAGCTCCTGGTCCAGCCAGAGCTCGAACAGGCGCTCGGACGGGCGCGCCTCGATGCCGCTCGAGACGAACAGGTTGCCGAGATAGGAGCGCGACAGGGCGCCGCCGTGGATGACATAGGCGTTGGTGTGGAAGGTGGCGCCCTGCCAGCCGACGAGCCTGTCCAGGTTCGCGTCGAGCTGCAGGTCGAGGCGGCCCTGGTACACGGCGCCCCGCCGCATTCCGCCGGACACGTTGCCGAGCGTCTCGCCGATGTAGACGAGGTTGTATGTGACGCCGCGCTCCTGCAGCGTGCCGCGCAGGCCGCCGGGGTCGCCGTACGGTCCCAGGGCGGACTGGATGGATGGTTGCTGCGGCTCCTCCCGTTCGGAGGACTGGGCGGAGATCTGGGCCCCTGCCGGTCCGTCCTGACCGCCGGGCGGCGTCTGTGCAGCCGCGCCCGTCGCGAGCAGCATCACGCCGAGACCCGCGATCGCAGACCACCGCCTCGGTTCAGACCACATCCGGATGTTCCCGAGCCCGTTCAGGGTCGAGGACGGCGCATAGCGAACGCGCACCGATTCGCACAGCCGCCGGGCAGAACGAAGCACAGGCTATCCGGGCGAGCCCGGGCCGGCCGACCCCTTGATGCCGCGCCGGCGCGGGCCGGCCAGGCAGGCGGCGGCCAGGATCAGCCCCGACACCGTGGCGATGGTGCCGGCGGCGCTGACGCTGTCCTGCGCGCCGAGCCAGATCGGACCGTAGCCCGCCAGGACATAGCCGAGGATCGCGGAGGCGACCGCGAAGGCGAGGCTCCAGGCGATCTGCAGGCCGATCCGATCCGTCATCAGCCGGGCGCTGGCGGCCGGGCACACGAACATGGCGATCACGATGATCGAGCCGACCGCGTCGAAAGCCGCAACCGCGACCACCGCCACCATGGCGATCAGCCCGAAGCCGACGAGATCGGCCCGGATCCCGACCGAGCGGGCGAAGGCGGGGTCGAAGGTGGAGACCACGAGTTCCTTCCACAGCACGAGCACGAATCCGGCGACAAGCGCCGTGACGACGGCCAGCCTGGGCAGCTGCGGCGGCAGGTCGGCGAGTGCGGCGGGATCGAGCAGCGCTCCCCAGCTCTCGCCGGCGAGCCAGATCAGGCTCTCGAGGTTTCCGTAGAGCGCATGCTCGACGTCCAGGTGGACGTTGCGGGACCCGGATTGCTCGAGCAGCACGACGCCGGCCGCGAACATGGAGGTGAACACGACGCCCATGGCGGCGCCGGGTTCGACTCGCCCGAGGATGCGGATCGCCTCGATGAGGAGCACGGCGACGACCGCGGCGAGCGCGGCACCGATCATCATCGGCCAGGCGGCGACCGCGCCGGTAACCAGAAAGGCGGCGACGATGCCGGGCAGCGCGACATGGCTGACGGCGTCGCCAATGAGGCTCTGCCGGCGCAGAACCAGGAAGTTGCCGAGCAGCGCGCAGGAGATCGCCGCCAGCGCGCCGATGAGCAGCGGGGCGAGGCTCAGCTGAACGAAGTCGTTCGGGGCGCTCACCGGGCGACCTCCCCGAGCCCGCCCCGGAGCCGGCGCTCGATGTCCTGCAGCAGATCGGGCGGAAGGACCTTCGACAGCGGCTCCACCGCACGCTGGGCGAAGCTTTCGGCCTGGTCCGGATAGGCGCGG
>JAQGJJ010000012.1 GCA_028290695.1 Enterovirga sp. | reverse complement strand
TGCGCCTGATCGCCTCCTCGAGCGGGGTCCAGACGTCGAGCCCGAGCTCGCGGCGGGCGCGATCGATGGACGGCACGTAGCGGTTGCGGGCCGCGTTGCGATCCAGTTCGCCCCGGACGGACACGTCCCCGGCCCCGGGAACGACCGCGCCGACCAGGCGGGCGAGGTCGCCGATGCCGATCGCCCGGTCCGAGCCCACGTTGTACAGGCCGCCCGGCGCGCCCCGGGCGAGAAGAGCGAGAAGCCAGACGGCGAGGTCGCCGGCATACAGGTAGGAGCGCAGCGGGCTGCCGTCGCCCGAAACCGTGATCTCCCGCCCGCACACCGCGTCCCGCACGAAGTTGCCGATCGCGAAATGGCCGTCGAGCGGAAGGCCGGGGCCGACAAACGCGAAGGCGCGGGCGATCACCGGCTGCGGGCCGCCCGTGGCGGCGGCCTCCCGGCACAAGTCCTCCGCGACCCGCTTCGCCACGCCGTAGGCCGAGCGCGGGTCGCGGGGGTCGGGGGCGCCCGGATGGCTTTCCGGCATCAGGGCGAGCTCGGGCGGCTGCGGGCCGTAGGCGGCCCCGGAGCTCACGAAGAGTAGCCGGCCGGTGCCGCAGCCGCGGGCGAAGGCCAGGACGCGCCGGGTGCCCTCGACGATGGACGACGTCAGGGCCGCGGGGTCGTCGTCCGCTGCGACGCCCGTGTCGGTGGCCGCGTGGACGACGTGGCTGAACCCGCCGGGGGGAAACGCAAAGGTCTGGACGTCGCCCGCGACCAGCCGCAGGAAGCCGAGCCCGGCGAGGTCCGGGTGGGCGGCCGCGAACGCGTCCGGCCGCCGCGACAGGAGCGTCACCTCCGGGCCGAGATCGAGCCGCTCCCGGCCGCGGGCCAGCACGGCGAGCAGCCAGCGCCCGAAAAAGCCGGTGCCGCCGGTCACGAACAGCGAGGCCCCGTCCAGGGCCCGCAGCGCCGGGGCGGCGCGCGCGACGGCCTCGTCCAGGTCGGCGAGCGGGAGCCCGCCCGGACCCGGAATCATGCCGGCTCGGGCTGGCGCCGGGTGATCAGGTGCTCCGGCACCTGCTCGGAGGCCGGGTCGAGCGGAACCAGCATGTTGGCCCGGAACTCGTCGCGCGGCAGCAGCGGCGACATGTCCTCGAGCGGCATGGACAGCATGGAGCCGTCCGCCTGCGGCAGCGCGGCCGATTTCGGGAACAGCGCCTCGTCCTGCACCACCCGGACGTCCACGAGCAGCGGCCCGGCATGCGAGAGCGCCCGGCGGATGCCGTCGCGCAGGTCGGCGCAATCCTCGATCCGGAAGGCGTCCCAGCCGAAGGTCTCGGCCAGGGCGACGAGATCCGGGATCTCGAGCCCGGCCTGCGGCCCGCTCCCGACATAGCGCCCGTCGAAGTAGTTGCGCTGCGTGTTGCGGATGGAGGCGTAGCCGTTGTTGTTGATCACGAACATCCGGACCGGCAGGCGCAGGCTCGCGATGGTCTGCATCTCCTGCAGGTTCATCATGAGCGAGCCGTCGCTCTCGATCCCGACGAACGGGCGCCGGTCGGAGGCCATGTAGGCGCCGATCATGGCCGGCATGCCGTAGCCCATCGCGCCGAGCCCGGAGGTCAGGAAGACACGCTGGCCCTCCTTGTTCTGGAACCCCGTGTAGAAGAACTCGACCGCGAGGCCCGAGCTGCCGGTGACGATGAGGCTGTTGTCGGGCAGCTCCTCGGACAACATCTGGGTGAGGTGGAAATGGCCGATCGGCCCCGTCGCCGGGAACGGGACGCCGTCGTTCACCGGATAGCGCCGCTTCCAGTCCGCGCAGCGGGCGAGCCATCCGGTCCGCTCGCGCGCCGGGCATTCCGCGACCCGCGCCAGGAGGGCCGCGATGAAGTCGCGCGCATCCGCCTCCACCTTCAGGGCGATGCCGGCATTGCCGCCGAACTTCGCGAGCTCGTTCGGGTCCACGTCCACCACGATCTTCTGCGCGTGGCGTCCGAACTTGGCCGGGTTGTAGGCCGTGACCACGTTGTCGAGCCGGGCCCCGATCGCCAGGATCAGGTCCGCATTCTGGACCGCGAAATTCGGCGCCCGCAGGGCCACCGTGCCGGGCTTGCCGACGCTGAGCGGGTGGGCGGCCGGAATGAGATCGGTCGCGTTCCAGGTGGTCACGACCGGGATCTGCAGGGCTTCGTAAAGGGCCCGGAAGGCCGGCGCGGCTTCGGCCAGCCGGATGCCGTGGCCCGCGAGGATCAGCGGCCGCTCGGCGCGCCCGATCATCTCGATCACCTGGCGGATCTGCCCGTCGAGAGCCGCCCCGGCAGTGCCGGCCGGCGGCGGCGCGAAGCCCGGCAGGCTGTCCGGCTCGATCGGGGCGTTCTGGACGTCGAGCGGAATGTCGAGCCAGACGGGCCCGCGCCGCCCGGTGGTCGCGTGGTGCACGGCCTCCTCGAGATGGCGGCGGATGGCGGTCGGGTTCATCACGCGCTCGGCGTATTTCGTGATCGGCCGCACCATCGCGACGATGTCGACCTCCTGCGGCCCCATCTGCCGCACGCCGCTCGCGCCCATGAGGTCGGCGCGTTTCACCTGGCCCGAGATGATGAGAAGCGGCACGGACTCGATCCAAGCGCCCGCGCAGCCGGTGATCGCGTTGGTCGCGCCCGGACCCGTCGTCACGAGCGCGCAGCCGAGACGGCCGTTGATGCGCGAATAGGCTTCGGCCGCGATGGCGGAGGCCTGCTCGTGATGGTTCGCCACGTAGGTCAGGTCGGCGCAGCGCCCGAACGCGTCCACGAGGTACATCGCGCCGCCGCCGGGCACGAGGAACACGCAGCCCACGCCCTGGTCGGCGACGAACTGCGCCACGTAATCGGCCAGGCGCTGGGTGGTGGGGCTCATGCGGGTCGGTCTTCTCGGTGGCCGCGCGGTCAGGAGACCCAGTAGCGGAGAAAGGTCTTGCGGTTCGGCGTCGAAGCGATGGCCGGGTCGGTGTAGAAGGAATCGTCGACGAAATGGGTCGACGAGATCTCCTCGAACACGGCGCCGGTGGCGCTCTCGAACGCATGCCGGGTGCCCGGCGCGATCGTCACGACGGTTCCGGGCCGGCACAGGGCGGCCTCGCCGTCGAGCTCGAGCCTGAGATCGCCGTGGAGGACGTGGAACGTCTCCTCCTTGCGCTCGTGATACTGCTCCGGATGGCGCTGGCCCGGCAGAACCACGATCAGCTTCTTGCAGTAGTTGCGGTTCACGACCGTCATCATCGTGATGCCGAACTGGTCGAAGCGCTCCAGCCCATAATGGTGCGAGATCTCGAGCTCGGCCTCGCCCGGAACGACGCCCCGGCTTTCGGCCAGCAGCGCCTTCACCCGGTCGACGATCGCGTTGATCGTGCCGCGCACGTTCTCGTGCCGGGTCGAGGAGGCCAGCACCGGCGCGGAGGCCGGGATGTCGGCGGTGGCGGTGAAGCGGGCGTATTTGGACCAGTCGTTGGCCGTGATCTGGCCCGGCTGGCACGGGATCGCGAAGAACACGTCCTCGCTGCGCACCTGCTCGCCGGCCGCGATGGGGCGCCTGGCGAACGCGCCGCGGCGCAGGTCCTTGAGCGCGTCGAGCTCGGCCGGGGTCGGCTCCACCCGCACGCCGCTCAGGCCGGCGACGGCAAACGCCTTGGCGGCCGCGTCGAGCCATGCGCGCGCCTGGGCCGGGCTCGCGGAATAGGCGTTGAGTGCATAGGCATCCGTCGGGACGCCGACATGCTTCTCGAACAGCCGCGCGCCCTTGGCGATCGCCATCGCGACCGGCAGCGTCTCGTCCGGGCTCTCGTGCGTGGAATACCCGATGGGCAGGTGCGGGTAGCGCTCCTTCAGAAGATCGATTTGGTTGAGCTGGAGCGCGTCGCTCGGCGTCGGGTACTGGGCGACGCAGGTCATCAGCGCGAAATCCTTGTCGCGGTGACGCATGAAGGCGACGACGTTGTCGATGTCGGAGATCTGGATCCCGGCCGTCGAGCCGATGATCGGCAGGTCCGTCGCCCCGATCTTCTCCAGCAGCGGCCAGTCGGTGAACGAGCAGCTCGCGATCTTCAGGATGTTGAATCCGTCCTCGACGATGCGGTCGACCGAAGCCTCGTCGAAGGGGGTGCACATCGCGACCAGGCCCCGTGCCTTGATCGCGGCGACGAGCCGGCGCGTCTCGGCGCGGCCGAGGCGCGTCTCGGAGAAGCGCTTGATGTACTTGATGTCCGTCCGGCCCTGGAAATCGGGATGGATGAAGGTGTCGAGCTCGCGGAATTGCAGCTTGATCGCGAACGCGAAGGGATAGCCTTCGGACAGGGTGGCGAATTCGTCGATGATGCGGAGCCCGTGCTCCACATCCCCCATGTGGTTGTTGGCCAGCTCGAAGATGAAGAGCGGCTCCGGAATCCGGAACACGGCGTCGGTGGTCGTCATGGGGCGCCTCGCTGGGCCTCGGACCCGCCCTGCGGCGGCCGGTGCGGTGCGGTGATCGGAACGGGGGTCGAGGGCATCACGCGTGAGCCTGCCGCCGGGCGATCACGGAGAAGACGTGGCTCCCCTTGCCGCCGGCGCTGACCGGGTGCGAGACCCTGGCCAGCGGCGAAAGGCCCGCCCGGTCCAGCATGGCGCCGAGCGCCTCCTCCGTGAAGAAGTTCACATGCTCGTGCCAATGGCGCTTCCTGGCCGGACGGTCTGCCCGGTCGGGAACGAGGCGGATGACGTCCTCGTGCGGCACCTCGAGATAGAGGATCGTGTCCGGCCCCATGGCGGCCGTGATCTCGGCCAGGTGGGCGGCCGGCTCGGGCACGTGCTCCAGCACGTTGCTGGACACGACGAGGTCGTAGCGCTCGCCGAGCGCCCTGCCCCGGTCCACGATCTCGGCCCCGTCCACCACGGGCTTGTTCGAGATGTCGTGCACGTGGTGCAGCGCCGCCTTGCCCCGGAAGGGCGTGTTGAGACCGGTGTCGCCGCCCCAGTCGAGCACCCGCGGCGCCGTGCCGACATGGGGCGCCAGCATGGCCTCGATCGCCGGGATATAGGCTGAGCCGCCGTTCAGGATGTCGTTGCGCCGCTCGTAGCCGGGCTCGAAGCGCGCGCGGGTGTCCGCATAGGCCGGCCCGCGGTAATCCGCATACAGCGCGGCCATCTCCTCGTCGTCGAACCGCATGTCGAGGAAGAGCAGGCCGCAATCCTCGCAGGCCAGCGTGTTGCAGAGCGCGTGGGCGCGGCCGGGCGCAAGATCGCGCATGTTCCAGTCCGGCGTGATCTCGACGCTTTCCCAGCCGAACACCCGGCAGGCGAGAAACGGCATCAGGATGGCAGGCGAGCGCTTCAGCCGGTCGGTTCCGCAGCAGACGCACGCCTTCGCAATCTTCATGAAACGACCTTTGCGGCCCACGCTGTCCGTTCTCGAGCGCGGCGACGCGTGTCGTCTGGTGCCCGGCGAAAGCTCGCGCGGCGTGCCACGATCGGCGGCTGTTCTGCCGGACGCTAGAACCCGCATGGTTAACGAACCGTGACGGCACGGGCGCCCGGTGGCCGCCTCGACATCGTTAACGGGGCGTCAACCGGCCCGCCCTAGCCTGCGGAGGAAGCGGACTCGGGACTGTCGGGCACCGGTCGCGTGCGCCGCGGTCCGGGAAGCCTGTCCGCGGGCGCCGTTCGGGAGAGCCCGCGTTGAAGACGCTGAGCATCGTCACGCCCTGCTTCAACGAGGAGGCGGGAATCGCGCGCTGCCACGAGGCGGTGCGGCGCGTGATGGCCGCCCTCCCGGGCTATCGCTACGAGCACATCTTCATCGACAACGCATCGCGGGACGGCACGGTCGCCATCCTGCGGGACATCGCCCGAAGCGATGCGCGCGTGAAGGTGATCGTGAACGCCCGCAATTTCGGGCCGGCGCGCTCGCCCTACCACGCCATGCTGCAGATCGAGGGCGACGCCTACATTCCGATGGTGGCGGACCTCCAGACGCCGCCGGACCTCATTCCCGGGATGGTTGCGGCCTGGGAAGCGGGCAGCAAGGTGGTGGTCGCGGTCAGGCGCAGCTCGGTCGAGCGCCCGGGCCCGATGAAGCTGACGCGCGCGCTGTTCTATTGGCTGATGAAATCGATCTCGAAGGTCGAGCAGATCCCGAACTTCATCGGCTACGGCCTCTACGACCGGGCCTTCGTGGACGCGCTGCGGACCCTGAACGAGCCTGAGCCCTATTTCCGCGGCCTGGTGGCCGAGATCGGCTTCGACCGCACCGTGCTGGAATACGACCAGCCCGCGCGCCAGCACGGACGCTCGAGCTACCGCTTCTTCGACTATGTCGATTACGCCTTTCTGGCCCTGTCGAGCCATTCGCGGGCGCCGTTGCGGCTCATGACGCTGACCGGCTTCACCGTCGGGGCGCTCAGCTTCCTGATCGGCCTCGTCTACCTCATCGCCAAGCTGCTGTTCTGGTACAGCCTGCCGGCCGGGGCCGCGCCCATCCTGATCGCCGTGTTCTTTCTCGGCGCCGTGCAGCTCCTCGCGATCGGCGTGGTCGGCGAGTATGTGGGCCTCGTCCTCACCTACAGCCGCCGCTTCCCGCTGGTTGTCGAGAAGGAGAGGATCAACTTCCCATGACGGCCGGGGCCGGGCGCGTGACCGCGGCGGGGCTCGGCGGCGGGCACGGGCGGCTCCCGCGCGAGCGCCTCGCCGACATGGCGCGCAGCCGTCCGGAGCGCCCGCCGGGCGAGCGGTACTGGATCTACGGGGCGGGCGGCTTCGGCCGGGCCCTCGCGGCCGCGATGGCGCGCTCTGGCCTCCTTGTGAGCGGCTTCGTGGATCGCCGCGGGCGGGATTCGAGCCGGGTCGACGGCCTGCCCTGCCTCCACCCGGAGGATTGCGGCGAGCACGACGTCGCGGGGTCGCGGCTCGTGCACGGAATCCTGAACCACACCATCCCGGCCGCGGCCATCATGGACTGGGCTGAGGCGAGCCCCTTTGCCGGCCTGTCCTTCCCGGCCGAGTTCTATGCGCAGCCGGGCTTCGCGCTTTCGACCTACTGGCTCGCCGATCCCGAGGAGACGATCGCGGCCTTCGACGAGCTGGAGCGCCTGTTCGACGGTCTCGCGGACAGCGAGAGCCGGGAGCTGCTGGTGGCGATCCTCGCCTACCGCATGACCACCGACCCGCGGCTCCACCCGGCCCTGGCGCCGGGCGAGGCCTACGTTCCGGACTTCCTGGACGTCGCGGGCGAACCGATCGGCTTCGTGGACGGCGGCGCGTTCGACGGCGACACGCTCGCCGCGCTCATGCGCTCCCGGATCACGGTCGGGGAATGGCTGGCCTTCGAGCCCGATCCCGGGAATTTCGAGGCGCTCCTGGCAACGCTGGACCGCTACCGGGACCGGCTCGCGGCCTACACGCTGTTCCAGGCCGGCCTCGCCGACCGCAATGGAGCGCTCGCCTTCGTGGCGTCGGCCGGCGAGGCCTCGCGCCTGGTCGAGGCGGGCGCCGGGGCCGTAGGCGAGGCCGTGCGGGTGCCCGTGGTCAGCCTCGACGCCGTGATCCGGCGGCCCGGCCCGCTCTACATCAAGATGGACATCGAGGGGGCGGAGATTTCCGCCCTGCACGGGATGAAGAGCACGCTCGAGCGCCGCCCGACCCTGGCGGTGAGCGCGTATCACCGCCCGTCCGACCTGTGGGAGATCCCGCGGCTGCTCGGACGTCTCTACCCCGATCCGGTGCTGCGGCTGCGGCAGCACGGGCATCACGGCTTCGACACGGTTCTGTACGTGACCCCGCAATGAGCGGGTTCCGCTGAGTCTCCGGGCTGCAGGAGCGGCCGGGCGGCACACGGTTCCTTAGCAGGAGCGGCGTAGTCGTCGGGCCGCCCGAGAGCCGACCGATGGGAGTTCGCGAAGGCTCGATGTCGACGAACAGCACGCTCCTCGTCCCGCCGGCGCCGCCCTGGTCGGCAGCAGCCGGAGCCCGCACCCTCCTCCTCGCGACGGTGGCGATCGTCCTGGCGGCCAGCACGGTCATGCGGATCGCCGTCGGCGCAGGCGAGCCGCTCTGGCTCGACGAGGCCTGGACGGGCGTCCACAGCCTGCAGCCGACCTTCGCGGACTTCGTCCGGGAGGTCTATGTCGATATCAACGCCCCGCTCTACTACGTCGTCATGTGGGCCTGGAGCGCCGCGTTCGGGGTGTCGAACGAGGCGCTGCGCCTCCCGTCCGTGCTGTTCGGGCTTCTCTGCCCGGCGCTCGCGCTGCTGCCGTCGAGGGAGATCGGCTGGCGAACCCGGCTCGTGTGGTGCGGGCTTCTCGCGACCTGGGTGCCGGGGCTGATGCAGTCGCAGGAGGCGCGCTGCTACGCGCTGCTGCTCGCGCTCGCGACCGGCGGCACGATCCTGCATGCGCGCCTGCTGGCGGCCCCGAGCCTCGCCCGCGCGGCCGCCTGGGCCGGCATCGGCGCGCTCGCCATCCTGACGCATTACTACGCGGCGATCCTGTTCGGCTGCCAGGGGCTGGCCTATCTGGCGCGCCATCGCGGGACGGCCCTGCGCACCTGGCCCGCGGCGCTGCTCTTCGTGCCGGCCTTCGGCTGGATGGCCTACCACCTCCCCCAGCTCGCGACCTTCGCGCAGGCCACCTGGTACGCGACGCTGTCGGCCTCCGCGCTGCCCTGGCTCCTCCTCTACGCGACCGGCCCCGCGCCGCTCGTCATGATCGTGCTCGGAGCCGGGGTGCCCGGCACCCTGTTCGGCGTTCCGCTGCCCTCGTTTCGCACAGGCCGCGAGCGCGCCGCAGCGGTGCTGCCCTGGGTGGTCGGCGCGGCGGCCGTCGGCGCCCTGATCCTGGTCGGGGCCGGCTTCCTGCGACCCTCCTTCACCGCGCGCTATCTCACGATCTTCGTGCCGGGCCTGCTTCTGGCCATCGCGGCCTGGGTCGCGGCCATCGGCTCGCGGCGGGCCTGGGTGCCCCCCGTCGCGCTCGGCCTCGCGCTCGCCTGGGCGACCTTCTGGGCCGTGAGCGTCGGCTCGGGGTGGGCGCGGAGCATGAACTTCCAGACGGCCTCCCAGCACCTGGCGGAGGCGGGCGCCGGCACGGTGATCTTCACCTGGGACAATCCGAGCACCCGCACCCTCGCCCCGCGCCACATGGCGGAGCTCGGCTCGTTCTTCTTCAGGCGGGCCGGCGGGGCGACCCGGACGGTCGGGCTGGCGCTCCAGGCCGGCGACGACCCGAACCGGCGCCTGCTGGAGGCGGCGGCCGGACAGCCGAACGCCGCCATCCTGTGGATCTACGACCTGGCCGTTCCGGGCACGGCGGCGATCGCGCATCCGCCGGCGATCGCGGAGCGGGAACCGGGCTGGACGTGCCGGGATTTCGGCCGGCCCCCGACCGGCGTGGTCGCCTGCCTCAGCGGCCGCTAGGCAGCGCCCGCGGGGCGAACACGAAGCGGTTGTTCAGGCCGTAGGAGATCAGCACGGCGCCCGGCAGCAGCAGCAGCCCGCCGATCTGAGGCCGCACGCCCAGCCCCTCCAGGAGGTGGAGCCCGGCCGCGTTGAACCCGAACACCAGCCCATAGGTGAGCACGAACCGCCACAGGCGTCGCGGATCGAGGCTGCCGAAGACGTAGCGTCCCTGCGACAGGAAGTTGAACAGAACCGCCACGGCGGTCGAGACGACGAGGGCCGAGATGGTGGTCGGGCAGAGCGCGAGCGCGACCAGGAAAGCGAGGTAGCCGAAGCCCGTGTTCAGCACGCCGACCAGCACGAACCGGACGAACCGGCCCGGACGGACGGCCGCGATCCGGGCCGTTCCGGCGCCGGCCGGGCGACCGGAGCCGATCAACCCGCGATCCGGTGCTGGGGCGTGCGGACGAAGCTCATGACGGTGTCGAGGACGTGGCCGATCTCGTCCGCGCCGAGCCCCGGGTAGAGGCCGATCCAGAACGTCCGGTCCACCACGATGTCGGCATTGGCGAGGCTGCCGGCGACCCGGTAGGCGCGGCCCTTCATGTAGGGCTGGCGCACCAGGTTGCCGCCGAACAGGAGGCGCGTGCCGATGCCGTGCCGGTTCAGGTGGATGGAGAGTCCGTCGCGCGTGAAGCCGGCCTCCGGCCGCACGGTCAGGGGAAACCCGAACCAGGACGGCTCCGTGCCGGGCGTCGCCTCCGGCAGCAGGAAGGCGTCCTCCAGCTCCGCGAACCCCCGGTGCAGCCGCTCGAAGTTGCTGCGGCGGGCGGCGATGAAGTCCTCGAGGTGGTCGAGCTGCGCCAGCCCGACCGAGGCCTGCATGTCCGTGATCTTCAGGTTGTAGCCGAGATGGGAATAGATGTACTTGTGGTCGTAGCCCTTGGGCAGGTCGCCGAGCTGCCAGCCGAACCGCTTGTTGCAGGTGTTGTCGCAGCCCGGATCGCAATAGCAGTCGCGGCCCCAGTCCCGGAACGATTCCATGATCTTCTGGAGGTGGTTGTCGCTCGTGAAGACCGCCCCGCCCTCCCCCATCGTGATGTGGTGGGCCGGGTAGAAGCTGAGCGTGCCGACGTCCCCGAAGGTTCCCACGTGACGCCCCCCCACGGTGGCGCCGAGCGCGTCGCAGCAATCCTCGATCAGGAACAGGCCGTGCCGGTCGCACAGCGCCCGGACCGCGAGCACGTCGAACGGGTTGCCAAGCGTGTGCGCGACCATGACGGCGCGCGTGCGCGGGGAGATCGCCGCCTCGATGGCAGCCACGTCGATGTTGTAGGTCGGCAGGTGCACGTCGACGAAGACCGGCACCATGCCGGCCTGCAGCACCGGGTTCACCGTCGTCGGGAAGCCCGTGGCGCAGGTGATCACCTCGTCGCCGGGCCGGAGCTGGCGCCCCTTCAGCCGCGGCGACGTGAGGGCCGAGAAGGCGACGAGATTGGCCGAGGAGCCGGAATTGACCGTCATGGCATGCCGGGCGCCGACCCGCTCGGCGAGGCGCGTCTCGAAGGCCGCGTTGAAGCGCCCTGTCGTCAGCCAGAAGTCGAGCGCCGACTCGACCAGCATCTGCATGTCGCGGGCGCCGTAGACGCGTCCGGAGACCGGCACGGACGGGCGGGCGGGATCGAATGGGGGACGCCGGTGGGCGACCTCATGGTAGCGGGCCACGAGATCGAGGATCTCGGCCCGCAGCGTCTCAGGATCGGAGTGCATACCTGACCTCGGACTGCGCATCGGGCGCGCCCTGTGCGCGGAACGGGGACACGAGGCGCACGCACTGGCCGAGGTAACGGTCGGTCTGCTCGCGCGTCAGCGCCGACACGTCGAGCCCGTCCGCGAAGGCGCGGTACCATTCGGCCGTCCAGGCCATCGTGTCGCCGAACGACAGGATCGGGCGCCAGCCGAGATCGGCCCGTGCCCGCGCGGTGTCGAGCCGAAGCAGGCCCGCCTCCTTGGGCTGCGGGCTCGCGTCGTGGCGCCACACCGCGCCCCCGCCCCAGGCGGCCGCAAGGGCCTCCAGCAGGGTCGCGACATCGTGCTCGCCGTCGGGGCCCGGGCCGAAATTGTAGGCGTCCCGGACGGCCGCGCCCGAGAGCGCCTGCTCGGCCAGGACGAGGTAGCCGCGAAGCGGCTCGAGCACGTGCTGCCACGGCCGCACGGCGCGCGGGTTGCGGACGCTCAGCACCCGCCCGGCCGCAAAAGCCCTGAATGCGTCCGGGACGATCCGGTCCGCCGCGAAGTCGCCGCCCCCGATCACGTTCCCGGCCCGCACCGTCACGAGGCGGACGCGATGGTCGAAGAAGCTCTCGCGGAAGCTCGCCGACACGAGTTCGGCGCAAGCCTTGCTGGCCGAATACGGATCCGACCCGCCGAGCCTGTCCGTTTCCGTGAAGGCGGTCGCGGTTTCGCGGTTCTCGTAGCACTTGTCCGTCGTGACGATCACGACGAGACGCACGCTGGGGCTCCGCCGCACGCAATCCAGGAGGTTGGCGGTTCCGAGGACGTTCGTCCGGTAGGTTTCGAGCGGGTCGGAATAGGAGCGGCGCACGAGCGATTGCGCCGCGAGGTGAAACACGATCTCGGGCTCGGCCCGCCCCATGGCGGCCGCGAGTTCCGCGCCGTCGCAGACGTCCCCCCGGACATCGGTCAGGACGCCGCCCGCGCGAAACAGATCGAAGGCGTTCGTGGCGCTCGGCGGGGCGAGCGAATAGCCGGTCACCGCCGCGTTGAGGCGGTCGAGCATCAGGGCGAGCCAGGCTCCCTTGAAGCCGGTGTGGCCGGTCAGGAAGACCCGCCGGCCGCGCCAGAAGTCGGACGAGATCACCACGTCTTCCACTTGGCCCGCCCGGAGGTCCACTCGTCCTCGAGAAAGAGCTTGTCCCGAAGCGTATCCATCGGGTGCCAGAAACCCTCGTGGATGAAGGCCTGAAGCTCGCCGTTGGCGGCCAGCCAGTTCATCGGCTCGCGCTCCCAGGAGGTCTCGTCGGCCGCGATGAGGTCGATCACCTTGGGGGAGAGAAGAAAGAAGCCGCCGCTGATCCAGCCCGTTTCGCTCGCCGGCTTCTCCTTGAACGAGAACACCTTGTCGCCCTCGAGCGCGATCTCGCCGAAGCGCCGCGGCGGCCGCACCGTGGTCACCGTGGCGAGCTTGCCGTGCCGGCGGTGGAAGGCCAGCTGGGCCGCGAGGTCCACGTCGCCCACGCCGTCCCCGTAGGTCATGGCCATCACGTCGTCCGCCTCGACATAGTCCCGGATGCGCTTGATGCGGCCCCCGGTCATGGTCTTCTCGCCCGTGTCGACGAGGGTGACGCGCCAGGGCTCCGCGTGCTGCCGGTGCACCTCCATCGTGTTCGCCGCCATGTCGAACGTCACGTCGGAGAGATGCAGGAAGTAGTTCGCGAAGAACTCCTTGATGTAATAGCCCTTGTACCCGAGGCACAGCACGAAGTCGTTGAACCCGAACGACGAATAGATCTTCATGATGTGCCAGAGGATCGGACGCCCTCCGATCTCGACCATGGGCTTGGGTCGGACGGACGTCTCCTCGACAAGGCGCGTTCCGACCCCGCCGGTCAGAATGACGACCTTCATGCGACCAATCCCGAGGCGGCCAGGGCAGCCGACGACAGCAGATTTTCGCGGAGCGCGAGCCCGCCACGACGCCTCAGTTATGATCGGAGTGGTTAACGAAGCGTGCGCGGCTCGGACGCGCGGTGTTCCCCGGCCGGGCCAGAAGAGCGTTCGGGCGCGCTCGCGGCAGTCGCTCCTCGCCGTCTGGCCCCGCGGCCGGGGCGGAGCGGACCGGATCAGCAGGCTTGTCGGTCGGTCCCGGGGGCCGACCGGTCAGGCGGCCTGGGCGACGGGAGGCGGAAACGGGCTGACATGGGCCGTCTGGGCCGGAAGGCGGCGGCTCATCTGCTCCTCGAGCCAGAGCGTGGTGGCGCGCAGCTCGTCGAAGGACAGCCCGGACCGGACGCCCGCCCGGTCCAGCATGTAGACGAGATCCTCCGTGCCGATGTTGCCGGTCGCCTCGGGCGCGAACGGGCAGCCGCCGATGCCGCCGAGGCTCGAATCGAGGGCGCGGACGCCGCTCCGGATGGCCGCGTCGGCATTGGCGTAGCCGGTGTTGCGGGTGTTGTGGAAATGCGCCCTGAGCGGCATGCCGGGCAGCGCCTCGGCGACCGCACCGAACCGGTCCTCGACATCGCGCGGCGTGCCCACCCCGATGGTGTCGGCGAGCGACAGCTCGTCCGTGCCGATCTCGGCCGCCGCGCGGGCCAGTTCGACGACGCGGGCCACCGGGACCTCGCCCTCGAACGGGCAGCCGAAGGCCGCCGCGATGGTGATGGAGCGGAACAGTCCCGCCTCCCCGGCCCGGCGGGAGATCGTGCGCCACGTCTCCAGGTTCTCCCGGACGCTGGCGCCCTGGTTGCGCTGGCTGAAGGTTTCGCTCGTGACCGCCGCGAAGGTGATCTCGTGCAGGACGCCCGCCGCCAGCGCGCGATCGAAGCCGCGCTCGTTCAGGACCAGCCCGGAGAGCCGCACGCCGGGCAGGTCGCCGAGCCCCGCCAGCACGGCCTCCGCGTCCGCCATCTGGGGCACCCGCTTCGGATGAACGAAGCTCGTCGCCTCGATGCGGGTCAGCCCCGCCGCGGCGAGGCGGCGGATGAGGGCGATCTTGACCGGCGTCGGCAGGAGCTGCCGGTCGTTCTGCAGGCCGTCGCGAGGTCCGACCTCGACGATATCGACCGAGCGGGGGCGTGCGTGTTCCATGCGATGAGGTCCCGTTCCGTTTCGCCGCGCTAGGCCGCCAGTGCCTCGACCGGCCCCACGATCCCGAGCCGGGCGAGCTCGGCGATGCGGTCGGGCCTGTAGCCGAGAAGCCCCTCGAGGATCTCCCGGTTGTGCTCGCCGAGCTCCGGGCCGGCCCGGTGCACGCGTCCGGGCGTGTCGGAGAGCTTGGGCGCCACGTTCTGCATCTTGAGCGTCCCGAAGGCCGGGTGCGGCACCTCGATGATCGCCTGGCGGGCCTTGAAGTGGATGTCCTCCAGCATCTCGGGCGCGCGGAAGATGTCGCCGCGCGGAACGCCGTGCTCGTCCAGGATGCGGCCCAGCTCCTCGCGCTCGTAGCCGGCCGTCCAGTCGGAGATGATGGCGTCGAGCTCCGTCTGGACCTGTCCGCGCGCGGTGTGGGTCGCGTAGCGCGGGTCCTCCGCCATCTCCGGCCGGCCCATCGCGGCCGCCAGGCGCTTGAAGACCGTGTCCTGGTTGGCGGCGATCAGCACGAAGACGCCGCTCTTCGTCGGGTAAACGTTGGAGGGGGCGATGTTGGGCAGGATGGCGCCCGTGCGCTCCCGGATGTAGCCGGCCTTGTCGTATTCGGTGACGAGGTTCTCCATCACGGCGAGCACGGCCTCGTAGATGGCGCTGTCCACGATCTGGCCGCGGCCGGTGCGTTCGCGGGCGTGCAGCGCCATCAGGCCGCCCAGGCAGGCGAAGGTCGCGGCCAGGGTGTCGCCGATCGAGATGCCGGCCCGGGACGGCGGGTGCGACGGGTCGCCGGCCACGTAGCGCATGCCGCCCATCGCCTCGCCGATGGCGCCGTAGCCGGCCTTCTGCGCGTACGGGCCGGTCTGGCCGTAGCCCGACACCCGGATCATCACGAGCCGCGGGTTGATGGCCGACAGGACGTCGTAGCCGAGACCCCACTTCTCCATGGTTCCGGGCCGGAAGTTCTCGATGAGGATGTCGGCCTTCGCGACCAGGTCCTTGATGATGGACTGCCCGGCGGGCTCGCGCGCGTTGACCTCGACCGATTTCTTGTTGCGGGCGACAACCGGCCACCACAGCGACTTGCCGTGCGGCTTCTCGCGTCCCCATTCGCGCATCGGATCGCCCTGGCCGGGTGCCTCGATCTTGATCACCTCCGCGCCGAAATCGGCCAGGAGCTGGCCGCAGAAGGGGCCGGCCAGCAGCTGTCCCATCTCGATCACGCGGATGTCGGACAATGCGCCCGTCGAGGTCTCACCACTCATGTTCGTCTCTCTGATGTCCCGAAGAAGTGCCTGGGCGATGACGGCCGTCACGCCGCGCGCGAACCGCCTCCGGGCGTGCGCCCGAAGCGACGGTCCAGCGACAGCAGAAGGCCGTTGGCGATGAGCGCGAAGGCGATGACCGCGACGATCATCCCGGTCGTCATCCGCACGTTGTGGAGGTTGATGCCGTTCACGATCAGGAATCCGAGCCCGCGCTGGGACGCGAACATCTCCCCGATCAGCACGCCGAGCAGGGTCAGCGAGAAGCCGACCCGCAGCCCGGTGATCATCTCGGGCAGGACCGCGGGCGCCAGCACGGTCCGGATCGTCTCCGGCTGGGAGAGCCGCATCGCCCGGGCCGTGCGCAGCAGGACCGGGCTCACGTTCTTCACCGCGTTCATCGTGAACAGCACGATCGGCACCACGCCGTGGATGACGCCGAACGCGACCTTGGCGGACATGCCGAGCCCGAAGATCAGGAGGATCATCGGGTAGAGGGTCACCTTCGGGATCGAGTACAGGCCCGCCAGGATCGGCTCGGCGACGTCCCCGGCGAAGCGGCGCACGCCCAGCACGAGTCCGAGCACGACGCCCAGAACGGAGCTGATCGCCACCGCGTAGCCGAAGGCCGCCATGGTGGCTCCGAAATGGCCCCAGAAGACGGGCGTCCGCAGGAACTCGGCCAGGAACGTGAGCGTGGCCAGCGGCGAGGCGATTGCGGATTCGCCCGCATAGAGGTGGACGCCCTGCCACAGCGCGAGCACCACGACGAGAATGATCACCCCGTCGAAGGCGCCCTCGCGAGGCTTCCTGGCGGGCCGGACGTCCGCCGACAGCGCCGCGCTCATGCCCGGATCCGCCGGCGCATCAGCCGCCCTTCCCAGGCGTGCAGGCTCATATTCATGACCGTCACGACGACGAGGACGAACAGCATGAGGGCGTACATGGTGTGGTTGTCGAAGCCCTCGTAGGCGAAGGCGATCGAGTGGCCGAGCCCCGCGCTCGCCATGATGAACTCACCCGCGATCACGCCGATGAACGCGTAGGCGATGGCGAGCTTGAGGCCCGTGAACAGGTAGGGCGTGGCGCTCGGAAGCACGATCCGGGTCGCGGTTTCCCACCGGTTCAGCCGGTGCACCCTGGCGGTCTTGAGAAGCACGCGCGGAATGCGGTCGAGACCCGCCATGGTGGACATCATCATGGCCGGGACGGCGAAGGCCATGCCGAGCACGATGAGCGGAAAGGTGTTCAGCCCGAAGATGGCGACGAAGAGCGGGTAGAAGATGAAGGACGGGACGGAATAGTAGGAGGCGAGCAGCGGATCGAGCGCCCGCCTGACCCGCGGCAGGGCGTGCACCGCGACCCCGAGCACGATCCCCAGCACGACCGACAGCACGAGCGCGGTCGCGATGGTGGTGGCCGTGTACGCGATGTCCCGGTTGATGTCGCCGGAGGCCAGGATGCCCGCGAGATCGAACACCATGCGGCTCGGCGCGACGAGCGTCAGCGGGTTGATGACGCCGAGCCGGCACAGAACCTCGACCAGGACAACCGCCCCGGCGACCACGCCGATGCGGGCGAGGACGATCGCGCGGTTCCGCGTCATGCGGCGGCGCCCTTCGACCCCATGGCGCGCAGCGATTCCTCGCGCAGGTTCGACCACAGGCGACCCGTGAGCGCGCCGAACCGGCTTTCGGACACGATGCGGCTGTCGCGGTCGCGCGGCCAGCCGGTTTCCACGAGATCGATGAAGCGGCCCGGACGGGCCGACATCACGCCGACCCGGTCGGACAGCATGGCGGCCTCGTCGAGCGCGTGCGTGATGAGGAGCACGGTCGCCCCCGTCTCGCGCCACAGCCGCAGCAACTCGTCGCCCATGAGGAGCCGCGTCTGCTGGTCGAGCGCACCGAACGGCTCGTCCAGCAGGATGAGCCGCGGCCGCATCACCAGCGTGCGGGCGATGCAGACGCGCTGGCGCATGCCGCCGGAGAGCTGGGCCGGGTAGGCCGCCGCGAAATCCGCCAGCCCCATGAACCCGACCGCGTAGTCCACGCGGCGGGCGATCTCGGCCGCGTCCACCCCGGCGCGCCGGAGCCCGAAGGCGACGTTGTCCCGCACGGTGAGCCAGGCGAAGGAGGCGTCCTCCTGGAACACCACGCCGACCCCGTCCGGCACCTCGCCCTCGACGGGGCGGCCCTCGAAGGTGATGCTGCCTGAGGTCGGGCGACTGAGCCCGGACAGGACGTCGAGCAGCGTCGACTTCCCGCAGCCGGACGGGCCGACGACGGCGAAGAACTCCCCTTCGGCGAGGTCGAGGTCGATGGGGCCGAGCGCCTCGACACGGCGCTCCCCGTCATAGACCCGCGTCACGCCCCGAAGCGTCGCGACGGGCGCTGGCGGCACGCCGCGCGCGGCGGCGAGATTGTGCACGACGGCCATGCCGAGCGCCCGCGGACCTACTGCGTCGCCTTGGGAAGCTTCGGCTGGAACGATTCGTCGACGATATCCTTCCACTCCACCGGCGCCTTGAGCCGTCCCACCAGCTTCATGCCGTCCAGCATGCGGTTCATGTTGTCGTACTGGATGGTGCCGTCGCCGAAATAGCCGATGGCGAGGAAGTTCTTGAAGACCTCCCGGTACAGCTTCGGGTCGCCGTTATACGCCTTGGCCACGATGTCGGCGGCCTCGTCCGGGTTCGACTTGATGAAGGCCACGCCCTCGCTGCGGGCCTCCGTGATGGCCCGGAGCTTGTCCCCGCCCGTCTTGGCGAAATCGGTCGTCGTGATTCCGACCGTCTGGGTCATGGCCGGGTTGGTGCAGTCCTTCGCCTCGAAGCCGATCTTGATCTTGCCCTTGTTCTGCGACCAGAGAGGCTCGCTCGACATGCCGGCGTCCACGGCGCCGTTCAGCACGGCCGACAGGTTCGAGCCGATGTCCCCCGCGGTGACGAGCTGCAGGGCCTTCTGGTCGATCCCGAGCTTCTGCAGGCACATCAGGATGATCATGTTCGTGACCGATCCGGCCGAGGTGTAGGAGATCTTCTTGCCGACGATGTCGGCCAGCTTGTTGATCGGCGTCTCGGGCTTGGCGATCCACATGATCTCGCCGACGCTCTCCACCCCGCCCGAGATGATCTTGAGCGGCTGGCCGGACTGGATCGCCAGGATCGCGGCCGGCAGGGCCACCTCGCCGTAGGGCAGGTCGCCGGCCAGCGTGTTGCGCACAGAGGTGCCGCCTCCGGCCGAGGTCAGGAAGCCGGTGATGTCGAGGCCGCGCTTCTTGAAGAAGCCCTTCTCCTGCGCAACCGCGTAGGGAGCGCCGTAGAACGCCGAGCCCCAATGGGTAACGGTGATCGTTTCGGCCCGCGCGGGCGCGGCGGCCCCGCTGCCGAAAAGCGCAGTCGCGGCGATCAGCGCGGCCACGGTTCTGAAAACGCCCGACGTGACGGTTTTCATGGTCGTCCCTCCTCAGCCTGTTCTGTTGTTCTGGTCGCGATCATCTTAGGAGCGGCAGGTCGGCCAAGTCGAGCTAGGACGCGAGCTGCCAGATCCACGGCCGCGCGGTGCGGTCCTGCGCCTGCCAGGCGGCGATCTCGGCGTCCCGCTTGCGCGTGCGGCCGATCTCGTCCAGCCCCTCGAGCAGCGCCTCCCGGCGCTGCGCGTCCACGTCGAACGGCACCGTCTCGCCGCCCGGCGCCCGGACGACCTTGCCGACCAGGTCCACGTCGAACGGCGCGCCGTCGGCCGCGAGCGCGGCCAGGCGCTCCACCGTCGCGCCCGGGAGCGCGATCGGCAGCATGCCGTTCTGGAAGCAATTGGCGAAGAAGATGTCGCCGAAGCTTTCCGCGATCACGCAGCGCAGCCCCGCCGACATCAGCGCCCACACGGCACCCTCGCGGGAGGAGCCGCAGCCGAAGTTGCGGCCCGCGATGAGGATGGGCGCGCCCCGGAATTGCGGCCGGTTGAGCACGAAATCCGGGTCGTCCGAGCCGTCCGGACGGTACCGGATCTGCTCGAAGGCGTGGGGGCCGAGCTCGGACGGCTTGAGCTGCGTCAGCGGCTCGATCCGGATGATCAGGTCGGTGTCGACGTTCTGTCGCAGAAGCGGCGCGGCCGGTCCGACGACGCGGGTGAAGGGCTGCATGTCAGAGCCTCCTGACGTCGGTGATGGCGCCGGTCACGGCCGCCGCGACCGCCATGGCCGGGCTCGCCAGATGGGTGCGGGCGCCCGGCCCCTGCCGGCCGACGAAGTTGCGGTTCGACGTCGAGACGGAGCGGGCGCCCGGCGGCACCCGTTCGCCGTTGGCGGCGACGCACATCGAGCAGCCGGGCTCGCGCCACTCGAATCCGGCCTCTCGGAACACGGCGTCGAGCCCCTCGGCCTCCGCCTCGCGCTTCACCGCCTCCGAGCCCGGGACCACCCAGGCGGTCACCCCGGCGGCCACGTGACGCCCGCGGGCGAGCCGCGCCGCGTCCCGGAGGTCGGACATGCGGGAATTGGTGCACGAGCCGATGAACACCCAGTCGACCTTGGTGCCGGCGAGCGGCCTTCCGGGTTCCAGCCCCATGTAGTCGAGCGCCGAGCGCCACGCGGCGCGCCGATCGGGGTCGGGCGCAGTGCCGGGATCCGGGATGATGCCGTCCACGGCGATCGCGTGTTCCGGGCTCGTGCCCCAGGTGATGGTCGGCGACACGGACGCCATGTCGATCGTCACCTCGCGATCGAACACGGCGTCGGGGTCGCTCGGCAGCGTACGCCAATGCGCGACGGCGCGCTCGAACATCGCGCCCTTCGGGGCGAAGCGCCGGCCCTCCACGAACGCGAAGGTCGTGTCGTCGGGCGCGACGAACCCCATCTTGGCGCCGAGCTCGATCGACAGGTTGCAGATCGTCAGGCGGCCCTCGATACCGAGCGCCCGGATGGCGGAGCCGGCGTACTCGACCGCGTAACCGGTCCCGGCCGCGGCTCCCAGGGTGCCGATCAGGTGGAGGATCATGTCCTTCGGCATGACCCCGGTCGGGATCGCGCCCTCGAACGAGACCCGCATCGTCTTGGGCTTGCGCTGCCGCAGGGTCTGGGTCGCGAGCACGTGCGCGACCTCGGACGAGCCGATCCCGAAGGCGAGCGCGCCGAGCCCGCCATGCGTGCAGGTGTGGCTGTCGCCGCACACGAGCGTCACGCCCGGCAGCGTGATGCCGAGTTCGGGCCCCATGACGTGCACGATCCCCTGCCCCATTTGGCCGAGGCCGAAATAATGGAGGCCCGAGGCGGCCGAGAGGTCCCGCAGCCCGGCATGCAGGCGGGCTCCGGGCGCAAACGTCTCGCCGGTCCGGCCCGGTGCGCTGGACACCGCATGGTCTGGCGTCGCGAAGCACAGCTCCGGGTTCCGGACGGACAGCCCGCGCTCGGCGATCTCCTCGAGCCCGCCGGTGCCGGACAGGTCGTGCAGGAGGTGGCGGTCGATGTGGAGGAGCGACCAGCCGTCGCCGAGATCGGCGGCGACGTGCTCGGCCCAGACCTTGTCGAGTTGGGTGAGGCCCACGGCGGCTACTCCGCCGCCTGCGGCAAGGCCCGCTCCGCGTCGCGGAAGCGGGTCCGCAGAGGCGCCCATTCCCGTGCGCCGAGCCGGTCGAAATGCTCCCGGATCTTCGGCCCGCCGCTCGACGCGGGCGGCATGCCGGATTCGCGCAGATCCTTCAGGGCGGCGTCATAGGCCTCCATGGCGGCCCCGATGAGGAGGCCGGGCAGGATGGCGAGCCGATAGCCGAGCGCCTGCGCGTCGGCGATCGAAATGTCCGGCGTCTTGCCGCCGCGCACGATGTTGAGGAGGCAGGGCCCGTTCACGCGTTTGGGGACGGCGGCCATCTCTTCGGGCGTCTGCACCGCCTCGACGAACGCCATGTCGGCCCCCGCCTCGAGCGCATCGTTGACGCGCGCGATCGCCTCCTCGAAGCCGAGCACGGCGCGCGAATCCGTTCGGGCGATGATGAGGAAATCCGGGTTGCGGCGCGCCGCGGCGGCTGCCCGGATCTTGGCCCGGAAATCCTCCCGCGAAATCACCTCCTTGTCGTCGAGGTGGCCGCAGCGCTTCGGCGCCACCTGGTCCTCGATGTGCAGGGCGGCGACGTCCCGCATCTCGTATTCGCGAATGGTGCGGGTGACGTTCAGCTCGTTGCCGTAGCCGGTATCGGCATCGGCGATCACCGGGATCCCGGCGGCCTGGGCCATGTTGCCCGCGTTGTTGGCCATCTCGCCCATGGTGACGAGGCCGAAATCCGGAAATCCGGCCGCCGCGGCGGTGCCGGCGCCCGTCATGTAGATGGCCTCGAACCCGGCCTGGGCCACGAAGCGCGCGCCGATCCCGTCGAACGCGCCGGGCGCGACCACCATGTCGGGCCGCTGCAGCAGCGCCCGAAGTGCCTTGGCTTGGCTCATCTCACCATCCTCCGTCGGCCGGTCTCTGCCGGCCTGTTCTGCGTGGCTGTCCTGCTCGGGTCCCGTCAGCCCGCCTGGGGCTGGAGGCCGTTGCCCGCGTTCGCGGACGAGACGAAGACGTGGTGGGCGGCCCTGATGTGGCTTCGCATCACGGAGCCGGCCCAGGCCGGGTCCCGTGCCGAGAAGGCCGCGATCAGCTCGCGATGGTGCGTCATGCTCCGAACGAGGTCGGCCTCCGAATAGAAGCCGAAGGTGCGGGTCACGAGCGCCATCTCGACGAGGCCCGAGATCATGGCCCTGAGCCGTCGGTTGGCCGCGGCCGATACGATGATGCGATGAAACTCGCCGTTGGCGGCGGCCAGCGCCTGCAGGTCGCGCCCGGGGCCGTTTCCCGCAAGCTCGTCCATGTCGTCCGCCAGGCGCTCCAATTGCTGCGCGTCCTCGGCAGAGAGCCGCACGGCCGCAAGCTCGGCCCCGTGACCCTCGAGCACGGTGCGCAGCGCGAACACCTCCTCGATGTCGCTCTGCGACCAGCAGCTGACATAGGCGCCACGGTTGGCGAAGAACTCGACGAGACCTTCGGCGTGAAGACGGCGGAGGGCCTCGCGCACGGGCGTCCGGCTGACCCCGTAGCGCTCGGCGAGATCGGCGGCCCGCAAATGCATGCCGCCGCGAAACGCGCCGCTGGCGATCGCGGTCCGGATGGCCTCGTAGGCTTTCTGCTCCGCGACGGCCATGCGGGGTCTACCGCGACCCCGCCGCCACGAAGGGCCGGGCCGATGCGGGCACGGCCGATCGGACCCGGACTGTCGTGGGCCGGAGTGTTTTGGGCCGGGCCGGCCTGGAGCGAAGCGCCCGCCATCTCAAAGCCCGATCTCCGTCGCTGCTCGCCAAGGGATTGGATGCAATCACCCCGCGCCAGAGTTTGTCAACGGCCGACTTATGTGCACCGCAAGACGAAACAGCTTTGCCGGCAGCGAACAAATGACGTGGATTTTTCGGATTGCACGCAATCTGGAAGTCTGACAGCTTCGCGGCAACGCCCCCCAAAACCAAGCGGCGAGCCGGGATGAAACAGGTCGAGCAGGTCCGCGCGAGGCCGCGGGAGAGCCTTGACGCTCGCACGAGAGGCGGCGTCGCGAGGATGCGGCTCGTCGGGGGCGGAGCTTCGGCCCTCAATTCCGCCCCGGCCCCTTATCCGTACCTCTTCGAGCCGATCAGGCTCGGGACCGTGCAGATCCGCAACCGCACCATGCGGGTGGCGACCACGGCGCATCTCGCCGAGCGCAACCGCGTCGGCACTCGCATGCTCGAGTTCTACCGAACCCTCGCGGCCGGCGGCGTGGGCGTGATCGTCAGCGAGGCGCTCCGGGCCGATCCGATCGAGGCGGACCCGCCGGGCTCGATGCTGATGTGGGACCGGGCCTCGCTGCCCGGGATGAAGACCCTGACCCGCGCGGTGCGGGACGAGGGCGCGGCCTTTGTCGGCCAGCTCAACCACGGCGGACGCCAGCATCTCGGCCGGGCCGTGCCGGGCCGCATGGTGGCGCCCTCCGCCATCGCCTGCCCGCGCAGCGGCGGCGTGCCCCACGCGCTGACGCTCGAGGAGATCGAGGACACCATCGAGTGGTTCGCGACCTCGGCCATGCACTGCATGGAGGCCGGTCTCGACGGCGTCGAGATCCACGGCGCCCAGGGCCACCTGATCCAGCAGTTCTTCTCCCCGTTCTCGAACACGCGCGACGACGCCTATGGCGGCAGCTTCGAGAAGCGCACCCATTTCGCCCGGGAGATCATCGCCCGCGTGCGGCGGCGCATCGGCCCCGGCCCGATCATCGGCCTGCGGCTCGGGATCGAGGAATTCACGCCGGGCGGGGCCACCATCGACGACAACGTCCGGTTCGCGGCGCTTCTCGCCGAGGACGGGCTGATCAACTACCTGTCGCTGAGCCAGGGCAACTTCAACTCGAAGGACACGCACCTCCCGGACCGGCACTACCCGATGGTGCCCTACCGGGACCTGCAATCGCGCATCAAGCCGATGGTCGGGGACCTGCCGGTCGTGATGTGCACCCGCATCCAGACGCCCGACCAGGCCGAGGACATCCTGGCGGCGGGCGAAGCCGACATGATCGGGTTCTGCCGCGCCTTCGTGGTCGATCCCGAATGGCCGAACAAGGCGCTCTCCGGGCGCCGCCACGCCATCCGCCGCTGCATCGCCTGCAACCAGTGCTGGGGCTGGATCAGCGAGGGCGGGCCGATCGGCTGCGCCGTGAACCCCACGCTCGGCATGGAGCACAAGCTCGGCCGGATCGAGCCCGCGCATACGCGAAAGCGCGTGCTGGTGATCGGGGGCGGCCCCGGCGGTCTCGAGGCGGCCCGCGTCGCCGCCCTGCGGGGGCACGACGTCACGCTGGTCGAGCGCGAGGCCGAGCTCGGCGGCCGCATCCGGACGGCCAAGCTCGCGCCGCACAATGCGGAGCTCGGCCATGTCACCGATTTCCTGGTGCCGCAGGTCGAGGAGCTCGGGGTCCGCATCCTGACGAACACCGAGGCCGATCTTCCGCTCGTCGAGCGCGAACGGCCCGACAGCGTCATCCTGGCCACCGGCGCGACCGCCCTCGCGCCCGAGATCGACGGCGACGGCAGCGTGCCCGTGTTCACCAGCGACGGCACGATCGATCCGGCCCTTCTCGGCTCGGGCGACACCGTGATCGTGATGGACGAGGACGGCTATTTCTGGCCCGCGGCCGTCGCCGAGGCCGCGGCGGCGCTCGGCAAGTCCGTGCTTGTGCTGACGCGCTTCTTCGAGCCGTTCCGCGAGATGCCGGTGGTCAGCCGCATCTCGACCCTGCGGGCGCTCGACACCGTCGGGGCGACCATGCGGCCGAACATGTATGTCGAGCGCGTGGCTGACGGCGGCGTGATCCTCCGGCACTACCAGTCCGGGCGGGAGGAGACCGTTCCCGACTGCGCCGGCGTGATCTGGATCGGGCTGCAGCGGGCCAATGACGGGCTCGCCCAGGTCCTGCGCGACCAGAGCCAGGCAACCGTGGCGGTGATCGGCGACGCCTATGCGCCGCGCCGCCTGCCGCAGGCCATCCGGGACGGCCACAACGCCGCCCGGGCGATCTGAGCGAGCCTGCGCCATGCGACGCTGGCATCTCGGCCTCAACACGTTCTGGCTTCTGCTCGGGCTGGGCGTCGTGGCCCTGTCGCTGCGCATGCCGGTTCTGGGGCCGTCCGGGCCGGGGGGCGGATTTCTGCCGCTCATTCTCGGCGGGCTCCTGACCGCCAGCAGCCTCACGCTCCTGCTGCAGCCGGTCCGGACGGTTTCGCCGGACGCGGACACCGAGTGGCCCGACCGGGGCGGCCTTCGGCGCATCGGGGCCGTGGTGGCGGCGCTCGTGGCGTTTCCGATCCTCATGCCGAGCCTCGGCTTCCTGCTCACCTCGCTGGCCGTGATGCTCTGCCTCCTGCCGGCGATCGCCCGGCGCCACTGGCTCGCCAACGTCGCGCTCTCGGTCGCGGCGAGCGGCGGCATCTACCTCGTGTTTGCCCGGCTTCTCGGTCTCAACCTGCCACGCGGCCCCTGGGGGTTCTGAGCCATGGGAACGATCGACGGGCTGGCCCAGGGCTTTTCCATCATCCTGACCTGGCAGAACCTGTATTTCTGCCTGATCGGGAGCCTCGTCGGCACGCTCATCGGCGTCCTGCCCGGCATCGGGCCCCTCGCCGCGCTGTCGCTGCTTCTGCCGATCACCTTCCAGATGCCGGCCGTCGCCGGGATCGCGATGCTGGCCGCGATCTTCTACGGGGCCATGTACGGGGGGTCGACAACGGCCGTCCTGATCAACATCCCGGGCGAGGCCGCCTCCGTGGTCACCTCGCTCGACGGCTACCGGATGGCGCAGAACGGGCGCGCCGGTGCGGCGCTCGGCATGGCGGCGCTCGGCTCCTTCATCGCCGGCACGATCAGCCTCGTCGCCCTGAGCTTCTTCTCGCCCCTCCTGACCAGCGTCGCCCTCCGGTTCGGGCCGGCCGAGAATTTCGGCATCATGATGCTCGGCCTCGTCTCGACGATCTTCATGGTCCAGGGCTCGACCGTGAAGGGCGTGCAGATGATCGCGCTCGGATTGCTCGTCTCCTGCATCGGCATGGACGTGGTCGACGGCCAGGAGCGCTTCACCTTCGGCTCGGTCGACCTGACGAACGGCTTCGATCTCACGGCCATCGTGATCGGGCTGTTCGGGGTGTCCGAGATCCTCCTCAACATGGAGCAGGTGGCGACCGGGGAGCGGGTGAAGACCTCCATCCGCGGGCTCTGGCCGACGGTCCAGGACTGGCGCGACAGCTGGCTGCCGATCCTGCGCGGCACCGGGATCGGCTTCGTCTTCGGCGTGCTGCCGGGCGGCGGGCCCGTGACCGCCTCCTTCGTCTCCTATGCCGCCGAGAAGCGCATCGCGCGCCAGCCGGAGCGGTTCGGCAAGGGGGCGATCGAGGGCGTCGCGGGACCGGAATCCGCCAACAACGCGGCGGTCGCCGGCAGCATGATCCCGCTTCTGTCGCTCGGCCTGCCGAGCAACGCCGTCACGGCGCTGCTGCTCGGCGCCTTCATCATCCAGGGCGTGCAGCCCGGTCCCATGATGATGGTGCAGCGCCCGGACCTGTTCTGGGGCGTCATCGCCAGCATGTATGTCGGCAACGTCATCCTGCTCGTGCTGAACCTGCCCCTGGTCGGGCTCTGGGTGCAGCTCCTGCGGGTGCCGTACACGATCCTGTTCCCGCTCGTGCTGCTGCTGTCGGTGGTCGGGGCCTATTCGGTGAACGGCAACAGCTTCGACATCTGGGTGATGATCGGGTTCGGCGTCGTCGGCTACATCCTGAAGAAGAACGACTACGAGCTGTCGCCCTTCGTGCTGGCGGTCGTGCTCGGCCCCCTGCTCGAGCAGTCGCTGCGGCAATCCCTGATCATGTCGCCGGACGGAGCCATGATCTTCGCCCGAAGCCCCATCGCGGCGACGGCGCTCGGCGTCACGGCAGCCCTCGTCGGGATGCTCCTGGTCAAGGAACACAATTCAAGAAGGGGAGAAACGCTCACATGAAACGCCATCTGCTCGCTGCCTGCGCGGCCCTCGTCTGGACCGGCGCGGCCCTGGCCCAGGACGGAAAGGCGAAGCTCGCCGCGCTGAAACCCGCCGACTTCCCAACCCAGCCGATCGAGCTCACGGTCGTCTACCCGGCGGGCGGCGGCATGGACTACACGGGCCGCCTCCTGGCGAAGTTCATGGAGAAGCACTTCGACGCCAAGGTGATCGTGAACAATCGCACCGGCGGCGCCGGGATGATCGGGCACAACTACCTGGCGACCCAGGCCAAGCCCGACGGCTACACGCTGGGCGTGGTCGCCAACACGCTCTGGGCGGACAGCCTGCTGCGCGCCAACGGCCGGTGGACCTACAAGGATTTCGAGCCGATCGCCTTCCTCAACTACGATCCCCTGACCTGGGCGGTGGCGACGGACGGACCGCTCAAGGACAAGCCGCTGAAGCAGATCGTCGAGGACGCGAAGGCCAAGCCGGGGGCGACGCGGGTCGCCGTTCTGGCCGGCAACACCTCCGAGATGCTGGTCGAGAACGTCGAGCTCCTGACGGGCGCGAAGTTCACCAAGGTTCCGTTCCAGGGCGGCGCCCCAGGCATCACGGCCGCGCTCGGCGGCCATGTCGAGATCGGCGTCGCCTTCACGACCGAGTATCGCGGCCACATCGAGGCCGGGAAGATGAAGGCCATCGGGGTCGCGGGCGACAAGCGCCTGCCGATCCTGCCCGACGCCCCGACCTTCAACGAGGCGCTGGGGACCAAGGAGATCCTCTGGCAGGCATGGCGCTACGTGAGCGTGCCGAAGGGCATCCCGGCGGACCGGCGCAAGTTCCTGGAAGCCTGGATCAACGCCGCGCTGGACGATCCCGAGCTGCAGGAGGAGTTCCGCAAGACCGGCGCCCTCGTCGACCGCAGCCTCGTCGGCGAGAACAAGATCATGCCGGAGGTCGACCGCCTGATCGGGCTCGAGAAGGCCTTCTACGAGAAGACCGGGCGGCTGAAGTGATCCAGGGTCAGGAAGGAGACAGGGCAATGTCCAGCATCGTTAAGCGCAGCATCGACACCGCGACCGCCGAGAAGGCGATCGCGGCCGCGGCCCAGAAGGCGGTCGAGCTCAAGCTCGCGATGTCGATCGCCGTGACCGACGAGGCCGGCGACCTGAAGGCGTTCCGCCGCATGGATGGCGCCCCGAAGCTCACGCTCGGGATCGCCCAAGACAAGGCATACACGAGCGCCGGCTACGGGCTCCCGACCCATGTCTGGTACGACTTCATCAAGAACGACCCGCCGCTGCTGCACGGCATCACGCACACGCCGCGCCTCGTGGTGTTCGGGGGCGGCTACCCGATCAAGGAGAACGGCGAAACGATCGGGGCCATCGGCATCAGCGGCGGGCATTACAGCCAGGACATGGAATGCGCCCGGGCCGCCCTCGACGCCATCGGCAGCGACATCGCCTGAGCGCCACCCGGACCGCCCGCCCCGGTGGGCGGTCCGAGGTCCGTCGGGCACTGAGACCGGATCAGGCGCCGGTCAGGGGCGCACGCCGTCGCAGCCGAGCCGCAGAAGGGTCGCGTCAACCCAGGAGCGGTCGAGCGTCCCCGTCCGGATGGCGCTCAGCATGGCGACTTCGGCCTCCTGCTTCGCGCTGCTCGCCCGATAGACCTCCTCGAGCTCGCCGAACGGCACGCACACAAGCCCGTCGTCGTCCCCGAGAATCAGGTCGCCCGGATCGACCCGCATACCGTCCACCGTGACCGGGCAATTCAGTTCACCCGGGCCGGTCTTCGTCGGACCGCGATGCGTCAGCGCCCGGGCGAAGACCGGGAACGGCTTCTCGCGGATCGCTGCCCAGTCGCGCACCGCCCCGTCGATCACGACACCGGCGAAGCCGCGCGCGGCGGCATAGTCCAGCATGATCTCGCCCACGATGGCGGTCAGCGTGTTGCCTCCGGCATCCACCACCAGCACGTCGCCAGGCTCGCCCCGGTCCAGCGCGGCATGAACCATCAGGTTGTCCCCTTCGGGGACCTTGACGGTCAGCGCCGGTCCCGCGAGCCCGCCGGCCCGATGAAACGGCCGCAGCTGCGCGCCCCCGCGCCCGTCCGGCTTCATCGAATCGCTCACGTTGGCGACCGGAACGTGTTTGAAGCGCTCGACCGTCGCCCGATCCACCTGCCTCCGTCGGGGGTGGATGCAGAAGCTGAACTCCGTCTGGGATCGGCTGCTCACCGTTTTCGTTCTCCCGTGCCGCCCACAGCGCGGCGTCGATGTTGTGTCCGGGCGGCCGATGCACGGCCCGACCGTTCAGGTTGCGCGTTGGCCCGTCCGCGCAGGACGGCGCTCCGCCTGCCGGGCGGTGAGCCAGATGGGGGCAGCCCGTGAAGGGTCGTCCGCTGCCGACACGAAGACCGTCTTCCACCATCCGGACAGGCGATGAGACTGCGACAAGGCGCCGGCTGCCCGGGCGGACGACGGTCTCCCGACCGTGCCATGTTCCGATCCCTGCCGGCCCTCGCGATCCGGGATGAAGCTCGCAGTGCTGAACGCGCGTCATCGCCGGACATCGAGCCGCCGCCGGTCCCGGCGCGCGCAACGTTGTTTCGGGGACTATGAACTTTTGGGTCGCGGCGATGTCAAGCGCACCGAGAGCTGCACGTTTTGTTGCACTGCAGGATTGACAATTCTTAGCCGAGACGAAATTCTAAAACTTCGTTGCGCATTACGCAACGCAGGGATCGCCGGTGTCGCCAGCACTGCAGATTGCCGTTCTCGCATCACCTCGGCAGCGAGGGTCGATGATGACGAGCTTCGGCGGGGGACGCGCGACGCCGGTGCGAGCTTCGGCTTCACGGCGTTTCCAGCTGCGGACCGGGTGTCGTCGCCCCGTCCGAGCGGCCCGGATCCGAATTGGGGCGGGCGTGGGAGCGGAGCCGGGCGCCGCTCCCCTGGTGCGACGGCCACTCGGGTTCGACCGGCATGTCCCGGCCGGCCGAGTTCTTCTTCTCAAGACAAAAGCCCACGACGGTCGACGCAGTGCTTGCGGCGGCGGGCGTGATCTCGGTGAAACTTCAGGCGGATCGCATCGACATGGCTGACTATTCCATCGCCGTCGACATCGGCGGGACGTTTA
>JAQGJJ010000237.1 GCA_028290695.1 Enterovirga sp. | reverse complement strand
GGGCGGCGCCTGACGCGAAAAGCGCCAGGGCGGCGCCCGTCAGAATGCTCGGTCTCATGCTCGTCTCCGATCGGGCGGTCGCCCGCACGGACAACGCCCGTGCGGGCTGCGGTTCCCTAATGCGCCGCCGCGGCCGACACGCCGCCTTCGTCCGCGGCCGCGCTCGGCACGTAGTCGGAGGCACGCCAGACCTTGAAGCTCTCCCACTTGCGCCGGTCGAGGCGGAAATGATCCGCCGGCAGCAGCCCGCCCCGGGCCGGGAAGCTCTCCAGGCCCGATCCCACCGAGGCGAAGCCGCACTTCTCCAGCACGCGCCGCGAATCCGGGTTGATGACCCGAACGGAGGCCGTGAGCTCCTGCCCGTCCGTGTAGGCGAAGAAGGCGTCCACGAGGGACCGGGCCGCCTCGGTGGCGAAGCCCTGGCCCCAATGCGGGCTGCCGATCCAATAGCCGAGTTCCGCCGCCCCGGTCGCGTCGGGCTTGATCCCCACGACCCCGATCAGCTGGCTGGGTTTCGCCCGCGGCGTGATCGCCATCGTGAGCCGCCGCCCCTCCATGTTGGCCTCCCGGGCCGCCAGCACGAACCGCTCCGCCTCGCCGGCCGGAAAGGGATGCGGGATCACGCCGGTCATCTCCGCCACGACTTTCTCACCGGCGAGCTGCGTCACCGCGGGGGCATCGGCCTGGCGCGGCCAGCGCAGCCACAGCCGGCGCGTTTCCAGCCGGAACACGTCGTCACGGGTGAGGTCGGGAAACATGGCTCTGCTCCGATCCTGATGGGCTGTCCGGCTCGCGCCGGCTTGGCCCAAACGACAAAGGGGAGGTGGTCATCCCACCTCCCCTCTGGATCGGAGCTTGGCCTGACTTAGGCCTTCCTGGAGCTCGATCCGCCGGTTCCGTGGGACACCGGCGGAAGCTCCTGGGAGAATTCCGCCGCTACTCGGCCGCCTCTTGGGCGGGAATGACCGAGACGAAGGCTCGGCCCGCTTTCGTGAGAAAGCGGACGCGGCCGTCCGTGGTCGCGAAGAGGGTATGGTCTTTGCCCATGCCGACGTTCACGCCGGGATGCCATCTCGTGCCGCGCTGGCGGACGATGATGTTGCCCGGGATGACCTTCTCGTCGCCGAACTTCTTCACGCCGAGACGACGCCCGTCGGAGTCGCGGCCGTTGCGGGACGAACCGCCTGCTTTCTTGTGTGCCATGACGCGTGTTCCTGAACTTGAGCTGTCTTACTCGGCCGAAGCCGATTCGGCCAGGGCGGGCCGGGCGGCCGGCGCGGCTGCGGCCGGAGCGGACAGCGTCTTCCCGTTGAGGGTGAAGTCGCCGATGCGCACGACCGTCAAGTCCTGGCGATGACCGCGCTTGCGGCGCGACTTCTGCCGGCGGCGCTTCTTGAAGGCGATGACCTTCGCGCCGCGGGTGTGCTCGACGATGGTGCCCGCGATGGTGGCGCCGGCGACGCCGGGCATTCCGACCTCGATGCCGTCCGCATGCGAGAGCGTGAGCACCTCGTCGAAGGTGACGGCCGTGCCGGCCTCGCCCTCGATGGTGGCGACCGTGATGACGTCGTTGGCGGCGACGCGGTATTGCTTGCCGCCGGTCTTGATCACTGCGAACATCGTTCTATCCCGTGTTCGATCCGGATCTCCGCAAGCGGGTCCGGCTTCTTTGCAGTTGCGGATGTCTCGGCACGGAGTGCCAAAACGACGAACGCGCGGGCAGGGTTGCCCACGCGTGAACGGCGCTGATTAAGGCGGCGGGCCGCGTCTGTCAACGAAGGCGGCGCTTCGCCGCCTTGGCAAAGGCGCTCCCGCCTTCTAGCAGACCGGCAGAGACGAGCCCCGCAGAACCACATGTCGCCCCGTGCGCGCCGCCTGGCGCTTCCCCTCGTCGCCCTCGCGATCAGCATCGTCGCGCTCGGCACCGCAACCTACCTGGCCCTGTTTCCGCGCTCCGGCGGTTCGGCCGTGACGGTCGGCGGCCCGTTTGCGCTGACCGCGCCGGACGGCCGGACGGTCACGGACGCGACGTTCCGGGGCAAGCCGTTCCTGGTGTTCTTCGGCTTCACGCATTGCCCGGACGTGTGCCCGACGAAGCTGTTCGAGATCTCGGAGATCTTCCGGGCCATGGGCGATCGCGGCCGCGACGTCCGGGCGCTGTTCATCACGGTGGACCCCGAGCGCGACACGCCGGAGGTGATGAAGACCTACGGGGCCAGCTTCGACCCGCGCATCCTCGGCCTGACAGGCGACCGGGCCGCGATCGACAAGGTCGTGCGCGACTACCGGGCCTATGCCCGCAAGGTGCCGCTGAAGGACGGCGAGTACACGATGGAGCACACGGCCCTCGTGTACCTCATGGGCAGTGACGGCCGCTTCATCGGCGCGTTCAATGTGGAGCGCCCGCCTGCCGAGGCCGCCCAGGACCTGCTGCGGCGCCTCTAGAGCAGCCCGGCCCGCGAGGTCCGGGCGAGGCCGTGCTCGGTCTTGTTCCAGCGCGCCGGCTCGAGCAGGAACTCGAGGAGACCCCGCCAGGCCGCCACGCTGACCAGGCAGTAATAGACCGGCATCAGCGGCACGAAGGGCAGGAGCCCCCACCAGCGCCGCCGCCGCAGCGCCTCGAGCGGCGGCAGCGTCAGGGCGACCACGCCGGCGGCGAACAGCGTGAGGCCGACGGAGGCGCTGAGGATCTCGGACGGGGTCGTCGCCTCGACGAGCCGTCCGGACAGGACGGCCTCCAGCGCCAGCAGCATGAAGAGCGGAAAGCCGAAGGCGGACGCGACGGTGCCGAGGCAGACGGCCGTGGCGCCGAGCGTCTTGGCGAGCCCGAGCCGGCGCAGGTTGCCGAAGGGCTGGCGCGAATGCGTCACCGTGACCTGCAGGAACCCCTTCATCCAGCGGGTTCTCTGCCGAAGCCACGCGCCCACCTGTCGGGGAGCCTCCTCCAGCGTGGCGGAGGGCAGGTCCGCGACCCGGTAGCCCGCGGCCGCGAGCCTGATGCCGAGATCCGCGTCCTCCGTCACGTTCCAGGCGTCCCATCCGCCGAGGCCCTGCAGCACCGAGCGCCGGAAGTGGTTCGACGTCCCGCCGAGCGGAACCGGAAGATCGAACCGCGCCAGCGCCGGGTTCATGACGTCGAACAGGGTCGCGTACTCGATGGAGAACATGCGGGTCAGCCAGCCGTCGTTCGTGTTGTCGATCACGAGGCGCGCCTGGAGGCAGGCCACCTCCGGCTCCGAGCGCGCGAAGGTCGACACGGCGAGCCGGAGCTGGCCCGGATCGGGAACGTCCTCGGCATCGTACACGGCCACGAACTCGCCCCGCGCGAGTGGAAGCGCGACGTTGAGGGCGCGCGGCTTGGTCCGGGGTTCTCCGGGCGGCGCGGCGATGATCTCGGCGAAACCGGGCGGACCGGCCCGCGCCAGAGCGGCCGCGGTGTCCCGGTCGTCGGCCTCGACCACGAGCTTCACGTCGAGCTTGGCCGCCGGATAGTCGAGCCGGCACAGGGCGGCCAGCAGGCGCGGCACGATGGCGGCTTCGCGGTGAAGCGCGATCAGGATCGTGTAGGTGGGCAGATCGCGGTCCGGCATCCGGGGAAACGGCCGCCGCGGCGCGGTCGGGACGTGTTCGAGCATCGCCGCGATGCGCAGGCCGGTGCTGCCGAGAAAGCCGAGGCCGAGAAGCGTCGAGGCGACGAGCCAACCCTCCGCGGGCGCAACCGCCGCGGCGATTCCCGAGCCGAAGCCGAGCCCGTATCCGAGACCGAACTGGAACCGGCTCGCACCCCCGCGATAGCTCAGATGCGGCGTCCTGACCGCCAGCCCGTCGGCGGCCTCGCGGGCCACCGTCTCGCCTCGGGCCGCGATGACGTTGTTGCGGATGGCCGTCGGGGTCGCGACGCAATAGCCGCGATCGAGCCGTGGCCCCGCCGCCAGCAGCCGCACGACGGCCTCGCCCTGCGGGGCATACGCATAGGAGAGCCGCGGGCCGA
Source organism: Enterovirga sp. (assembly GCA_028290695.1). Classification (GTDB taxonomy): domain Bacteria; phylum Pseudomonadota; class Alphaproteobacteria; order Rhizobiales; family Beijerinckiaceae; genus Enterovirga. The sequence goes on along the minus strand of JAQGJJ010000237.1, from coordinate 11,110 downwards.
GTTCCTCCGCCAGCGGGACGAGGCCCGACAGGACGGCCTCCGGGTAGCGCGCGAGCGCGTGCACGCACAGCTCGCCCGTTTCCCGGAACGGCAGCCCCGTCTCGGCCGCGAGCGCGCGGTAGAACGCGGTCTCGTCCAGCAGCCCGGACCGGATCAGCGCGTCGTCGGCCGACACCCCGCAGGCACGGGCCAGCCGGGCCGCCTCGACCAGGATCTCCCGTCCGACGCCATGCCGCTGCAGGAAGCCGATCTCGCCGGGAAGCGCCTCCGGCGCATCGGCAGGCGGGGGGCTCTGCCGCGAGCGGCCCGGCGCTTCGACTTCCCTGAACACGCGAACCCCCAAGCAACACAGATCATACAAGTTGTTCCACGATCAGATCTGAAGATCGACTCCTCGTTCGACTGTCCGTTGCTGGCGACGGTCGCGGGATGGTTGCACTCGGGGCCGTTTGCGGACATCTGACAGGCATCCATCAGACGTAAACGCCATGACCCCGCCGGATCCCGACCTGCTTTCCGCTGCCAAGAGCGCATCCGCCTGGCCGTTCGAGGAGGCCAAGAAGCTCGTCGCCCGCATCGCGGCGAGCGGGAAGCGCGAGGTTCTGTTCGAGACCGGCTACGGCCCCTCGGGTCTGCCGCATATCGGCACCTTCGGGGAGGTCGCCCGCACAACCATGGTGCGCAACGCCTTCCGGGTGCTCACGGAGGACAGGATCCCGACGCGGCTGGTGGCGTTTTCGGACGACATGGACGGCCTGCGGAAGGTGCCGGACAACGTGCCGAACAAGGAGCTGCTGGCCGCCAACCTGAACAAGCCCCTGACCGCGGTGCCGGACCCGTTCGGCACCCATTCGAGCTTCGGGGCGCACAACAACGCGCGGCTTTGCGCCTTTCTCGACTCGTTCGGCTTCGAGTACGAGTTCATGTCGGCGACCGAATGCTACCGGGCCGGCCGCTTCGACGCGACGCTGAGCCTGATGCTCGCGCGCTACGACGAGGTGATGGGCATTATGCTGCCCTCGCTCCGGGCGGAGCGCTCGGCCACCTATTCGCCCTTTCTGCCGCTGCACCCGAAGACCGGGCACGTCATGCAGGTGCCGATCGAGGAGGTGCGGCGCGAGGCCGCCACGCTCGTCTGGCGCGATCCGGAGACCGGGGAGCGCTTCGAGACCTCGGTGCTCGGCGGCGGCGCCAAGCTGCAATGGAAGCCGGACTGGGCCATGCGCTGGGTCGCGCTCGGCGTCGATTACGAGATGGCCGGGAAGGACCTGATCGACTCGGTCAAGCTGTCGTCCGAGATCGCGCGGGCGCTCGGGGCGGCGCCGCCCGACGGCTTCAACTACGAGCTCTTCCTCGACGAGAAGGGCCAGAAGATCTCGTAGTCGAAGGCCAACGGCCTAACCATCGACGAGTGGCTGACCTACGGCACGCCCGAAAGCCTGTCGCTGTTCATGTACATCAAGCCGCGCGAGGCGAAGCGGCTGTTCTTCGACGTCATTCCGCGCCAAGTCGACGATTACCTGACGTTTCTGGAAAAATACCCGGGGCAGGACGCGAAGCTGCGGCTCGGCAACCCGGTGTGGCACATCCATGCCGGCGCCCCGCCCGCACCGGAGCTGGTGCAGGGTGCCGGCGAGCGCGCGGCCACGATCTCGTTCGCGATGCTGCTGAACCTCGTCGCGGTCGCGAACACGGAGGAGCCGGCCGTCCTGTGGGGCTTCATCCGCCGCTACGCGCCCGGCGCCTCGCCGCAGACCCACCCGGTGCTCGACCGGCTGGTAACCCACGCGCTCGCCTATTACCGCGACTTCGTCCGGCCCGCGAAGGCGTACCGGGCCCCGAGCGAGGCGGAGCGCGCGGCCCTGGCCGAGCTGTCGGAGGCGCTCGCGCCCTTCGCCGGCTCGACGGACGCGGACGCGCTGCAGGCGGCCGTCTACGACGTCGGCCGCAGCCATTTTCCGGACACGTCCGGCAAGGCGAAGAGCCCGGACGGGCGGCCGGGCGTGTCGCAGGCCTGGTTCTCGGCCATCTACGGGGTGCTGCTCGGCGAGGCCCGCGGGCCGCGCTTCGGCTCGTTTGTCGCGCTCTACGGCGTGGCGGAGACGCGCGCGCTGATCGCCCAGGCGCTGGCGGGCGAACTCGTCAGCGGGCACGCGGCCTTCGTGGCCGCCCGCGCCGCCGCCTGAGCGGCCGCCGCACCGATCAGCCCGCCGGCACGACCTCGGCGGCCCGGCGCGGCTCCAGCATGGGGCAGCCGTTGTGGCTGGCGCGGAAGCCCGCGGACGCCTCGTAGGCCGGCTTGCGGGCCCGCATGATGCGGCCGAGCGGCCGGTGCGCCGCGAGGCCGTGCCAGGGGCTGAAGGCCATGCAATCGTCCATCCGGCCGGACAGCGCCTCGCTCCATCCTGTCTGCGGCGGCACCGTGATGCGGCCGACCGTCACGTAGGGGCTCGCCGCCTCCGGCCAGAGTTTCGTCGCGTCCTCGATCGGCATCGTCTCGGGGTCCGTGCGGAGCTGAACGCGCAACTCCCATTCGCCCCCGCGGCTGCGGAAATGCTCCGCGAAGGCCTCCCGCAGCCCGTCCGGCCTGCCCCTGACATCGAGAAACGCGCCCTTCAGCGCCACGAGGTCGGGCGCCACGGGCACCACCGACAGCTTCGCCACATAGGGCCCGTAGAGATGCGGCACCTGCGTGTAGAACGTCTCGCCGAGCGGGTGCGTCATCGGGTGGCCGCCGAGCGACTTCAAGGTCGAGCTCTCGCCCCCGACCGCTTCCAGCGCCGTCTCGATGCCCCGGAACGCGGCCGAGAACGCCTTCTTCCAGCCCTGCGGCGTATCGGTTGTCTTGGCCAGCAGCTTCAGGCTGCCGAGAAACTGCCTGGCATCGCGGGCCATGAAGACCGGCCCGTTCACCAGCACGAAGTCCTGGGTGCGCTTGCCCGCGTGACCGGGAAGCGCCTCGCCCTCGACGTCCAGGATCTTGATCGCGAGCCCGCGCGGCAGGGTGATGCTGTCGTCCAGGATGTCGCCCGCATTGGTCGAGAAGCGCAGCAGGATGTCGTGCCGGCCCGGTCGGGCGAACGCGCCCTGCGCGTACTCGACCGGAAGGTCCGCCGGAATCGTGATCGTGCCCCCCAGCAGCCCGTGGCTCTTCGCGTGCACGCTGCGGATGGCCCGGCCCCGATCCGCGAAGGTGGTGTCCAGGATGGTCCGCATCGTATCGACGATCTCGGCCGAAATCGTCGCCTCGTCGGGCTCCGGCTCTTCCTGGGACGGATCGAACGGGATCGGCTGGGCGGAAGCGTGCGGCATGGGGAAATCGTCCTCACCCTGGCGGGGGTCAGACCCGTCAAGCCGATGCTGCCCGGATCGTTCCGGAGCGGCTTCCCCGCGTTGAAGGACGACGAAGCGGGCTCCGGTCAGACCGCCCCGCGCGCACGGGCGGGCCGGGTCTTCGTGACGAGGCTCGCCGCCACCGCGAACAGCCCGAAGGCGAGATGCGGCCACCGGCTCTCGCCCGCGAAGCCGAACAGCCAGGGCGAGGCCGCCAGCACCGCGCCCGCGACCCCGTCCAGACCCAGGTGCAGCGGCATCGGGACGATCGGGACCAGCCCGAACTCGTACTCGGTCGCGAGGCTGTAGGCGATCGCGCCCGCGCCGAAAAACCAGGCGACCCACATGGCGGCGCCGCCCTTCGGCATGCCGGCGAGCCAGGGCGACACCATCAGGGCGAGGCCCCAGAGATAGTCGATGGCGCCGTGGACGCGTGTCGGGAGAAACCGCAAGGCCGGCTCCGGCTGATGTCCGGACGGCAACAGGCAGGAGGCGGCAGTGGTTCCCGGCGGCGGGGCGCCCTATCGGGACCGGCTTCCCCGCCCGGTCTCGACCGGCAGATCCGCCCGCGTGCCCCATTCCGACCAGGAGCCGTCGTAGAGCGCCTGCGCAGGGCGGCCGATCCGCTCCAGCGCCAGCGACAGGATCGCCGCCGTGACGCCCGAACCGCAGCTCGTGATCACCGGCCGCGCCAGGTCGATCCCGGCCCGCGCAACCGCGGCCTCGATGGCGGCCGGGTCGACCAGCCTGCCGTCCCGGACGAGCTCTCCGTAATGCAGGTTCAGCGCGCCCGGCATGTGGCCCGGACGGGTGCCGGGCCGCGGCTCCGGCTCCTCGCCGGCGAAGCGGGAGGGCGAACGCGCGTCGACCACCTGGGCGGAGCCGCTCTCGAGCGCGGCCCGCACCTCCTCGGCGGACGCGACGGCGGACGGGTCGAGCCGCGCCGCAAAGGTCTTCGCGGACCGGCTCTCCGGGATCCCGGCCTCCGTCGGGCGGCCTTCCGCCAGCCAGGCCGGGAGGCCGCCGTCCAGAACCGCGACCCTGGCGGCCCCGAAGACCCGGAACGTCCAGGCGACGCGGGGCGCCGCGAACAGCCCCATGCCGTCATAGGCCACGACCGTCGTGCCGTCCCCGATCCCCATCGCGCCGACCGCCGCGGCGAAGCTCTCCGGCGAGGGCAGCATGTGCGGCAGCGGGTTCGCCGTGTCCTTGACCCGGTCGATGTCGAACCGCAGCGCGCCCGGGATATGGGCGGCGCGATACTCGGCCTCGGCGTCCCGCTTAGCGGCCGGCAGGTAGTACGAGCCGTCCAGCACGACGAGGTCCGGGTCGGACCGCCGCTCGGCGAGCCATGCGGTGGAGACGAGCTGGATGGGGGGCATGTCGCGCCTGCCTGAAACGTTCGCCACCCCGGCATCCCGTGATGGCTTCGAACACATGGTTGAGCTTGCTTGCGGACCGTCGATCGAGAGCCTCGATCGGCAACCGCCGAGGTCGAGGGCACCCTCACCCCAGCTTGATGCGCACCCGGCGGTTCTGCTTGCCCTTCTTCTCGATCGCGGTGACCTCGGCCCGGCCGATCTCCCCCGTTCGGCGGACATGGGTCCCGCCGCAGGGCTGGAGGTCGATGCCGTCGATCTCGACGAGCCGCACCCGGCCCGAGCCGCGCGGCGGCTTCACGGACATGGTTTTTACGAGGCCCGGATTGGCGTCGAGCTCGGCGTCCGTAATCCACCGGAAGGAGACCGGCGCGTCCCGGTCGATCAGCTCCTGCAGCCTGGTCGTGAGCTCCGCCTTGTCGAGCCCGGCATCCTGGATGTCGAAATCGAGCCGGCCCTCCCCGTCCCCGACCGATCCGCCCGTGACCGGGTACGGCAGGACGACGCTGAGCAGGTGCAGGGCGGTGTGCGCCTGCATGCGGGCCAGGCGCTTCTCCCAGTCGAGCTCGGCGATCACGCGCTCGCCGACCGCCGGGAGGGGCCCGCCGGCCGCCGGGAGAGGCCCGCCGGCCGCCGGAACGTGCACGATGGCGGCGCGGTCCGGCCCGTACACGGCATTGGCGACCGGGATCTCGCTCCCGTCGCTTCGCCGCAGAAGGCCGGAATCGCCCGGCTGCCCGCCGCCCTGGGCGTAGAACACCGTCCTGTCGAGCACGACGCCGCCCTCCGGCGTCACGGCGACGACCTCGGCCTCGCAACGCTCGAGATAGGAATCCTCCCGGAACAGCGGTTCGGTCATGGTTGTCGCCTCAGCCCTCGTAGGCCCGAAAGGTCTGGCGCTGCTCGCCGAGCCCGTCGATCCCGAGGGTCACGACGTCGCCCGGCTTCAGGAAGCGCGGCGGCTTCATGCCGAGCCCGACGCCCGGCGGGGTGCCGGTGGTGATCACGTCGCCCGGCTCCAGGGTCATGAAATGCGACGTGTAGGAGACGATCTGCGCGCAGTCGAAGATCATCGTCTTCGTGTTGCCGGTCTGCATGCGCTCGCCGTTCACGTCGAGCCACATGCCGAGGTTCTGCACGTCCGGGATCTCGTCGCGCGTCACGAGCCACGGCCCGAGCGGCCCGAAGGTCGGGCAGCCCTTGCCCTTCATCCACTGCCCGCCGCGCTCCATCTGGAATTCGCGCTCGGAGACGTCGTTGCACACGCAATAGCCGGCCACGTAGTCGAGCGCGTTGTTGGCGTGCACGTAGGAGGCGCGCCTGCCGATCACGATGGCGATCTCGACCTCCCAGTCGGTCTTGTGGGAGCTCTTGGGGATGATCACGTCGTCGTTGGGGCCGCCGATGCAGGACGGCGCCTTCGAGAAGATGATCGGCTCGGACGGGATCGGCGCGCCGGTCTCGGCGGCATGATCGGCGTAGTTGAGGCCGATGGCGACGAAATGGCCGACCCGGGCCACGGGAGCGCCGAGCCGCGTTCCGGCCGGAACCGCCGGGAGGGATGCGGGGTCGAGCCCCTTCAACGCGGCGAAATCCGAGGCCAGCGCCGTCGCGTCGATGTCCTGGATCAGGCCCGACAGGTCACGGATCGTCCCACCCGCATCGACGAGGCCCGGCTTCTCGCGGCCCGTCTCGCCGTATCGCACCAGCTTCATTGTTCGTCCTCCCGTACGGCGTCATCTGTAGCGGACGCGATGGGGGCTGCAAGCGCGCCCGCCGCGCGACCATGTGGCATGCGGGCAACGGGAGACCGGAATCGCGCCACCGGCCTGCGACGCGGTGCGGCGCACGCCCTGCGACGATTGCGGCCCCGTAGCAGGTCCGGCACGGTCCCGGCGCTGGCCGGCCGGCACCCGAATCGGGCGAGCCAAGCATAAACGGGGGAAACGGATGGGCCTCGGACGCTCTCTTCTTGTCGGCGCCGGATCGGCCGCGCTTCTCGGCGCGAGCGCCACCGGCGCCAGCGCGGGCGCCTTCGGGCTCCGCAGCCAGAGCACGGTCGGCATCGGCCAGGCCTTTGCCGGAACCGCGTCCGGAGCAGCCGGCGTCTCGTCGGCGTTCTGGAACCCGGCCACCATCACCATGAACCCGGGCTACAACAGCGAGTACAACGCGACCCTGGTGGACGCCTCCGCCCGCATCCGGGTGCTGGCACCCACCCCCACGGCCGGCTTCGGCAGCTCGGGCGAGCTCGCCCAGCTCGCCCCGGTGCCGGCCACGTACTCGACCTACCAGATCAACGACACGGTGTGGCTGGGCCTGGCCAGCGCCGCGCCGTTCGGCAGCATCACCAAGCCGAACACGGTGTGGGCCGGACAGACCTATTCCCGCTCCTCGCGGATCCAGTCCCTCAACTTCGCCCCGCTGCTCGGCGTCAAGATCAACGAGTGGCTGTCGGTCGGCATCGGCCCGACGGTGCAGTATTTCAAGGTCAGGCTGAACCAGGCGAGCGGCATCGCCCCGACGGCCGGCAACATCATCCTGGAAGGCGACAGCCTGGCGGCGGGCGTGACGGCCGGCGCCACGATCACGCCGATGCCCGGCACGGTGTTCGGCATCGGCTGGCGCTCCGGCATCCAGCACGAGGTCGAGGGGACCTTCCGGACGCCGCTCGCGGTGCTGCCGGTGCGGGTCAACGTGAACCTGCCCGACCAGGTCACTTTCGGCGTTACCCAGGCGATCACGGGCAATTTCCGGCTCAGCGCCGGTTTCGAGTGGATGAACTGGAGCAAGCTCGGGACGCCGTCCATCCGGCTCGCCACGCTCGGCAACCCGGTCGCGCCCTTTCCGCTGAACTACAAGGACGGCTACCTGTATTCGTTCGGCGGCGAGTACCAGATCGACCCGCAATGGGCGGTGCGGGCCGGCATCGCCTACGAGGTCTCGCCGATCGACGTGAGCAACCGCTCCACCCGGCTTCCGGACACCGACCGGATCTACGGGTCGGTGGGCGCGAGCTATGCCTGGAGCGAGAAGATCACCTTCAACGCCTCCTATTCCCACATCTTCGCGGTGGGCAACAAGCAGCTCCGCCTGACGGCCGGAAACCCGCTCTTCAACGGCCTGCCGTTCTTCGGCGTCACGGAGGCGGACGTGAATCTGTTCTCGCTGTCGGCCCGCGTCCGGTGGGACGACCCGAAGGTGGCCGAGGCCGCCCCGATCATCCGCAAGTTCTGATCGGGTTCTCCGGGCCGGAGCGCTCCGGCCCGGCCGTCAGGACCTGACGGCCACGTAGGTGCCGGGCGCGTCGGCGAGCGCCGGCAGATGTCCCTCCCCGGGTTGGTGCGGCGGCACGCGCTCGGGCGCCTGCGCCTCCACCCAGGCGAACCAGTAGGGCCACCAGGAGCCCTCGTGGCGGGCGGCCTGGCCGAGCCAGTCCTCGTAGCTGCCGGTCCCGATCGCGCCGGTCCAGAACCCGTATTTCGGCTTCGCGGGCGGGTTCACGACGCCCGCGATATGGCCCGATCCGGCGACCACGTACTCGACCGGCCCGCCGAAATACTTCGACCCGAGAAACACGGACTTGGCGGGCGCGATGTGATCCTCGCGGGTCGCCAGGTTGAAGATCGGGATCGTCACGCGGCCGAGATCGAGCGTCACGTCGTCGACCACCATCTCGCCCTTGGTGAGCCGGTTCTCAAGGTAGCAGTTGCGCAGGTAGAAGGAGTGGTTGGCGGCCGGCATGCGGGTCGCGTCCGAGTTCCAGTAGAGGAGGTCGAACGGGAACGGCGCCCTCCCCTTCAGGTACACGTTCACCACATAGGGCCAGATCAGATCGTTCGGCCGCAGCATGTTGAAGGCGCTCGCCATGCGGGAGCCCTCCAGGTAGCCGCGGGTCTTCATCATGGCCTCGACGGCTTGCACCTGCGCCTCGTCGACGAAGACCTTCAGGTCCCCGGCATGGGTGAAATCGACCTGGGTCGTGAAGAAGGTCGCGCTTTCGATGCGCTCGTCGCCCGTCGCGGCCATGTGGGCCAGCGCCACCGCCAGCAGCGTGCCGCCCACGCAATACCCGATGGAGGTGACGCTGCGCTCTCCGGTTGCCTGCTCGATGGCGTCAAGCGCCGCGAACACGCCCTCCCGCATGTAGTCGCCGAACCCCTTCTCGGCCTGGCGCTCGTCCGGGTTCACCCAGGAGATGCAGAACACCGTCAGGCCCTGGTCGACCGCCCAGCGGATGAAGCTCTTCTCCGGGTTGAGATCCAGGATGTAGAACTTGTTGATCCAGGGCGGCACGATCAGCAGAGGACGCTTCAGCACCGTCTCGGTGGTCGGCGCATACTGGATGAGCTCGATCAGGTCGTTGCGGTAGACGACCTTGCCGGGCGTGACCGCGAGGTTCTCGCCGACCCGGAACTTGGACGGGTCGGACTGGCGCAGCTTCAGCTCGCCCCCGCCCGCCTCGACGTCCTCGGCCAGCATCTTCATACCCCGCACGAGGTTGGCGCCGTTCTCCCGGAAGGTCTCGCGGATCAGCTCCGGATTGGTGGCGACGAAGTTCGAGGGCGACAGCGCGGAGGAGACCTGCCGGACGTAGAACCGCGCCTTGGCGCGGGTGTGCTCGTCCAGCCCCTCCGCATCCTCCACCATGGTCTCGGCCCAGTGCGAGGTGACCAGGTAGGCCTGCTTGATGAAGTCGAACACGGCGTTTCTGGACCATTCCGGGTCCTGGAAGCGCTTGTCCTGGGCGGTCGGTGCCGCGACCGGCGGCGCCTCCTCGCCCTGCATACGCTTCAGGGTCGTCGCCCACAGGTCAAGGAAGCGCGTGCCGAGCCGGGTCTGCGCCTCCAGCGCCTTCTGCGGGTCGATCAGCCACTTCTCGGCCACGTGGCCGAGCGTCTTCACGATCTCGCCGACCTCGTCCGACAGGCCGGTATTGGCGGTGCGGGTCTCGATCGGCTTCAGATAGGCCGCCGCCGCCCGGCCGGCTTCCTCGACGAAGCTCGCCATGTTCTGGGACAGGGCGTTGAAATCGGGATGTGCGGTTCCCGGTTTCGGGCCGGCCGTGTTCTCGCCCATGGTTTCCTCCTGCGCCGGCTTGTCAGCGGGGCGTCGTTTCCGACATGCTACCCCATCGGCCAGCACTTGCGATGCCTGAACAACGCCGGGCTGCTGACCGCGATCCTGGAACTTCGGCGGGACCTCGGATGTTTCGTGCCTGTGCCATTCCCGTCCTTGTCGCCGCGGCCGGCCTGAGCCTCGCGGGCTGCGCCGGAGACGCAAACCCCGTGCGAGATCTCGCGGTCGCGACCGGCGTGACGGGCGGGGAGCCGAAGCCGGCTCCCGACTTCGTGACCCGGACCCGCGCGCCCGACGCAGGCTACATGCCGGTCGGGGTCTCCGCCCCGCGGCGCCGCCTGCGGGCCAAGGATGCGACGGAGGTCAAGGGAGCCGAAGCCGAGATGAACCGCCTGCGGGCCGCGAACGAATCCCGGGCAGCCGGTGCGCGCCGGGCGGCGTCCGGTCCGGCGCCCGCGCCGGTTAAGCCGCCGACGCAATGATGCGCCCACTGAACCGACGGTTGCGAAAACGCGGCCGGAGAGGCATTCGGGGCTGCCTGGCGGCGAGGCCGGCGCCCAGACCGGGGACCCGTTCCGCATGACCGATTTCCACCGCATCAAGCGCCTGCCGCCCTACGTGTTCGAGCAGGTGAACCGCTTCAAGGCGGCGGCCCGGGCGGGCGGCGCCGACATCGTCGATCTCGGCATGGGCAATCCCGACCTCGCGGCACCGCCGCATGTCGTGGCCAAGCTGTGCGAAACGGCCGGGAAGCCGCGCACGGACCGCTATTCCGCGTCGAAGGGCATCGCCGGTCTGCGGCGGGCCCAGGCCGGCTATTACGCCCGCCGCTTCGGCGTGACGCTCAACCCCGACACGCAGGTGGTCGCGACCCTGGGGTCGAAGGAGGGCTTCGCCAACATGGCGCAGGCGATCACGGCGCCGGGCGACGTCGTGCTGGTGCCCAATCCCTCATACCCGATCCACGCCTTCGGGTTCCTGATGGCCGGCGGGGTGATCCGCTCCGTTCCGGCCGAGCCGAGCCCGGCCGTGTTCCCGGCGCTCGAGCGGGCGGTGCTGCATTCGATCCCGAAGCCGCTCGCGCTGGTGACCTGCTACCCGTCCAACCCGACCGCCCAGGTCGCCTCGCTCGACTTCTACCGGGACCTCGTCGCCTTCGCGAAGAAACACGAGCTGTTTCTGCTCTCCGACCTCGCCTACGCGGAGGTCTATTTCGACGACAACGACCCGCCGCCCTCCATTCTGCAGGTGCCGGGCGCGATGGATGTCGCGGTCGAGTTCACGTCGATGTCCAAGACCTTCTCCATGGCCGGCTGGCG
>JAQGJJ010000227.1 GCA_028290695.1 Enterovirga sp. | reverse complement strand
GGCGCGATCCTGGCCCGCACGGGCGGCGGGCTCGGACCCTTCATCGATCGGACCCCCGGCGAGGTGCCGCTGCAGTTCGAGCCCGGCTCCCCCGCCATGCTGGCCGCGGGCGAGGTCCGCATCCTCGTGGCCGAAGGCGCCAAGCCCCCGGCCGCGATCGCCGGCAGCGAGCCGGATGGAGCCGGACGGGTGGTGATCGAGACCGTGTGGCCGGAGCTCGACGGCGGGCGCACGCCCGTGAAGCGGGTGGTCGGCGAGGCGGTCGAGGTCTGGGCCGACATCTTCTCGGACGGCCACGACAAGATCGCGGCCGCCATCCTGTACCGGCCGGAAGACGAGCCCGAGTGGCGCCGCGCGCCCTTGCGGTTCGTGGACAACGACCGCTGGGCCGGCTCCTTCCCGCTCGACCGGAACGCCCGCTACGTGTTCACAATCGAGGGCTGGCGCGACCCGTTCGCGTCGTGGCTGCACGAGATCCAGGCCAAGCAGGCGGCCGGCGTGGACGTGACGCTGGAAACCATCGAGGGACTGCAGATCGCCGAGGAGGCGGCCGTCCAGGCGACCGGCACCGGCGAGGCGGCGGCCCTGCAGGGCATCCTCGACCGCCTCTTCGCTGAGACGAAGGGCTCGGCCGCGCAGCTCGCATTGCTGCTCGATCCGCACAACGCCGCGCTCATCGGGCGTCACGCCGAACGCGTGAACCTGTCGCGCTACGACCGCGAGCTCGGGGTCGTCGCCGACCGGCTCGCGGCCCGCTTCTCAGCCTGGTACGAAATCTTCCCGCGCTCGATGAGCCACGACCCCGACCGGCACGGCACCTTCGACGACGTGATCGCCCACCTGCCTTACGTGCAGGGGATGGGATTCGACGTCCTCTACTTCCCGCCCATCCACCCGATCGGGTTCCGGAACCGCAAGGGCAAGAACAACTCGCTCACGGCCGAGCCCGGCGATGTCGGCTCCGTCTACGCGATCGGTTCGGAGGCTGGCGGCCACGAGGCGATCCACCCGGATCTCGGCGACTTCGCATCCTTCCGCCGCATGGTGGACGCTGCGCACGCGCACGGGCTCGAGATCGCGCTCGACTTCGCGGTGCAATGCTCGCCCGACCATCCCTGGATCAAGCAGCATCCGGAATGGTTCGAGTACCGCCCCGACGGGACGATGAAATACGCCGAGAACCCGCCCAAGAAGTACGAGGACATCTACAACGTCCAGTTCTATGGCGAATCGAAGCCGGCGCTCTGGTATGCGCTGCGCGACGCGGTGCTGTTCTGGTGCCGCGAACGGGTCCGCATTTTCCGGGTCGACAACCCGCACACGAAGCCGCTGCCGTTCTGGAAATGGCTCATCGCGGAGGTGAACGCCGCCTATCCGGACGCCCTCTTCCTGGCCGAGGCGTTCACCCGCCCCAAGATGATGAGAGCACTGGCCAAGATCGGCTTCCAGCAGAGCTACACCTACTTCACCTGGCGCGACACGAAGGCCGAGCTGACCGAGTACATGACCGAGCTCGCCCACACATCGATGGGCGAATACTACCGGCCGAATTTCTTTGCCAACACGCCGGACATCAACCCGGTGTACCTGCAGACGAGCGGCCCGGCCGGCTTCATCGTGCGGGGCACGCTCGCCGCCACGCTCTCGTCCGTGTACGGCATCTACAACGGTTTCGAGCTCTGCGAGGCTGCCCTCTACCGCAAGGAAGAGTACTTCGACTCGGAAAAATACGCCATCCGGGCCTGGGACTTCGACCGCCCCGGCAACATCCGCGACCACATCACCAAGCTGAACCGGATCCGGCGCGACAATCCCGCGCTCTGGGACTTCCGCAACATCACGTTCCTGAACGCCTACAACGACAACATCCTGGCGTATCTGCGCATGACCAAGGAGCGCGACAACGCCGTCATGGTGCTGGTCAACCTCGACCCGAAGAACCGGCAGGAATGCACCTACGAGGTCCCGCTCTGGGAATTCGGGATTCCGGACCACGGCGCCATCGGGGTCGAGGACCTGCTCAAGGGCGGCTCGTTCAGCCTGAACGGCAAGTCCCACCGCATCGCGCTCGACCCGGTGGACCGGCCCGTCGTGATCTGGCGGCTCGTGCCCCCGCCGGCACAGGCGGCGCCGTGAGGCGGGGGTCGCGCGCATCGCCCGGCCCGGGAGACGGCGGCCCCCGGGTCGCCGAGGCCGGACGGACGGCATGATTTCCGACGTTTTTCTTGTTTGCCGCCGCTTCGCGCCGACGCCTTTTTCCGCCAGGGGAGAAGAAGCCGCGACACGTCCGGCCACCGCAGCCCAGGCACTTCGATGATCGACCGCTCCGACACGCAATGGTATCGCGACGCCCTGATCTATCAGGTGCATGTCAAGTCGTTCTTCGACTCCAACGATGACGGAGTAGGAGATTTCGCCGGGGTGACCGCGAAGCTCGACTATATCCGCGATCTCGGCGTCACAGCCATTTGGCTGATGCCGTTCTACCCTTCGCCGCTGCGCGACGACGGCTACGACATCCAGGATTACCGCGACATCAACCCGTCTTACGGGACGATGGACGACTTCAAGCGCTTCGTGGACGAGGCGCACGCCCGCGGCATCCGGGTCGTCACCGAGCTCGTGATCAACCACACTTCGGACCAGCACCCCTGGTTCCAGGCGGCCCGCAACGCTCCCCCCGGCTCCCCGGAGCGCGACTTCTACGTCTGGTCGGACACCGACCAGAAGTACACGGACACCCGCATCATCTTCCTGGATACGGAGCCGTCGAACTGGACCTGGGACCCGGTCGCCAAGCAGTATTTCTGGCACCGCTTCTATTCGCACCAGCCCGACCTGAACTTCGACAACCCGGCCGTGCTCGAAGCCGTCATCGACACGATGTATTACTGGCTCGACATGGGGGTGGACGGGCTGCGGCTCGACGCCATTCCGTACCTGGTCGAGCGCGACGGGACGAATTGCGAGAACCTCCCCGAGACGCACACCGTCATCAAGGCCATCCGGGCCGCGCTCGAGGAGCGCTATCCTGACCGCATGCTGCTCGCCGAGGCCAACCAATGGCCGGAGGAGACCGCCCCCTATTTCGGCGACGGCGACGAGTGCCAGGTCTCGTTCCACTTCCCGCTGATGCCCCGCATGTACATGGCGCTGGCGCAGGAAGACCGGCACCAGATCACCGACATCATGCGCCAGACCCCCGAGATCCCGGAGGGCTGCCAATGGGCGATCTTCCTGCGCAACCATGACGAGCTCACGCTCGAGATGGTGACCGACAAGGAGCGCGACTACCTGTGGACCTTCTACGCGGCCGACCGGCGCGCCCGCATCAATCTGGGCATCCGGCGCCGGCTCGCCCCGCTGCTCGAGAACGACCGCCGCAAGATCGAGCTCCTGAACTCGCTCCTGTTCTCCATGCCGGGCACGCCCGTCATGTATTACGGCGACGAGATCGGCATGGG
>JAQGJJ010000185.1 GCA_028290695.1 Enterovirga sp. | reverse complement strand
CGCTTCTACACCAAGACCAAGACCGTCACCTCGCGCTGGCCATCCGGCGTCAAGGAAGGCGCCGAGTTCGTCATCCCGACCATGCAATAGGCAGGGACCTGCGAACGTGCCCGGTTCCGGCCGTGGTGGGTCCTCGGGCACGACCGCGCCACTGTCCGGCCGCCGCATGACCGGGACCCAGCCTCCCTCCGGGCGGAATCTCCGCAGCCGCACCGCGCGGCTCGCGGGGGCCGGGCTCGCGGCCCTGCTGTGGGCCGGCCCGGCTTTCGCCGCCTGCCAGGCGCCGTCGCCGCCCGATCCCCAGACCCGGCCGGTCAGGCCGGCGCTTCCGACCAAGGGCCCGTGCGTCGAGGCGAAGATGGGAACGCCCGGCTGCCTCGGCTGGGAGCCGCAGCAGTACAACGAGGCCGTGAAGAGCTACAACGCGGCCATGGCGGCGTTCCGCACCGCGGCCGAGGCCTATGTGGCCGGGCTGAACGCCTATGTGGCGGCGAGCGCCGACTATGCCCGATGCGAGGTCCGGTCCCTGCAATAGCGCCTGTGCGTCGGCGCCTTTGGGTTGTCCGTCCAGGCGTTGCGTTTCGCCCGGACTAGGCGGCGGCGCCGCTCGCTTCCCGCACCGCGAGGTTCCGCTTCACCGCGTCCTGCACCTTCTCGAAGGCCCGCACCTCGATCTGGCGCACGCGCTCGCGCGAGACGCCGAACTCGCCGGACAGGTCTTCCAGCGTGATCGGATCCTCCGCCAGTCGCCGCGCCTCGAAGATGCGCCGCTCGCGCGGGTTCAGCACGTCGAGCGCGTCCCGGAGCGCCGCCAGCCGGTTGGAGCCTTCCTGGGCGGTGGCCAGCACGGTCTCCTGGCTGGCGGAATCGTCCACGAGCCAGTCCTGCCATTCGCCTTCGCCCTCCTCGCGCAGGGGAGCGTTCAGCGACACGTCGCCGCCGAGGCGGCGGTTCATGTCCACCACGTCCTGCTCGGTGACGCCGAGACGGGTCGCGATCTGCGACACGTGCTCGGGCCGGAGGTCGCCCTCGTCCAGGGCCGAGATCTGGCCCTTCGCCTTGCGCAGGTTGAAGAACAGCTTCTTCTGGTTCGCGGTCGTGCCCATCTTCACGAGCGACCACGAGCGCAGGATGTATTCCTGGATCGCCGCCTTGATCCACCACATGGCATAGGTCGCCAGCCGGAAGCCCTTGTCCGGGTCGAAGCGCTTTACGGCCTGCATCAGGCCGACATTCCCTTCGGACACGACTTCGCTGATCGGCAGCCCGTAGCCGCGGTACCCCATCGCGATCTTGGCCACGAGGCGCAAATGCGAGGTCACGAGCTTGTGCGCGGCTTCACGATCCCCATCTTCCTGCCAGCGCTTGGCCAGCATGAATTCCTGGCTCGGCTCGAGCATGGGGAATTTGCGGATCTCGTTCAGGTAACGCGAGAGACCGCCTTCGCTCGCGAGTATCGGTAACGATGCCATCGATTCTCCTCCAGGACTCCCCTCGAGGGGCGAGTCCATGCGCGGCCCCGTGCGGCAACCGCGACCCCGTCATATAGGGAGCGCGAGAGTGGCCAAACAGAGGCGCGAGAGCGTCCGCCTGATGCGATCAACGCGGCGGATCGGATATGGTGTCATCTTGACCATTCCGGCCGGGTCCGCGGTGCGCTAGCGCACAGGGCCCAGGCTCGCGCGGAGCCGTTCGAGATCGGGCGGCAGGTCGCTTTCGAAGCGCATCACCTCGCCCGAGCCCGGGTGGCCGAACTGCAGCAGCGCCGCGTGCAGCGCCTGGCGGCCGAGGGCCGCGAGATCGGCCTGCGCCTCCGGCGGGAGGCGGGCCGCCTTTGTCCGGAAACCCGCCCCATAGGTCGCGTCGCCGAGGAGCGGGTGGCGCAGATGCGCGAGGTGCACCCGGATCTGATGCGTCCGGCCGGTCTCGAGCGTGCAGCGGACGAGGCTCGCGAGCGGCTCCTCGCCGGCCGGGCCGAACGTCTCGAGAACCCCGTAATGGGTGATGGCGTGGCGGCCCCGTCCCTGCGCCACCACCGCGATCTTCTCGCGATTCGCGTGGCTGCGGGCGAGGTCGGTGGCGACGGTGCCGCGCCGGGGCTCGGGCACGCCCCAGGCGATGGCCAGATAGGCCCGTTCAAGCGGGCCGGTGCGCCCGTGATCGGCGAATTGCTCCGACAGGCCGCGATGCGCGCGGTCTGTCTTGGCCACGACCAGAAGGCCGCTCGTATCCTTGTCGAGCCGGTGCACGATGCCCGGCCGGGCGACCCCGCCGATGCCGGACAGGCTCGTGCCGCAATGGGCGATCAACGCGTTGACCAGCGTGCCGCGCTCGTTGCCGGCGCCCGGATGCACCACCAGCCCGGCCGGCTTGTCGATCACGATCAGGTCGTCGTCCTCGTGCACGATGGCCAGCGCCATCGCCTCCGGCTGCGGCAGGGCCGGTGCGGGCGGCGGCTCCGCCAGCGCGACCTCTGCGCCGGGCGCGGCCTTGGCGGAAGGGTCCAGGACCGGAGCGCCGTCGACCGACACGGCACCCCCCCGGATGAGCGCCTGCAGGCGGCTCCGCGACAGGTCCGGCCAGGCCGCCGTCAGCGCGCGGTCGAGCCGCTCGGGCGGCGCCGCGGCGGGAAGCCGAACGAGACGGGTGTGAGGTGATTGCATCGGGATGGCGCGCGGCGGCCGGATCCGGCCGCGATCTCGTTCAATGACGTCCAATCGGGCTTGTGGCCCGGCGGGGAGGTGATTATAGGAACCGCTCTGCGCGAGCAAAGCTCCCATCGTCTAGCGGTCTAGGACGTCGCCCTCTCACGGCGAAAACAGGGGTTCGAGTCCCCTTGGGAGCGCCATCGGCGCATCTAACTGCTTCATAATCTGTCACTTTATGCCGTTCCCCAAACCCGCCCCGTGCGGATTGGTTCGGGTTGTTCGCGTTTCGTCTCGAGAGGCGGCCGATACCTGAAGCGGAAAGGAGCCTGTGATTGGCCTCACGGGTGTACCGCTCGGCTTCAGCGAGTGTGGTGTGCCGAGGATCAGCATGATCTCGTGCGCAGCATCCGGCGTCCGCGAGACAGCGGCCTTGCGGAGCCTATGGGGCGCGAAGTTAGCGGTAGCCCGGCCGCGCTCATCGATTCACGCATGAAGTTGCCGAACCCTCGCGGGTGAAGGGGCGCCCGTACGTCGTCACGAGCATCGCGACGTGCCGGCGCTCCGGACGTTCGGCTGCGTGCCGCACTGGCTTCGAGGGGATTGTCGCGAAGCGGAAAGGAGCCCGCTACAACTCGGGCCAGTGCCGGCATTGGGTGAAGATCAAGAGCCCCGTGTTCGTGCGGCCGCCGTCCGCAGCCTAATATCCACCGCCTCGGTTTCCATAGTTACGAACGAGCTGCTGCGCGGTCAGAACGATGTTGCTGTACGGATTCTGGGCACCGGCAGGTCTTCCGCCGTTCACAAGGTTCACGCATCGATTTAGAAACGCAGCGACATCGGGGCGCGTCAGAGTCGTCGAAAGGATTTGTTGAACCGTCCTTCCGTTCGATGCGGTGAAGGTGATGAAGAAAGTGCTCGTCCCGTTTCGCGTGATTGCAAACGTTCCGAACGCCCTCAACGCGACAATCAACTCTCCGAACGCCGCATCAGCCAAGACGGCCGCCCTGAACACGCCGAAAGCTGCAATCAACTCGGCCAAGACGGCCCGGGTCAGTACGGCTGTCCCAAATTCCGCGAGAAGGGCAGCAAGGATCGCGGCGATAGGCATTGTGGCACTTCCTGAGCGGCACTTTCGTAACCGCGCACAGCATGGCCGGAAAAGTAGACTAAAGCTGTGCAACGGCGCCCTGAAACGCGAAAAACTCCGCCCCACCGAAGCGAGCCGGGCCAGTCCGCCGCACCCGAGGTAAGCGGAGCAGGTTCGAGGGCGCCCGGCCTCGACCGAGGTGGGGCGGGCTGCTGCGCCTCATTCGATCACCTCGTCGGCGCGGGCGAGGACACTCGGCGGTATCGTAATCCCGAGCGCACCTGCGGCTTTCAGGTTGACGGTGAAGTCGAATTTGTCAGGCTGCTGGACCGGAAGCTCAGCGGGTTTGGCGCCTTTCAGGATGCGATCGACGTAGCCGGCTGACCTTCGGAAGATATCAGCGGTGTCCGGACCATACGCCATGAGCCCGCCCTCCAGCGTAAATGGACGGTAGACGGAGATTGCCGGCAGCCGGTGTCGTGTCGCGAGACCGGCGATCTGCTTCAGGCGCACGACGTTGAACGGGTCCGGCCCGATCAGGAGGGCGCTGTTCGACCGTTCGGCGAGAGCCGCGATGGCTGTCTCCATCTCGCCAGGAGAGGCGACCGGCATGGCGAGGAGCTCGGTCCCTCCTGGCGGGCGCGCTGACTCGATCTCACGGACGAACTTGAAATACCCAGGAAAAGTCGCCGGGTTGAACAGGATCGCCGTCCGGGTCAGGTCCGGCATCACGTCCTTGAGAAGCGTCATCCATTTTTCGATCAGGGCTGGGTCCAGGAACGTGAAGCCGGTGAAGTTGCCGCCCGGCCGGGACAGGCTGGCGACATGGCCGAGGCCGACAGGGTCGATCGCGAGCGCAAACACAACCGGGATCGAGCTTGTGATGTCCTTGAAAGCCGCAATCACCGGTGTCGAGTTGGCGAGGATCACGTCTGGCGCGAGCGCCACGAGTTCGCCGGCATATTGCCGGATCTGATCGGTCTTGCCGCCCGACCAGCGATACTCGATACGGACGTTCTCGCCCTCGTTCCAGCCGAGCTCCGCGAGACCCTTGCGGAAGGCTGCGATGCGCACGCGGCTGTCGGGATCGCCCTCCAGGCCGGACAGCAGAACGCCCACGTGTCGCATGCCGCCGCTTTGTTGCGCACGGGCCGCGAGTGGCCAGCCTGCTGCCGCGCCGAGTAGGCCGACCACATCCCGCCGCCTCATCCGCTCACCTCACGTCCGATCTCCCGAGCTTAGCCCTAAACGCAGGCGAGTCGACGACGGGCGCTCACATCGGGCGGGCGGGCTTAGGTCGCGAGCTTGGGCCGTGCGGCAGGACTGCGCCTCGATGTGCCGGGCGTCCCACTCGGGACGGGCCGGAGAGGTCTGATCGTAGTACGCCGCAATGGGCCTCTCCGCCCCGCGCCGGCGAGGATTGGCCAGCTGCGCGACCGCGAAGGTCCGGTCTGACGTCGTGCGCTCGGCCCCGTCGCTTCATCCAAGACGTCGTCGCCGACAGCCCGCCCGTCCGAGGCCCTCGCGGTCTGCCGCTCGTTCCCGTTCGCTCCAAGGGCGCATCGGCATCCGAGCCGCAAGGCTGCTCGCGCCGCAAAAGCCTGTGGACGGGAGAGGGGAATCGACCCCTGGCACCCTCAACGTCCTCGACCGGAAAGTGCCTATACGGGCGACGATCGGGTGCAGCTCGTCCGCGTGTTGACGCCGTTACCTGATCCCCGCCCTGATGATTTCGCGCACCTGAACCGCCCTCCCTTTCGCCCGGAGCGACCATGTCCACCATCCTGTTCCAGAACGCCCGCATCCTCGACGGCCGGTCCGAGGAGGCTCTCGAAGGCCACCACGTTCTCGTCGAGGACGGTCGCATCCGCGAGGTCTCCGATCGGCCGATCACGTCGGCCTCCGCGCGCACGATCGATCTCGCCGGCCGCACCCTGATGCCGGGCCTGATCGATTGCCATGTCCACGTGATCGCGAGCATGCCCAATCTCGCGCTGAACGCCGAGCTGCCGAACACGCTCGTGGCGCTGCGGGCCGCACGCATCATGCGCGAGATGCTGATGCGCGGCTTCACCACCGTGCGCGACCTCGGCGGGGCCGATCACGGGCTCGTCATGGCGATCGAGGAAGGATTGATCGAGGCGCCCCGCCTCGTCATCTGCGGCAAGGCGCTGTCCCAGACCGGGGGGCACACCGATTATCGGGGTCGCTTTCACGCCCGTGGTGTCGACCATTACGGCGAGAAGGCCGGCACGCTGGGCCGGGTCGTCGACGGCGTGGACGCCGTGCGTCGCGTGTGCCGCGAGGAGATCAAGGGTGGCGCCCAGTTCATCAAGATCATGGCCAACGGCGGTGTCTCGTCGCCGACCGATCCGATCGCCTTCTTCGGCTACTCGTCCGACGAGGTGCGCGCCGCCGTGGAGGAAGCCCGCAACGCGCAGACCTACGTGGCCGGCCACCTCTACACGGATGATTCGATCCGCCGTGCGGTCGAGCTCGGCGTCATGTCGATCGAGCACGGCAACCTGATCACGCCCGAAACCGCGCGCCTCGTGAAGGAAAAGGGCGCCTACGTCGTGCCGACCAACGTCACCTTCGACTACCTCGCCAAGGAAGGCGCCAGCTACGGGCTGCCGCCCGAATCCGTCGCCAAGATCGAGGACGTGCGCGAGCAGGGAATGGCGGCGCTCGGCATCCTTCACGAGGCCGGCGTCATGATGGCCTACGGCTCGGACCTGCTCGGCGAGATGCATCGCCACCAATCCGACGAGTTCGTGCTGCGGGGCCGAGTCCTGCCGGCCATCGACGTCATCCGGTCTGCGACGGTCAACGCCGCCAAGGTCGTTCGCCAGGAAGGCCGGCTCGGCATCGTGGCCGCGGATGCCCATGCCGACCTGATCGTCGTCGACGGCGACCCGCTCCGTGATCTGTCGCTGCTCACCGGACAGGGACGGTTCATGCCGGCCATCATGAAGGCCGGCCGTTTCGTCAAAGACGAGCTGGCCGCCTGAGCGAGTCCATCGTCGGGCGCACCGACGAGACCTCCGGCAACAGCCACGTCCGCCTCGGCGCCGCCTTCGACCCGGTGATCACGGCGGGTGACGTCGGCGCCGGTAACCCCAGCCCCGCGACCTTCGCCTGCATGCTGGAAAGCTGGGCCGGGGCTCGGTGCCGGGCCCTGGCGACGACGGACCCGGCACGCGGCCGGGAGCATGTTCCACGACCATGCTCCCGCAACCGGGTCAGCCTCGCCGTGTGCTGGATCCTTCGGCGGCACGGCGACGAGGGGTTCGGCGCGCCCCCCAAACCGGGAGAAATGCCGCGCTTCGTCTCCCGCTTCACCAAGCATGGGCGAAGTGGCGGGAGCGCACCGGGCCGAGATCCAGGGCGTGAGCCGTTCAAGCGGCCGGCGTGTCGAGGAAGTCCGTCACTGCGCGGGTGAAGAGCTCGGGCTGTTCCACGTTCGAGATGTGGGCCGCGTCGAGGACCAGCGTGCGCGAGGTCGGGATCGCAGCGTGGATGAGTTGACCGTCGGCGGGCGTCGTGGCCGGGTCGTTCGCGCCGATGATGATCAGGGTCGGCGTCCGGATCGATCGGATCGTCGCCCGTTGATCCATGTCGCGGATGGCCAGACAGCACGCGACATAGCCGTCCAGCGGCGTCCCGCGGATCATCGCGCGCATCCGGTCGATCGTGGCGGGGTGTTCTTCATGAAAGCTGCGCGGGAACCAGCGTGTCACTGTGGGCTCGACGGTGGCGTCCATGCCGCCTTCCCGAGCGAGCGCGATCCGACCGTTCCACAGCTCCGGCGGCCCCATATGGGCGGCCGTGTTGGCCAGGATGGCACGGCGAATGCGTGCAGGGCGGTTCGTGAGCACCCATTGTCCGACCATGCCGCCGAGCGATAATCCGATGAAGTCGGCGCTCTCGATCCCAAGCGCATCGAGAACCGCAACCGCATCGAGACCCAGCCTTTCGATCGTGTACGGACCGCGCGAGACGACGGACCGTCCGTGACCCCGACCGTCGAAGCGCACCACCCGCCGCGTCTGGCTCCAGGTGGGAATCTGGTCGTCCCACATCGTCAGGTCGGAGCTGAGCGAGTTCGATACGAGCAGAACCGGACCGGTCTCCGGGCCGTGGATTTGGACGTGAAATGACTCGCCGTCGATGTCGATGAAGGGCATGAGGGGAACCGATCTCTTCTGCTGTGCACGAAGGTAGCGGATCGTCCCCGTACCCCCAACCGGGAACCGCTCGCTTCCTCCGACCGACCGGGTCCGACCTACTTCCACATGAGGATCGTCATGAACACCACTCGCCGCCAGCTTCTCGGAACGTTCGGCACAGCAGCCGCGATCGTCGGAGCTCCCGCCATCCTGCGGGCGCAGACGGCCGAATCGTTCCGGCTCGCCGCCCTCTGCCCGGTTACGGGTGCCGGCAGCCCCTTCGGCTCCGGCATGCAGAAGATGATCCTTGCCGCAGCCGAGATCGTCAACGCGAACGGCGGTGCCGCCGGGCGGCGCTTCGAGGTGGTGCCTGAGGACACGCAGTCGAGCCCTCAGGCGGGTGTTCTGGCCGCAAAGAAGCTCATCGACGTCAACAAGGTGCGGGCGATCCTCGGCACCTGGTCGTCCGGTGTGTCGCTTGCGGTCGTGCCGCTCGCCAACGAGGCGAACATCATCATGATGAACACGTCCGGCGCGCCTGCGCTGTCCGTGCCGCCCGCGAATGCCAAGGGCCTTTCCTACCGCTATCAGGCGACCAACGACCGCTTCGGGCGAGCCTTCGCCGAGATATGCGTGAAGGAAGGCTTCAAGCGTCCGGCCACCATGGCGTTCAACAACGCGTCCGGCGTCGGCAACACCGAAGGGTTCCGCAAGGCCTGGGAGGGCAAGGGCGGCAAGGTGGTCGAGAACGTCGTCTATGAACCGAACCAGACGAGCTACCGCTCCGAGCTGCAGAAGGTGCTGGCCGCGAACCCGGACGTGATCGTCACCGGATCGTACCTCGCCGACACGACGATCATCATGCGCGAGTGGTTTCAATCCGGCCAGCCGGCCAAGTGGATCATGCCGGGCTGGGCCGCGAGCCCGGACCTCGTAAAGGCCGTCGGGGCCGAGGTGCTCGAAGGCGTCATCTCCGTGGACTCGATCTCGAACGAGTCCGCGCCCTCCTACAAGGCCTTTGACGAGGCTTACCGGAAGGCGATGGGCGGGCAGCCCGGTCAGTCGAACGTGTATGCGGCCATGACCTGGGACATGGTCCATGTGCTGGCGCTCGCGATCGAAGCCGCGGGCTCGGTCGAGACCGCCGCCATCAAGGCCAAGATCCAGGAAATCGCAAATCCGCCCGGCACTCAGGTGTATTCCTACCCGGACGGGAAGGCCGCGCTGAAATCCGGCAAGATCAACTTCGAAGGTGCATCGTCCGTGCTCGATTTCGACCAGTACGGGGACGTCACGCCCGATTTCGGTGTGTTCTTCATCGAGTCCGGTAAGCTCGAGCGCAAATACATCGTGAAGATCTGACGGGCGGAGTTCTGCCGCTCGGAGATCACGGATGTTCTACGCGCAGTTGGCCGTCAACGGCCTCGTTCAGGGCTTGGTTGTCGGCTTGGCGGCCTTGTCGATCACGCTGGTATTCGGGATCGCGCGATTCCCGAATGCCGCGACCGGCGATGCGATGACGCTCGGTGCCTATAGCGGCATCGTCGTGCATCGTGGCACGGGGTCGCTCGCGCTCGGCAGCATAGCGTCGGTCGTGGCCGCGGCTCTCATGCTGCTCGGGGCCTACGGCCTCGTGTTCCGGCGTCTGGCCGGACGGTCGGTGGTGGCGCTGCTCGTCGCCTCCATCGGCATCGGTTTCATGGTGCGGGCTGCGCTCGGCGTGGTGTTCGGGCACAGCCAGATGGTCTTCCAGCTGCCGCTCGCCAGGCCCTACGTGCTGGGCGGCCTGCGCGTTTCGCCGCTCGACTTGCAGCTCGCCGGTATTGCGGCCCTGGCGCTGCTGATCGTGTTCGTGCTGCTTTACCTCACGCCGATCGGCCGCCAGATGCGGGCCGTCGCCGACGATCCCGATCTCGCGCGCGTGTCGGGCATTCGACCGGCCCGGGTCATGTTGGCGATGTGGACGCTGGCCGGTGCGGTGGCGGGAGTCGGCGGACTGATGCTCGGCATCAAGACCATCGTCGCGCCGGAGATCGGCTGGGAGCTCCTCCTGCCGGCCTTCGCGGCGGCGATCCTGGGCGGCATCGGATCTCCCGTCGGAGCCGTCGTGGCGGGCCTCGTTCTGGGCATGGCCCAGGAGGTTTCCACTCCGTTCGTCGGGTTCACCTACAAGATCGCGGTCTCGTTCGTCGTCATGCTGCTTGTGCTCCTGGTGCGGCCGCGCGGGCTGTTCGGACGCGTGGAGGCCACCCGCTGATGGAAGCCTATCTCGCCGCCATCTCCATCATCGCGCTGATCTATGTGCTGCTGAGCCTCGGGCTCAATCTGCAATACGGACTGACCGGCCTCATCAACTTCGGGCATGTCGGGTTCTTCGCGATCGGCGCATACACGAGCGCGATCCTGGCCGGGCGCGGATTGCCGCTCCCGGCCTGCTTCGCGGCCGCAGCCGTGCTGGCGGGGCTCGCCGCCTGGCCGATCGGGCTGATTTCGCTGCGCCTGCGGGACGACTACTTCGCGATCGTGACGCTCGGCTTCTCCGAGATCGTGCGCCTCGTCGTAACCAGCGAGCGCTGGCTCACGAACGGCGTCCAGGGCATCCCGGGGATCCCGCGGCTCTTTTCCTCGCTGTCCGGTCCGGCGTCGCAAGCGGCGACGTTCGCCGCGATCCTCGCCGTCGCTGTTCTGGCCGCCTGGATGATGAGGCGGATCGCACGCTCGCCGTTCGGGCGGGTGCTCGAGGGCATCCGGGACAACGAGGAGGCCGTGAAGGCGTTGGGCAAGGATCCCACCAGCTTCAAGGTCCAGGTGCTGATCGTCGGCTCGGCCCTGGCCGGCATCGCGGGCGCCTTCTATGCCCATTACATCACCTACATCGTGCCGGAGCAGTTCATCCCGCTGGTCACGTTCTACGTCTGGATGGCGGTGATCATGGGCGGCGTCGGACGGGTATCGGGTGCGGTCGTCGGGGCCGCCATCCTGATGCTGTTTCTGGAAGGCTCGCGCTTCATCCGAGACATCCTGCCGGGCATCTCGGAAGTGGAGATGGCTTCGATTCGGCTGGGCCTCGTCGGCCTCATGCTGGTGCTCTTTACGCTCTATCGCCCGCAAGGCCTGATGGGGGATTACACCCGCCGATGAGCCTCGAAGCCCGCGCGATCTCCAAATCATACGGCGGCTACCAGGCGCTCGACGACGTGTCGTTCCGCGTCGAGACTGGTGGATTGTTCGGCCTCATCGGCCCGAACGGAGCCGGCAAATCGACCCTGTTCTCCGTGCTGTCGGGTTTTCTCAAGCCTGACAGCGGCCGGGTCTTCCTTGACGACCGTTCCGTGGAGGGTCTGTCCGCCCCGGCGCGCG
>JAQGJJ010000167.1 GCA_028290695.1 Enterovirga sp. | reverse complement strand
GCAGCCCGACCCGAACTCGCCTTTCGCCGCCCTCGCAGCCCTCAAGGCGCAGCTCGAGGCCGGCGACCGCAACAAGCCCTGACCTGGTGCGATGGCGGACGGTCGTCAGCGGCTGGACAAGTGGCTCTGGTTCGCGCGCTTCGCCAAGACCCGTACGCTGGCCGCGAAGCTGGTGAACGAGGGGTTCGTCCGCGTGAACGGCACGCGGGCGGAGGCTTCGGCGAAGCAGGTGGGCCCGGGCGACGTGCTCACGGTCGCGGCCGGCCATCGCACGAGCGTCGTCCGGGTGCTGGCGGCCGGGGAGCGGCGCGGTCCCGCCCCGGAGGCGCGTCTGCTCTACGAGGAGGTCGAACGCGACGACGGCGCGCTTGTCACTGAGGCGGGCAAAGGCTAAGCGCCTGACGGACAGCGACATCCCCGCCGCTGCGAGGCGTGGGGCCGAGACCTGACGTCGGCTCCACCTTCGTGGTCGTGCGGGCTCGCGCACTCTCCCTCACGTGGCTCGCGAGGATCCCAGGACCGACACGATGACCTATGTCGTCACCGAGAACTGCATCAAGTGCAAGTACATGGATTGCGTCGAGGTCTGTCCGGTCGACTGCTTCTATGAAGGCGAGAACATGCTCGTCATCCACCCGGACGAGTGCATCGATTGCGGTGTCTGCGAGCCGGAATGCCCGGCCGAGGCGATCAAGCCCGACACCGAGCCGGCGCTGGATTCGTGGCTGAAGATCAACGCCGACTACGCGCGAAGCTGGCCGAACATCACCCGCAAGCGGGATGCGCCGAGCGACGCCAAGGAGTGGGACGGCAAGCCCGGCAAGGCCGAGCTGTTTTCGGCCAGCCCGGGTTCGGGGGATTGAGGAGGGTTCTCCCGAGTGCGCGCGGGAGAGCCGGTTCATCCGCGGTCTCTCCCGGCGCCTCGGGCCGAAGCGGCACGCCGCTTGACGTAACCGTCTCAGGAGATGGTTATCCGAGTATTAACACAGCTCGATGACACAGCCCGCGCGTCCAGACGCGGGACCAGGAGGTCGCATGCAGCCCTTCCGAACCCTGACCGGCATCGCCGCTCCCATGCGGAGCACGAACATCGATACCGATCGGATCATTCCGAAGAACTACCTCAAGACGATCAAGCGCACCGGGCTCGGCAAGGGCCTGTTCGCCGACATGCGCTACCTGGACGACGGCTCGGAAAACCCGGATTTCGTGCTCAACAAGCCGGCCTACCGGTCGGCCGAGATCATCGTGGCGGGCGACAATTTCGGCTGCGGCTCCTCGCGCGAGCACGCGCCCTGGGCGCTGCTCGATTTCGGCGTCCGCTGCGTGATCTCCACGAGCTTCGCCGACATCTTCTACAACAACTGCTTCAAGAACGGGGTCCTGCCGATCACGGTCTCGCCGGAGGACCTGGAGAAGCTCTTCGACGACGCCGAGCGCGGCTCCAACGCCCGTCTCACGATCGACCTCGAAAGCCAGACCATCCGCGGGCCGGACGGCGGCACGCTCCATTTCGAGATCGACGCGTTCCGCAAGCATTGCCTGCTGAACGGCCTCGACGACATCGGGCTGACGCTGGAAAAGGCGCCGGCGATCGACGGCTACGAGAAGCGGCTCGCGGAGCGGGCCTGGGCCTGAAGCGCTCACGCGCGGTCTTCCGAACCCTCCTCCGGGCTCTTTTCGCGCGGCTTCACGGTCGAGCGGATCACCATGAACTTGTTCAGGACGTCGAACCAGAACGGGGCGCCGAGTGTGACGGCGAGCGCCGTCATCAGCCAGCCGACCGCCATGGTGGCGGCCGTCCACCAGCCGCTCGCATCGCAGGGCTTGAGGGGTTCGTAGGCGGCCCCGCACCGCGGTGAGACCGAGACAGAACCCCAGCCGATCGGAAGGCCGAGCCTGGTCAGTTCGCGCCGGGCATCGTCGAGGCTTAGAGCCGGAACCGTATCCCGGGCGGCCGACGTCGCGCTCGCGGCAACTGTCTGCCGCAGGACGCCGTCCGAACTCAGCCGGCCGAAGGCGTTCAGGGCGTCGATGTTGAAGGCGACGGCGGCTGCGAGACCGAGCCCGAACACGACGGCCTGGGTTCGCTTCTTGTACCAGCCCGAGACCCGATCCATCGTTCCGTCGAACCAGGCGGCAAGGTTCGCCTTGACCTTCGCCAGGTCGTCACCGGCCCCGTCCGTGGCGGCCAGGATGGCCTTGCTGACGCTGTCGTTGTCGAGCTGCCGGACAGTCTCGCGGAGGGTTGCCACGGTGATCGGGCCGTCCCCGGAGCCCGCTCCTCGCGCCGCCAGGTCCAGGAGGGCGGCCGCGAAATGTCCGGCCGGAATATAGGCCGGCAGAGCCAAGCGGCCCCGGCGTGACATGACCAACTCGCCCCCCTTCGTCGCCTTGAGTTCGGCCGGATCGTACCGGCCGCGGAACAGCGAGTAGATCAGCGGATGATTGTAGAACCTGGTGGCGAGCCCTTTGCCGTCTGGGTCGGCCAGCAACTCGCGGACGCCGCGCTCGAGATCGCCGGCGCGGGTCTGCAGCCTCGCCTCGATCATTTCGCCGAGGGCGGTCACCAGGAGGCTTGTGTAGAGAAACAGGAGCGCCATCCCGATGGCGACTTCGAGCACAGCCGAGCCGAACATGTCCCACCCTCCCGCCTGAAGATGTGAGTTTTACTGCAACCTAAGGTTGAGTTCAAGGGGCGCCGACACGTGCGCATCTCCTAACCAAACATTAACCACACAGACGTGCAGTGCTGCGGACCGTTACGGAGCCTTGCCATGCAGTCCCGCCTGGGCGCGATCGCGCTCGTCGCCTTCCTCGCGTCGCCCGCCGTCGCATCCGCTCAGTCCTTCGGGGGCTGCCTGTCGGGGCTGCGCTCGGCAGCGCTGGCGAAAGGCGTCTCGGCCTCGACCTTCGATCGCGCCACGCGCGGGCTCGAGCCCGACATGAAGGTCATCGAGCTGATGGACAATCAGCCCGAGTTCAAGACGCCGATCTGGGATTACCTCGCCACGCTGACGGACGAGGAGAAGGTGGCGGAAGGCCAGGCCATGCTGCGCCGCCACGCCGCTACGCTCGCCGCCGCGGAAGCCAGGTTCGGCGTCGACCGCCACACCATCGTGGCCGTGTGGGGGGTCGAAAGCGATTACGGCAAGTCCGGGGGCAAGATGCCGCTCGTTCAGGCCCTCGCGACCGGCGCCTGCTTCGCGTCGCGCCGGCAGGGATTCTTTCGGGACGAGCTCGTGTCGACGCTGCGCATCATCGAGCGTGGCGACCTCGAGGCGGACGACCTGAAGGGCTCGTGGGCAGGCGCGTTCGGGCATACCCAGTTCATTCCGTCGACCTACATGCGGCTCGCGGTCGACGGCGACGGCGACGGCCGGCGCGACCTCGTCAACTCGATCCCGGACGCGCTGCACTCGACCGCGAACTTCATGAACAAGGCCGGCTGGCAGACGGGCCAGACCTGGGGCTACGAGGTCCGCGTGCCGGACGGCTATGCCGGGCCGTCGGGGCGAACCGGCAAGCATCCGGTCGCGTACTGGGCCGGGCGCGGCATCACGAAGGCCGGCGGCGGCGCGCTCGCCGGATCCGGCAATGCCGGCCTGCTCATGCCGGCCGGGCGCGACGGGCCGGCCTTCCTGGTCTTCAAGAACTACGATTGCGCCTATTCCTACAACGGCGCCGATTCCTACGCCCTCGCCATCTCGATCCTGTCGGACCGGTTGAAGGGGAGGGGCGGCATCCAGACCGCCTGGCCCACGGACGATCCGCCGCTGTCGCGCGCCGAGCGCCGCGACCTGCAACGCAAGCTCGCGGCTCGCGGCTACGACGTCGGCGAACCGGACGGCCGTGTCGGCCAGAAAACCCGGGACGCAATCAAGGAGATCGAGCGCTCGCTCGGCATGAAGCAGACGGGACGTCCCGGCGCCAAGGTGCTCGAGGCGCTCCGGTGAGCGCCCCATCCACCATCTGGGCGGCGCGTTGAGCGGCATCCCATGACCGACCTCGATGCCGGCTTGGTCCGGCTTTCGGCCGACGGCGCCACGGCGGCGATCGCGCTCCGGGGAGCCGAACCCGTGTCGTGGCAGGTCGGCGGCCGCGAGCTCCTGTGGAGCGGCGATCCCGAGCATTGGGCCTTCCATGCCCCGATCCTGTTTCCGCGGGTCGGCGCCTCTGCGGGCGGCGGCACGGTGGAGGTCGCCGGCAGGTCCTACCCGATGCCGCAGCACGGCTTCGCGCGGCGCGCAGCGTTCGCGGTGATCGAGCGGACGGATGCAACGGTGCGCCTGCGCCTGTGCAGCGACGCCGAAACGCGGGTGCATTATCCCTTCAGCTTCGCGCTCGATGTCGTTGCGGAGCTTGAGCAATCGACGCTGTCGCTCGGCTTCGAGGTGCGCAACGCCGACATCCGGGACCTGCCATATGCGGTCGGCTTCCACCCGGCCTTTCCGTGGCCGCTCGACGGCACAGGGCGGGACGGCCACCGGGTCGTGTTCGCAGATCCCGAGCGGGCCGAGGTACCGGAGGTCGCGGCCGGAGGGCTGCTCGCCCGGCGCACGCGGTCGGTTCCGCTGGACGGGGCGGTTCTGCCCCTCGCGCCCGACCTGTTCACCGAAGCGCTCGTGTTCCTGGACGCGCACAGCCGGGCCTTCCGCTTCGAGGCGGCATCCGGTGCAGCCATTGGACTGGCCGTCGAGAACTTCCCGCACCTCGCCGTATGGTCGCGCCCGGACGCGCCGTTTCTGTCGCTCGAATGCTGGTCCGGCCACGCCGACTGGGAGGATGCGCAGGGCGAACTCGCCGAGCGTGCCTCCATGACGATCCTGCCGCCGGGGAGCACCGGGTTGCACCGGGCCGTCCTGACCTGGCAGCCGCCGCCGCACGGCTGAGCGCCCTGGTCCGGAGGACGGGTTCGGGCTACAGCCAGGATACCCGTCGCAGAGCTCCCGGTTCCCGTGCTGCCCGACCAAGCCGACATCCGCGCCGCTCATGACCGCATCCGCGCCCATATCCGGCGGACGCCGGTGCTGGACCTTGACGGGGCCGAATTCGGCCATGACGGCCGGGTCAGCCTGAAGCTCGAGTTTCTGCAGCACGCGGGCTCCTTCAAGAGCCGCGGCGCCTTCAACGCCCTGACCTCGCAGCCGATCCCGGCTGCCGGCGTCACGGCCGCGTCCGGCGGCAATCATGGTGCCGCGGTCGCCTTCGCGGCGCGTGAACTTGGCATGCCGGCCTGCATCTTCGTGCCGGAAATCGCAAGCGCGGCCAAGATCGACCTGATCCGCCGCTGCGGCGCGCAGATCGTGATCGGCGGCCAGCGCTACGCCGATGCTCAGGCCGCCTGCGACCTCCATGCGGCCGGCAGCGGCGCGCTGGTCATCCACCCCTTCTGCGCTGAGGCGACCATAGCCGGGCCGGGCACCGTCGCGCTCGAGTGGGACGAGCAGGCCCCAGACCTCGACACCGTGCTGGTCGCGGTCGGCGGGGGCGGGCTCGTGTCGGGCCTCGCATCCTGGTGGCGCGATGCCTCCGGTCGCGGTCGCGCCGTGAAAGTCGTAGGCGTGGAGCCAGAGGGCTCGCGTGCGCTCCACGCAGCGCTCGCGGCGGGCGGCACCGTCGACGTCGAGGTGAACTCGGTCGCGGCGGATTCGCTCGGGGCCCGCAACGTGGGCGATCTCGTCTATGCGATCTGTCGCGAGGCGGTCGACCACGTGGCGCTCGTCACGGACGAGGCGATCCGGGACGCGCAGCGACGGCTCTGGCGCGACCTCCGGATCGCGGCCGAGCCGGGCGGCGCGGCCGCGCTGGCGGCCCTGCTCTCGGGCGCCTACCGGCCCGCTCCCGGCGAGCGGGTCGGCGTGCTGCTCTGCGGCGCCAATATCGACGGGCGCGGCCTCGCCGAACTGGCGGTCTGAAACCGTATCCACGGCGGACCGGTGGAAACCGGCATTCCTCCGAGCCGTTAGCGGGCTGACCCTCCGAGGAGCCCGCGTCCATGCCCAAAGCCTATCCCAAGCCGCCCTTTCCCGATCAGCCGCAGCCGATGCCGGGCCGTACCGCGGACATGGACCCGCGCCCGGATCACGGCGAGACGAGCTACGAGGGCCACGGCCGGCTCCGCGGCAAGCGGGCCCTGATCACGGGCGCCGATTCCGGCATCGGTCGGGCGGTCGCGATCGCGTTCGCCCGCGAAGGGGCGGATGTCGCGATCGCCTATCTGAACGAGCACGAGGACGCGAAGGAGACCGCGCGCCACGTCGAGGCCGCGGGCCGCAAGGCGGTGCTCCTGCCCGGGGACATCTCGCAGGCCTCGTTCTGCCGCACTCTGGTCGAGCAGGCGGTCGCCGGGCTGGGCGGGCTCGACATCCTGGTCAACAACGCCGCCCACCAGAAGACCGTCGAGAGCCTCGAGGACTTGACCGAGGAGGAGCTGGACCTGACCTTCCGGACGAACATCATCGCGATGTTCCTCATCACCAAGGCCGCCCTGCCGCATCTGGGAGACGGCGCCTCCATCATCAACACGACCTCGGTGAACGCGGACACGCCGAGCCCGCAGCTCCTCGCCTATGCGACCACCAAGGGGGCTATCCAGAACTTCACGGGCGGGCTGGCCCAGATGCTGGCCGAGAAGGGCATCCGGGTGAACTGCGTCGCACCGGGCCCGATCTGGACGCCCCTCATTCCGTCCACCATGCCGGCCGAGAAGGTGACGAGCTTCGGCTCGCAGGTGCCGATGAAGCGCCCCGGCCAGCCGGTCGAGCTCGCGCCCGCCTACGTCATGCTGGCCTCGGACGAGGCGAGCTACATCTCCGGGGCCACGATCGCGGTGACGGGCGGCAAGCCGATCATCTGAGCCCTGCGGCGTCGTGGCGAGAACCGAGCCCGGCGCGGGGCGTTCTCCCCGGCGGGCCGGCTAGACGGCGCAGGACGATCACGATGGCCATGGTCAGCGACTTCTTCGTCCAGCGCCTGAAATCCTGGGGCGTGTCCCGGATCTACGGCTATCCGGGCGACGGCATCAACGGCGTGCTCGGCGCCCTGCAGCGTGACGGCGGGATCGAGTTCATCCAGGTGCGGCACGAGGAGATGGCCGCCTTCATGGCGGTCGCCCACGCCAAGTTCACGGGCGAGGTCGGGGTGTGTCTCTCGACCGGCGGACCCGGCGCCACCCACCTCTTGACCGGTCTCTACGACGCCAAGCTCGACCATGCGCCCGTATTCGCCATCTCCGGCCAGGCGGAGGCGACCGTGCGGGGTGCGAGCTACCAGCAGGAGCTGAACCTCGACCGGGTGTTCGCGGACGTCGCCGAGTATGTGCAGGAGGCGGCCGCGTCCGCCCAGGTGCGCCATCTCGTCGACCGCGGCATGCGCATCGCGCTGGCCCGCAGCGGCGTGTCCGTCGTGATCCTGCCGAAGGACATCCAGAAGGAGCCCTACGAGGAGCCGGCCGTGGCGCACGGCTTCACGCGCTCCGGCATCGGCTACGCGCGCCCGAAGGTCGTGCCCTACGAGGCGGACCTCGCGCGGGCGGCCGAGATCCTGAACGCGGGCGCGAAGGTCGCGATCCTGATCGGGGCGGGCGCCCGCGGCGCCGCCGACGAGGTCGCCGAGGCGGCCGAACTCCTCGGGGCCGGTGTCGCCAAGGCGCTGCTCGGCAAGACCGCGATCTCGGACGACCTGCCCTTCGTGACCGGGGCGATCGGGCTCCTCGGCACCAAGCCGAGCTCGGACATGATGACGGGCTGCGACACGCTCCTGATGATCGGCACCGGCTTTCCGTGGGCCGAGTTCCTGCCCAAGGACGGGCAGGCGCGCGCGGTGCAGATCGACATCGAGCCAGCCCAGCTGTCGCTGCGCTACCCGGCCGAGGTGAACCTGCACGGCGACGCGGCGGAGACGCTGCGGCTGCTGCTGCCCCGGCTGACCCGCAAGGCCGACCGGAGCTGGCGCGACGAGATCGAGGCCGGCATCGCGGAATGGTGGCAAACGCTGGAAGCGCGCGCGATGACGCCGGCCGATCCGGTCAATCCGCAGCGGGTCGTGTGGGAGATGTCGCCGCGGCTGTCGTCGGACGCCATCGTCACGAGCGATTCCGGGTCCTGCGCCAACTGGTACGCCCGCGACTACCGGGCGAAGCGCGGCCAGATGGCGTCGCTCTCGGGAGGGCTCGCCTCCATGGGCGCCGCGGTGCCCTACGCGATCGCGGCCAAGTTCGCCCATCCGGGGCGGCCGGTCGTGGCCCTGGTCGGCGACGGCGCCATGCAGATGAACAACATGGCCGAGATGATCACGGTGGCAAAGTACTGGCGGCGCTGGCGCGACCCGCGCTTCGTGGTCTGCGTGTTCAACAACCAGGACTTGAACGAGGTGACCTGGGAGCAGCGCGTGATGGACGGCAACCCGCGCTTCGACGCCAGCCAGGACATCCCGGACGTGCCCTATGCCCGGTTCGCCGAGCTGATCGGGCTGAAGGGCATCTTCGTGGACGATCCGGAGAAGCTCGGCGCCGCCTGGGACGCGGCGCTCTCGGCGGACATCCCCGTGATCCTCGAGGTGAAGACCGATCCCGAGGTCGCCCCGCTGCCCCCGCACGTCACGCTGGCCCAGGCCAAGGCGTTCATGACCTCCATGGCGAAGGGTGACAGCCGCGCCGGCCACGTCATCGCGGAAACGGCCCGCCAGATCCTGCACGAGGTGCTCCCGGGCAAGGGGAGCTGAGGCGCAGCGGCCGCGCACGCGCTGCCGTCCCGCTCGCCGGGGCTGGCGCGCCGGGGGTCGTCGACGCCGCCGGAACGCCGGGGGGGGGGGCCGGACACAATCCGCGGCAAGGACCCTCCCTGGCCGCCGCAGGGCCGGCGCAGCCCGGCTCGCGGCGGTTGCGCCCCCGCGCCGGCGCGGAACGGCCGGCTACGCTGGCCCGGTTCGCGTCAAGGCGAACGGGAGGTCACGGTTACCCGCGCGTCTTGCCGCGCCATTTCGGCTTGGCGGCGCCGTGTCCGCCCGTGGAGCGCGGGGCCGGGCGCGCCGGCAACGGGCCGGCATGCAGCGGCAGCTCGCGGGCGTGCGGACCCATCTCGTCGAGGGTGGGCTTGCGCGGGCCGGAATCCCGCCCCGGCTTCGGGAAGCCCGGCCCGACCGCGACGGCACGGCCGGCGCCGCGTCCGGTCGGGGTCAGCTTGCTGCTTGCGGGCCGGTCGCCCGCGTAGCGGCCCGCCGCCTGCTCCACGTCGCCCTGGCGGGCCTTCGGGTCGACCCCGAGCGTCAGCTCGGTCATCTGCAGGCGCTTCAGCTCGTCGCGCAGGCGCGCCGCCTCCTCGAAATCGAGGTCCGCGGCGGCGGCCCGCATGCGCTTCTCGAGGTCGGCGACGACCGCCTTGAGGTTGTGCCCGATGGTGACCGCCGTGTCGGCCATGCCGGTGTCGACCCGGACGTGGTCGCGCTCGTAGACCGAGTCCAGGATGTTGGCGATGTCGCGCTTGATGGATTGCGGTGTGATGCCGTGGGCGGTGTTGTAGGCCACCTGCTTCTCGCGCCGGCGCTCGGTCTCCGCCATCGCCCGCTCCATCGAGCCGGTCACCTTGTCGGCGTACAGGATGACCTTTCCGTCGACGTTGCGGGCGGCGCGGCCGATGGTCTGGATGAGCGATGTCTCCGAGCGCAGGAAGCCTTCCTTGTCGGCATCCAGGATGGCGACGAGCGCGCATTCCGGGATGTCGAGCCCCTCGCGCAGCAGGTTGATGCCGACCAGGACGTCGAAGGCGCCGAGCCGCAGGTCCCGGATGATCTCGATGCGCTCGATCGTGTCGATGTCCGAATGCATGTACCGCACCCGCACCTTGTTCTCGTGCAGGTATTCGGTGAGGTCCTCGGCCATGCGCTTGGTCAGCACGGTGACGAGCGTGCGGTAGCCGCGGCGCGCGGTCTCGCGGATCTCGCCGAGCACGTCGTCCACCTGGGAGCGGGCCGGCCTGACCTCGACGGGCGGATCGACGAGGCCGGTCGGGCGGATCACCTGCTCCACGAACACGCCCTGCGCCTGCTCGATCTCCCACGGGCCGGGGGTCGCCGAGACGTGCACGGTCTGCGGCCGCATGGCCTCCCATTCCTCGAAGCGGAGCGGGCGGTTGTCCATGCAGGACGGCAGGCGGAAGCCATATTCGGCGAGCGTCGCCTTGCGGCGGAAATCGCCTCGGTACATCCCGCCGATCTGCGGCAGGGTCACGTGGCTCTCGTCCGTGAACACGAGCGCGTTGTCGGGCAGGTACTCGAACAGGGTCGGGGGCGGCTCCCCCGGCCGCCGCCCGGTCAGGTAGCGCGAATAGTTCTCGATGCCCGAGCAGGCCCCGGTCGCCTCGATCATCTCGAGGTCGAAGGTGGTGCGCTGCTCGAGGCGCTGGGCCTCCAGCAGGCGGCCCATGCGGTTCAGCTCCTCCAGCCGCTGCCGCAACTCGTCCTTGATCGCCTTCATGGACTGCACGAGCGTGGGCCGCGGCGTCACGTAGTGCGAGTTGGCGTAGATCTTCACGAACTTGAGGTCGCCGGATTTCTGGCCGGTGAGGGGGTCGAACTCAGCGATCGACTCGACCTCATCCCCGAACAGCGAGATGCGCCAGGCCCGATCCTCCAAGTGGGCCGGGAACAGTTCGATGGTGTCGCCCCGCACCCGGAAGGTGCCGCGCGAGAAATCCATCGAGGTGCGCTTGTATTGCAGCGCCACGAGGTCGGCGATCAGCTGTCGCTGCTCGATGCGCTCGCCCATGGTCACCGAGAACGTCATGGCCGTGTAGGTCTCGACCGAGCCGATGCCGTAGATGCAGGACACGGAGGCCACGATGATGACGTCGTCCCGCTCCAGGAGCGCCCGCGTGGCCGAGTGCCGCATCCGGTCGATCTGCTCGTTGATCGAGGAATCCTTCTCGATGTACAGGTCCGTGCGCGGCACGTAGGCTTCGGGCTGATAGTAATCGTAATATGATACGAAGTACTCGACCGCGTTCTCCGGGAAAAACGACTTGAATTCGCCGTAGAGTTGCGCCGCGAGGGTCTTGTTGGGCGCCAGGATCAGGGCGGGCCGGTTGGTCTCCGCGATGACCTGCGCCATCGTGTAGGTCTTGCCGGAGCCGGTGACGCCGAGCAGGACCTGGTCGCGCTCCTGCGCGGCCACGCCCGCCACGAGCTCCGCGATCGCGGTGGGCTGGTCGCCGGCGGGCCGGTACTCCGAATGCAGCTTGAAGCGGATGCCGCCTTCGGATTTCTCCGGGCGGGGCGGACGGTGCGGAACCCAGCGCTGGCCGTTCTTGAACAGCGGGTTGCCGCTCTCGAGCAGCGCCGACAGCGCCGACACGGTCGCGGACAGCCCGGTCGAGGAGGGAAGCGCGTCCTCATCCTCCAGCTCGGCGGTGCGGTCCGGCTCGGGAGACTTGCCTTTGGCGCGCCCGGAAGGCCGCGGGGCGGGGGCGCGGCGGCCGGCGTCGCCGCCCGGCCGCCCCCCGTTCGACGGCAGGCCGAGGGTCTCCGCGAGCCGTGGGTCGACGCCATCGAGCGGGTCCGGGTCGAACTCCGCCTGCGGCCGCTCGGCCAGCCCGGCCGGGGCTTTCACGCCACGCCGTCGCTTCGTCTCTTCCGAATAGGCCGCGGGCGCGCCTTCGCCGCGCGCGACGGCCGGGCTCAGGAGTTCGGCCAGATGCTTGTCGAGCGGCTTGAGAATCGGCTTCGTCGCCCTCGGCAGCGCCCGGGCGCGCTCCTTCTTCGGCTGGTCGCCGGCATCCTGTCGCGGGGGTCTGGCCATGCCCGAATATGGGGCGAGTCGAGCGGGGCGGAAAGGGCGGGCGGACGGCGATGCGACCCCGCGTGTGGGGCCGTTAACACTCTGGACACCTTAACCACCGACCCTCGGATCCTGGGGGCCGCTTGCACGTTTAGCAGCCGAGAGACCACATGGCCGAACTTGCTGCTCAACAAGAGGACGAGCGCCTCTGCGCTCTGGCGCGTTACGACGTGCTCGATACCCCGAGTGAGGAGGTGTTCGACCGCATCACCCGAATGGTCCGGAACGTCCTCGACGTTCCGCTCTCGACGGTGACGTTCCTCGACGCTCACCGGGAAGGGTGCCAGTCGCGGCCCGGGCTCGGCGAAACCGGGAGCAGCACGGCGTTCTGCGACGGCACGATCCGGAAAGGGCGGCCGCTCGTCGTCCCGGACACCCTCTCCGACCCCCATTTCGCGAACGACCCGCTCGTGACCGGGGCGCCGTTCATCCGCGCCTATGCCGGCATTCCGCTCCGCACGCCTGATGGGCACGCGATCGGAACGCTCTGCGCCATGGACGACAAGCCGCGCGCGTTCAGCGCCGAGCAGATCGGCGTGCTGGAGGATCTCGCGCATTTCGCGGTCAACGAGCTCGAGCTGCGCCGCCTGGCGACGACCGACTGCCTCACGGGAGCGCTGTCGCGCCGGGCCTTCCGGGACGAGGCCGGCCGTGCGGTCGGGCTTGCGCTGCGGCACGGGCACGACCTGACCTGCGTCGTGTTCGACCTCGATCACTTCAAGAGCGTCAACGATACGTTCGGACACGGCTTCGGCGACACCGTCCTGAAGGATTCGGTATCGACCTGCCGGGAGCTGCTGCGGACGACCGACCTGCTGGGCCGGATCGGCGGCGAGGAGGTCGGCATCATCCTGCCGCATACCGGCCGGAAGGCCGCGCTCGACGTGGCGGAGAAGCTGCGCGAGGCCGTGGCCAGGCAGGAATGGCAGATCGGCGAAACGACATGGCGCGTCACGGCGAGCTTCGGGCTCGCTGCCCTCGAAAAGAGCCTGCGCGATTTCGAGGCGCTGCTGG
>JAQGJJ010000143.1 GCA_028290695.1 Enterovirga sp. | reverse complement strand
GAAGGAGAACGGCCCGGTGCCGGGGGGGCGCTGGTCGGACCTCGCCGTGCTCGAGCCGGTGCGGGACTACAAGGCCCGGCACGCCTCGACGCTGCTCACCTTTGACGCCGTTGTCGAGGCGCTGGACAAGGCGGCCGAGCGGGGCAGGGCTCAGGCGGCCGAGTGACGATCGCGGCCTCCGCATCCCGGGCCGGCGCGCTGGCGCTGATCCGGGCCTACCAGCTCACGTTCTCCGCGCTCGCGGGGCGGACCTGCCGCCACCTCCCGACCTGCTCGGATTACGCTGCCGAGGCCGTCGGGCGACACGGCACCTGGCCGGGAGCCTGGATGGCGGCCGCCCGCATCTGCCGTTGCGGGCCGGGGGGAACGTCGGGGCTCGATTTCGTGTGCGAGGAGGTGCCCCCCCTGGCGCGCTGGTATGCACCGTGGCGCTATGGCCGCTGGCGCGGCACCAACGAGGCGCCGCCCGGCCGGCCGTGACGGCTACTGCGCCTTGGCCAGGACCTCGATGTCGCGGTCGAGGCCGCTCTCGACCTTGAACTCGCGCGTGTAGACCCGGCCGTCGTGCCGGGCGATCGCCACGTAGTCTCCCTCGGCCAGCGTCACGGTCGGGAAGGCGCCGATGGCTTCGCGGATCACGTCCCCGCCGGGCGTCAGCACGCTGAAGGCGGTGCCGGCGAAGGCTTCGCCGCCGGCCGCGGCGACGAGCTTCAGGGTCAGGGTGGCGGCGCGATGGTTCAAGGTGGCCTCCGTGAGACGGCCCGAATCGACCTTGAGGTCCACCCGCAGGATGGCGTTCGACTCCCCGTAGGTGGACACCACGTGGTAGCTGCCCTCGGGCAGGCGCACGATCTCGCCGGCCTTGACGCTCGCGGCCACGAGCCTTGCCTCGCTGTCGGCCCCCATCGGCAGGAACACCGAGAAGGACAGCCTGTTGGGGGCGATCGGCACGTCCCCGATCACGCCGGCGAGCTTAAGCGCGCCCCCCGGAATCGAGAGCCGCTCGGCGGCTCCCGTGGCGCCGACGTCGACGCGCCGGGACGCGGTCGCGAAACCGTAGGCGGCATGAACGGTGTAGGCCCCTGGCGCGAGCGTGATGCTCGGCGCCGCGGCGGTCGTCTTCGCGACGAGCTTCTGTCGCCGCTCCGCTCCCTCTTCCGAGAACACGCGCCAGACGAGACCGGCCCGGATCGGCCGCCCGTCGCCGGCGAACACCGCGCTCAGGTCGAGATTGCCGCTCGTGCGCGCGGCGGGCGCAAGCGGTTGGGGGACGGGTGGCGTCGCCATCTGGCCCGACAGCGGAGCCGGCGGTGCGGCCCCCGGATCGGGCGGAACGGTTTGTGCGAGCGTCGCGCTCCCGGCGACGAGCCAGAGCAGACCGGCGGCGGCCAGCAGACGGGTCGGGGCCGCGCTCAAGGGGTCAGCGTCTCGCCCGCGTCCTCGCCGCGCAGCAACCCGCTCGCGGCCGCGACCAGGTTCGCGGTCGACAGGGGCCGGAACCGGAACACGACGCGGTGGCGACCGGCCGGAACCTCGACGCCCCGGAACAGGAGATTCGTGCGCAGCATCGCTTGCGGCTTGTCGTCGACGGTCACGTCCCACCCGGGATAGTAGATGTCGTGCAGAACGAGCACGGCGTTGCGGTCCGTATCGACCTCGAGTGCGACCTCATTGCGGCGGTAGGACGTGATGCGAACGGAGCCGGTTGCCGGGTCCGGCTCGGCCGTGCTGTCGCGCAGACCGTAATCGCCCTTCAGCTCGTCCGCCTGGTTCTGCTCCACGAGGGCCGCCCGGCTGCGATCGAATTCCGGCAGCTCCTCGTGCGTCAGCACCTCCTCGGAATCCACCGCGACCAGATGCGTCGCCAGATAGGCGCGCGGCGAGCCGGGATTGAGCTGGTACACCCACATCGTCCCGGAGCCGTAGAGCAGCTGCGGGTTTACGACCCTGGGAAAGTGCCGCGGCAGGCGTTCCACCGGGCGGTCGAGCACCAGGTATTCGAGGCCGAGCAGGCCCGCGAGCCGGCACCTGTAGCCCCGGAACGTACCCGGGAAGGTCCGCAGGTTGGGATCGGCGGCGTTCTCGCCCGGACCGATCGCGCGCTCGTAATCAGCCAAGCGGAGCGGGTTGTAGCCGATGGTGTCCTCGAGGCCGAGCACCATGGACGCGTTCTGCCAGGCCCCGCCGAGGCCGAGCACCTCGACCCGCGGATGCTCGCCGCGGGCATGCCGCTCGGCAAGGGCGGATTTCAGGATCTGCAGGCCGCGCAGCTGGTCCGGCGGCAACTCTCGGAACACGGCGTAGCGCTCCGCCGGCTCGGCGTTCAGGGCCGAGGCGGCATTGCGCCAGACGAGCTCGCCGCAGGTCGCAGCCACCATGAGCGCCGCCACGATCGCGCGTCGGTGCGGCTTGGTCGCCGTGCCGGTCATGCCCCAGGCGACGGCGCCTGCCGTGGCGAGGCCGAGGAGGACAGCCAGCCCGGCCGAGCCGCCCTGGTGGGCCCGGATGGCGAAGAGGAGCCCAGACAGGATCGCGCCGGCGAGCAGCGCGATGGCGGTCGCCACGAGGATCGCCGCGACAGGCAGGCGCCGGAGCTGCGACAGGCGCGGATTTCCGTCCACCACGTAGCGGTGCACCAGGTATCCGGCTGCGACGCTGACCACGATGTTGATCAGGAACGTGGCGTCGGCCGGACGGCGATACAGCGATACGCCCGGGAGGCTGTCGAAGATCACGGAGAAGATCGGCGTGTAGCGGCCGAGCGCGTACACGATCGCCACGGCGCCGACGACGGTGAAGAAGCGGAATTCGCGCGCAAGGAGGCGTCCGCCGGCGAGCCCGTGCCACAGGAGCAGCAGGGCCGGGACCGTGCCGGCGAAGAGATAGTTCGTGGCGCGATCGGTCCAGGTGCCCTCGACGAGCGAGTGCCAGTCCGGCCCCCAGTAATCATTGGTCCAGCGCAGCGACCCGAATACGTTCGGGAACAGCAGGGTGGCGAAGCTCTCGGGCGGGAGCGACCCCATCGCGGCGACCCCGTAGCCGAAGGCGGGGCGGGTGGAGGTCGCGAGAAGCTGCAGGGTCAGAACAGCCGGCACCGCCAGCAGGGCGGCGCCGATCGCGCCCGCGGTCAGGATCAGGCCGAGGCGGGCCCGGAGGTAGGTCGCCGCACCGCCCGACACGGCGGCCTCGTTGACGACCACCCCGATCAGCACGAGGCCGGACAGAAAGGCGACCTGATCGCGCCCGACCACCATCATGCTGGCCACCGCCGCGAAGGCGGCCATGGTCCAATAGGAGCGACGCGAGAGCGCGTTCTCCAGCAGCAGCATCGCGAGCGGGAAGAAGCCGTAGCCGAGGATCATGCCGGTATGCTGCAGCCTGGCCGAGGCCGACCCGCCGAGCACGAAGATCGCCGCCGCCACGACAGCGCCTTCCGGTCGCCAGCCGCGACGCGAGAACAGCCCGAGCATGGCGATCGCGCCGGGCAGGAGGTGCGCGAACACGATCGCGTCGAACACCTCCATAGAGGGCGCGGGAACGAGCCAGCCGAACAGCAGCATGGTCGGCGTGAAGAGGAGCGATTGCGGGTCCGCGACCGCCGGATGGCCGCTGAAATGGTAGGGATTCCAGAGCGGCAGCTCGCCGTTCGCGAGCGCTTCGCCGAGGAACCGCAGCATGGGGTAGAAGTGGTTCTTGGAATCCCAGGGAACCACGGCGCCGCTGAGCGGCCAGGCGAGGGCTGCGATCACCCAGAAGGCCAGCACGGCCGCAACGGCGACGCGCCATTGCGTGCCGGTCCAGCCGGTCCGGGGCCGGCGCAGCGGTTCGATCGCGGCCTCGAGCCTCGAGGGGGGCAGCGTGGCGAGGGTGCCCCCGACCGGGCTCAGATACTCAGCGCGCATGGCTCTTCATCCGCGCGGACGCGCGCGCAACCCGGTACCGTGACAAGCTCGCCCCCCTCGGCCGCCCGCCGCCTCCGGCCCGTCTTGACCCGCCGGCATTCGGCGCTCAGGACAGGCCCGGCCGCGTTTGCGCCCGGCCAGCTCGCTTCGACGCGGCCAATCCCACGTCGCGCGATTTTCGATTTATTTGCATCCATTCGGCTGAAGGCCAGATGAACGGACTTTTGGACCTGCTTCGGGCGAGACGCTCGATCCCGCCGCGCCTTCTCGGCGCCCCGGGACCGGACGAAGCCGAGCTGGAGACCCTGCTGACGGTCGCCTCCCGCGTGCCGGACCACGGCAAGCTCGTGGCGTGGCGCTTTCTGGTGATCGAAGGCGAGGCGCGAATGCGCATCGGCGAGGCGATCGCCGCGACGTTTCAGGCGGACGAGCCCGGTGCGGACAAGGCGCGGGTTGAGGTCGAGCGGAAGCGTCTGTCCCAGGCGCCGCTGGTGGTGGGGGTCGTGTCCTGCGCGAGGCCGCACGCCAAGATCCCGGAATGGGAGCAGGTGATGTCGGCCGGGGCCGTCTGCATGAACCTGATCCTCGCCGCGAACGCGATGGGGTTCGGCACGTGCTGGCTGACCGAATGGTTCGCCTTCGACCGCCGCATCCTCGACCGGCTCGGCCTCGGCCCGACGGAGACGATGGCGGGCTTCATCCACATCGGCCGGCCGCTCGAGCAGCGGCCCGACCGGGACCGCCCGAAGCTTTCCGACATCGTGACACGGATCTGAGATGTTCTACGACGCCTCCAAGAACGACCACGGTCTGCCGCACAACCCCATGAAGGCGCTGATCGGGCCTCGCCCGATCGGCTGGATCTCGGCGATGAACGCAAAGGGGGAGGTGAACCTGTCCCCCTATTCCTTCTTCAACGCCGTTGC
The DNA here is from genome assembly GCA_028290695.1 of Enterovirga sp. Taxonomy (GTDB): domain Bacteria; phylum Pseudomonadota; class Alphaproteobacteria; order Rhizobiales; family Beijerinckiaceae; genus Enterovirga. The sequence continues at coordinate 2,480 of JAQGJJ010000143.1, read as the reverse complement.
GGAGGGGCCCTTCCTCGTGGCGTTCGCCTCGAACGGCTACAAGGACGCCGTCGCGTTCATCGACGAGACCAGGGAATTCGTCTGCAATCTCGCGACCTGGGATCTCCGGGGCGAGATGAACAAGACCTCGGCTCCGCTGGCGCGCGGACAGAGCGAGTTCGCGCATGCGGGGCTCGAGATGGCGCCCTCCCGGATGGTGAAGCCGCCCCGGGTCGCGGCCACGCCGGCGGCCCTCGAGTGCCGCCACGTGCAGACGATCCGGCTCGAGACGATGGAGGGCGAGGCGCTCGACCAGTACCTTGTCATGGGCCAGGTGATCGGCGTCCACATCGACGATGCCTTCATCAAGGACGGCGCCGTCGACACGGCAGCGATGCGGCCGATCATGCGGGGCGGCTACATGGAATACTTCGTCGCGACGCCCGAAACGAAGTTCGCGATCCAGCGCCCCACGCGCGCCTAGGCGGCAGGGCCGCTCCCGAACACCTCCTCGATGACGGCGAGCTCCGCCGTTGTCCGTGCGAGCTTGCCCGTGAAGCCGTCCCGGCGCGCGCGCTCTGCCTCCGTCTGGAGGGAGCCGCGCGCCGGCACGTGCCGGCTGTCGAGCGCGGCGATCCCGGCCGCCCGTGCCGCGAGCACGACGAGGGCGCGCACGGCCCGGCACGGCTCGGACTTCGCCTCCGTGTCCGGGACCCCGAGATCCGCGCGGAGCGCCTCTTCGTCCCAGGTGATGCCGGCGAGCCGAGGCCCGGCCTCGGAAAGCTCGCGCAGGGACAGCGCGCCTCGCGCAGTGTCGACGCAGGCGATGATGCCCGTGCGGCCGTCCCGGAGATCGTGTTCCGCCTCGAGCACCGCGAGCTTGGAGCCGAGATGTCCGATCATGCTGCGGCCGCAGGTGCGGGGGAGGAATATCCCGTCCGGTGCGCCGGGCAGCACGGCTTCAAGGTCGTCCTGGACGGTGTCGGACTCGATCGGGCTCACCCGAACGAAGAGCTTCGGGCGACGGGTCGCGCGCCTGCGCAGAGCGGCGAGCGCGGACGCGCGCGCCCCGGCCGGGTTCGGCCCGCCGGTGATGTCGAGAACCACGGCGCGCGCCTCGGAAGACAGCGCTGCGCTCACGCCGGCGCCGTCCTGCGCCGGGACGAGAAGAACGGCCCGCATGGCTCACCTCTCCGGGCGTTTGTGCGTGAACGCCCAGCGCACGAAATCGGCGAGCGATTTCGCGCCCGGCCGGCGCCAAGCCGTTTCGGTCGCGCCGACACGGCCGGCGCTGTGCTGCAGCTGAGGGTTGCGCGTCCGGCTCGAAACCAGCACGGCGTTCACCTGCGTGACCGTGCGGGTGAGCCCGGGCCGGAACACGCGTCCGATCTCGAACGCCGTGAAGGAAAGGCCGCCACTCGGAGGGCGGCCTGAAACACACGCCGACATGGATGTTCCTCCTCTGCCCGGCTTCGCCGGTTGAGGCTTCGTTTACCATGATGGCGGCACTGTCGAACCTCTTCTCCGAGGTCCCGCCGTCCCTTGATGTTCCTTTTCACGACGCCCGCGGCGGCGCCCGTGCCGAGCGGAGCTCCCCAGGGCAACGTCGTCGAGTCCATTCGGCGCGGGGCCGAGCAGACGGGCACCGACTTCGGCTATCTGCTCGGCACGGCCCAGCGGGAATCCTCGCTCAATCCCGTCGCCAAGGCGCCGACCTCGTCCGCGACGGGCCTGTTCCAGTTCATCGAGCAGACCTGGCTCGGTCTCGTGAAGAGCCAAGGCGGCAAGCTCGGCCTGTCCGACCTGGCGGCCTCCATCTCGGCCCGGGGCGATGGCGGCTACGCGGTGTCCGACCCCGAGACCAAGCAAGCGATTCTGAAGCTCCGCGAAAACCCGGACCTGTCGTCCATCATGGCCGGGACGCTGACGCATCAGAATCGCGAGAGCCTGGCCGGAACGACCGGGCGCGAGCCGACGTCCGGTGAGCTGTATATGGCCCACCTCCTCGGTCCGCGGGGTGCAGCCGACCTGATCCGGTCGGCGAGCCAGGCGCCGGACCGAACCGCGGCGGCCGACCTCCCGGAGGCGGCTGCGGCGAACCGGGCCATCTTCTTCGACCGGCAGGGCAGGGCCCGCAGCGCCGCCGAGGTGTACGCCTCCCTGTCGGCCGCGCCCGTCACGTCGGCGGCCGTGAGCAGCGCTGCGGCGCAGCCGGCCGTCCCCAGCACGCCGACGCTGCCGAGGACGAGCGGGCCAGCGCTCTACGGGCTGTTTCAGACGGGCGACCGCAAGGGTCCGGTCTCGGATGCCGTGGCCAAGCTCTGGCGCGTCAACAACGCGACCGTCGACGCCCGGCAGCGACCCGCCCTCGCGTTCTTTCCGCGCGAGGACGGCGAACGCGACACCACCCCCGCGGAAGAGCCGGCGGCCGCGGCCGACGTCGCCGTTGCGGAAGCGCCTCCGGCCGCGACCGCCGGCGCCTCCGTGCCCCTGCCGCCACC
>JAQGJJ010000016.1 GCA_028290695.1 Enterovirga sp. | reverse complement strand
CCTATCGCATAAACCGAGCAGTGATGTGGTCCTGCCCCGTCACGGACGCTGGTGCAATGTCGAGGCGCTCCGTTATGGCTCTTTCACGGCGAAAACACGGGTTCGATTCCCGTTGGGCGCGCCATTCCTTCCCCGCCGGTTATGAGCGTTCGCCACGGCTGCAGCCTCGTCCGGACCTGAGGACCTGCGGATCATCGGCACCGGGAAATCGCAAGCTTCGTCGCCCGGGCGCCGTCGTGATCCGGGCGGAGATCGGCCAGGTGCCGGCCTCCCAGCGATGGCTTGCACGCCACCTCTTTAGCGGTTCGGATCTTGGTCAGACTGGCTACGCTTCACGAGGTTGGGGCTCGCCGCGGCAACGCTCGGCCGGTGGAACCTTCGGCCGGGCCGAAGCCGCCCCGGACAGGGAGGCCACGTCGCCGCGGTCGTAGCCTGCCGCCCCGAGAGATCCCGGCCGGCACCTCCGACCGGGCCTCTGCACCCCCGGACGGTCAGCAGCTGAAGATCTGCTCCGTCGGGAAGCGGCCCGAGAGCAGCTCGGGACCGTTCTCCCCGATCAGGAGCATGTCCTGGATGTGCCAATGGTTCACGTGCGGCTCCATCGCGATCACCATGCCCTTTTCCAGGCGCCGCGGATTCGCGCGCGAGATGACGGGCTCCTGCTGGTGCCACCAGGCCCCGACGCTGTGCCCGGCGATGATGGATTTGTACTCCATGCCGGCCGCGGCAAACCGCTGAACCACGAAGTCGTAGACCTCGCCGGCGGTTCTGCCCGGGACGAGCTGATCGTTCGCAGCCCAGTAGATGTCGCGAATGACCGCGTATTCCCGCCGTTGCTCTTCGGACGGCGTGCCGACGACGGCGCAGCGCGACTGGTGGCCGGGATACCCCTGTATATAGGCCACGTAATCGGTCCGGATCGCGTCTCCAGCCGCGAAGGCAAAATCGCTTTCGCCCGCATACGGGACGGTATTGCGGCTCGAATTGAGAATCCCGTGGGTGAATTCCGAGCCGCCGACGATGCACTCCGCGACGAGTGCAGCATGGAGGTCGCGTTCCCGCATTCCGGGACGCACGGTCGGGAAATGTTTCAGGAAGGCGTCGTCGAGAACGTTCGCCCCGTGCCGCAGGCGAGCCACCTCCGCGTCTGTCTTGATGGCCCGCACGTGGTCCATCAGCACGGTCGAGTTGACCCCGCGCATGGTCGGCAGCCGCGAAACGAGGCGCTCCCAGTCGCTCGCGCTGATGTAGTCCCGCTCGAAGGCAACCGTTCCGTCGGCCAGCCCCATCGATTGCAGGACGCCTGCGAGCCGGTCGATCGGGGCTTCGACGTAGCCCTCATAGACATCGAAATGCTCGACCCAGGAATCGCGCCGAGCCAGCCCTTCGGCGATCGCGTTGACGATCATCCGGGGCTCGCCCCGGCGCGGCCAGACCAGGTAGATCGCGCGGGGGGAATCGGCCAGATCGACATGGCGGGCGAGGGTGCCGGGGTAGGCGAAGCCTGAAAGATAGGTGAGATTCAGCCCTGCGCGGGCGACGATGGCGTCGATCTTGGCCGCATCCATTCCCTGGTTCAGGCGGTCGACGTTGATCACGTCTCGAGCGGTGGGCTTCATCGCGTTGTCCTTCGGAGTGGGAGGGGCGGGCCGCGTGGGCCCTGAAGGTGACGGCTAGGCAGGAATCCGGTCGACCATGCGGAGGAAGCGCTGCGTGCGCTCGTGCACGGGCGCATCCAAGATCTCCGAGGGTGCGCCCTGCTCGACGATCTGCCCCTCGTCCATGAAGACGATCCGGTCCGCAACCTCGCGCGCGAAGCGGACCTCGTGCGTGACGACCATCATCGTCATGCCGGCCTCGGCCAGACGCCGCATGGCGGTCAGGACTTCTCCGACGAGTTCGGGGTCGAGCGCCGATGTCGGCTCGTCGAACAGCATGAGATCTGGCTTGATCGCGAGAGCACGGGCGATCGCCACCCGCTGCTGCTGCCCGCCCGAGAGACGGTGCGGAAGGTGGTCGGCGTGGAACGTCAATCCGACCTGGGCCAGGAGCCGCATCGCCTCCTCGCGCGCGACGGCCGGCGGAACGCCGTGCACCTGGACCGGCGCTTCCATGATGTTCTCGACCGCCGTGAAGTGATCGAACAGCCCGAAATGCTGAAACACCATTCCGATCCTGGCATCCGCGCGGGCCTTTGCCAGGTTCCGGATGGGGCGGAGCTTGCCGTTCCATCTTTCGTAGCCGACGAGCTTCCCCTCGACGGTGATCTCTCCGCGGTCGAGATGCTCGAGATGGTTCACGAGACGGAGAAGCGTGCTCTTCCCGGAGCCGCTCGGCCCCATCACCACGACGACCTCGCCCCGGTTCACGGTGAGGTCGATTCCGCGCAGCACCTCTCGCGACCCATACGCCTTGTGGACGCCCCGACAGACCACGAACGGGTCTGAGCCGTCCGGCTTTCGAGGGGGAACGCCACCGACCTCCGCCGCGGCCCATTTGAGGGCGGCGGGCGGGGTCGAATGTGCGGCCGGATCTGGCGCGGCGGCCGGCCCGGCGGCCCACAGGCGGAGCCGAGCCAACCCACGCGGTCGTCCCGGTTCCCGCTCCATGTTGAAGTGGCGCTCCAGGTAGCTCTGGAGGACGGAGATCGCGCTCGTCATCACGAGGTAGATGATCCCGGCAGCCGCGAAGACGGTGAAGAACTTGAAATTCTGGCCGACGATCTGCTGGCTGCGAAAGGTTAGCTCGTTCACGAAGATGACGGACGCGATTGCGGTGCCCTTCACCAGGCTGATGGCCTGGTTCGCCATGGCGGGAACGATCGACCTCATCGCTTGCGGCAGGATGATGCGCCGCAGGGTCTGGTGGTGACTCATCCCGAACGCCGCCGCTGCGACGCTCTGCTTCCGGTCGACCGAGAGGATGCCGCCCCTGATGATCTCGGCCATGAAGGCCGCTTCGTTCAGCGCGAACCCGATCACCGCCGTGGTGAAGCTGCTCAACTTTATCCCGAGCGGCGGCAGCGCGTCGTACAGAAACACCAGTTGCAGGATGATGGGCGTGCCGCGAACGAACCAAATGTAGAACCATGCAATGCCCCGAACCGGGGCAAAGCTCGACAATCGCATCACGGCGAGGAGGAGGCCCAAAGCGGTGCCGGCGACGAGTGCCAGGACTGCGATCTTGATCGCAGTCAGGGCCCCGTCGAGGAGAAATCCCGACAGGCTGTAGCCGAAAACCTCCCGAAGCCCCTCGAGAAGCTCCGAACTCCGCGCGGGAGAGAACGATCCCTCGCTGGCGACCAGCGCCGATGCGAGGAGACCCGCGAGTGCGATGCGCATGGCGCGATACCGACGATTACTGGGTGATGATCTCGGGCTTGGTGACGAGGTCATAATCCACGTCATAGGCAGCGAAGATCTTCTTCAGCTCACCGTTCTCCTGGAGGATCGAGAGGCCGTCGGCGATGGCCTTCACGAGGTCTGTGTTGCCTTTGCCGGTTCCGACGGCGATCTTGGCACCGGTCTTGATGCCGAAGGCCGTCTCGACCGCCTTGTTCTTGGCAGCCATGGAATCACCCAGGAACTTGTTGGTCGCGAGAAGGTCCGCGCGTCCGTTCTGGACGAGGCGCATTCCGCTCGGGATGTCCGACGACGTGATCACCTCGACGGGCTTCTTCCCGGCCGCCGTGCACTTGGCGCTGGCGTCGCGAAGCATGGCCTCCTGGGTCGTTCCGAGGCCCGCGGTGCCTTGGAGCCCGCAGATGTCGTCGAGCGACTTGATCTGCTTCGGATTGCCCTTCACGACCACGATGCCGCTGGCTGCACTCATGTAGCTCACGAAATCGAGGCGCTTGGCCCGCTCGGGCGTGTAGAGCAGCGTGTCCCACATGATGTCGATCTGTCCCGACATCGTCGCCGGGATGAGCCCGGACCAGCTTCCGGTCACGAATTCCACGGGCGCTCCGACGCAGGCGAACACCGCCCTCGCCGTGTCCGCATCGAGGCCGACGAGACGGTTGAAATCCGCCGGGTCGCGGAAGCTGAAGGGCGGGCTCTCGCCGTCCTGGCCGATCTTGATCGTCTTTCCCGCCAGCGCCGGGTATTTCGTGGCGAGCTTGGCCGGCTCGCAGCCAGCCGACTGGGCCGAGGCTTCGGATATGCCGAAACCGGCAAGGCTCGTCGCCAGCGCGACAAGCAATCCATGAATCTTCCGCATGTTAGCCGGCTCCTTTTTGGCCCTGCAGCAAAGGATTGCCCATGGTGGTTAGGCGCACAAATTAATTCTCGACATGGCCGACCATGCGATATTGGTATGATCTATGAACTCGAGACACCTCGATACGCTCCTCTGCGTGATGAGGTTGGGCGGCATCGGTGCGGCAGCGAGGCACCTGAATCTGACCCAGCCGACGGTCACGCGTCGCATCCAGGAGCTCGAGCGAGAGCTCGGGACGGAACTCTTCCAGCGTGACGGTAGGCGGGTCGTGGCGACGGCGAGCGCGCGGCTCTGTGTGGCGAACGCGGAGAGGATCCTCGCCGAGGTGGCGGCCATGCGCGTTGCGGCGAGCGGCCTGGCTTCGGTCGGCGGCACCGTACGGGCGGGTGTCGTCGAGCTGGTCGCCCTCAGCTGGTTCGACCGCTTGCTGCTCCGGGTCGGCGAGATCTACCCGAAGATCGCGTTCGAGATTGATGTCGACCTCTCATCGCGGCTGGTCACGAAGCTCGCCAGGCGAGAGCTCGACATCATCTTCGTTCCCGGAGCCATCCCGGTTCCCAGGGCGGTGAGCGTCGATCTCGGCGCATGCTGCTTCCGATGGATGGCGAGTCCGTCGCGTTTGCCCGCAGGCATGTCATCCTCGCCGGAGGACATCAGCGAGCTGCCGATCATCACCCTCCCGCACGAGGCGGACGTGCACGAGAACATGATCCGCTGGTTCGAGGCTGCCGGGCTCACGCCGTCGCGACTCAGCTTCTGCAACAGCTTCAGCGTCGTCGCGTCGCTTGTCCGCAAAGGCCTCGGGGTCAGTCTGCTCCCGAGCAATTTCTTCGCCGACGACCTCTCCAGAGGGACGCTGGTCGCGCTGTCGACCGGCCCCGTCGTTCCGACGTCCCGATACTCGGCAGCCTATCTTCCGGTCGCGAATCTGGCCGTGCTCCCGCAGATCGCCTCCCTTGCGCGCGAGGAGAGTTGGTTTCTCACCCCGGACGATCCGCGCTGGCGCAATGGGAGCGCCATCACCTAGCCCGGCACGCCGCGGGCCGGCGGCATCGCTGACCCCTGGTTCGTCGAGAATGCCTGGACCGGCCCCTGTTGCCCTTGACCCTCGCGCTCGGGCTGCCTCCAGCCGGTCGCGAGGCGAGCTAGTCTGTCGACACTTCGGGCGGTGGCGGTGACTTGAGTCTGACCCCTTCCGCTGAGTTAGATCGCCTCGGTCCGTCGACGTCAGCGGGTGGATTGAGTTTGATGTCGGGTCGGATGGTGGCGTTGACTCGCACTTGAATCGCGCTAAATGTCGACACAACTGGCCGCCGTGACGGCCGCGGGTGGAAGACGCTGAGGACATGGCGAGCGAGTCCGCCGAGCCGATTCTGACCGTCGAAGGCGTCCACCGCCTGTTCGGGGGCGTTCACGCGGTGGCGGGAGCGGGGTTCCAGGTGCCTCGCGGCTCGATCACGGGCCTTCTCGGACCGAACGGCGCGGGTAAGACCACGCTCTTCAACATCATCGCAGGTTCGATCAGGCCCTCGAGCGGCCGTATCCGGCTCGACGGCCACGATGTCACGGGACGCCGGCCGGACCAGCTCGCGGCGCTCGGCCTCACCCGCACGTTCCAGCTCGCACGAGGCTTGCCCGAGCTGACCGTGTTGGAGAATTTCGCCCTGTACGCGAAGGGGCAGCCCGGCGAGGCTCTGTGGCGGCTCTTCCTAAATCACGGGGCGGTCCGCCGACGCGAGGAAGAGGTCATCAGCGAGGCGTGGGACCTCGTCCGGCAGCTCAATCTCGCTCATGTCGCCAACAACCGTTCCAGCGATCTGTCCGGCGGACAGAAGAAGCTCGTGGAACTCGGGCGCGCTCTGCTCGGGCATCCCAAGCTTCTTTTGCTGGATGAGCCCATGGCCGGCGTGAATCCGGCGCTCGCGGTGGAACTCGGCGCCTACCTCCTGGCCATCCGGAAGCGCGGGGTCACCATCCTGGTGATCGAGCACAACATGAGTTTCATCCGGCAGATCTGCGACCGCGTGGTCGTGCTGGCGTCCGGCAAGGTGATCGCCGAGGGCACGTTCGACGAGATCCGGGCCAACGAGACGGTTCAGTCCGCCTATCTGGGCAGCTCGCTGTGAGCTTCCTTCGGGTCGAGGACGTGGTCGCGGGCTACGGCGCACATGACGAGATCCTGAAGCAGGTCGGAATCTCGGTTGAGCCGGGCGAGATCGTTTCAATCCTGGGTCCGAACGGAGCCGGAAAATCCACCCTTCTGAAGACGATCGCAGGGCTGGTCGCGCCGCGGTCCGGGACGGTGGAGTTCATCGGCGGCAGCATCGCCGGGCTTCGCCCCCGGGAGGTCAGCCGCCGCGGCGTCGTGTTCGTGCCGCAGGAGAACAACATCTTTCCGTCGCTCACGATCGAGGAGAACCTCGAGATCGGCGGCCACCTCGCCAAGGCCGAGTACCGCGAGCACCTCGCGAAGGTCTACGACAGGATGCCCGATCTCGCGGCCCGGCGCCGGCTCCCGGGGGGAGCTCTGTCGGGCGGCCAGCGCCAGCTGCTCGCGATGGCCATGGCGCTGATGGTCGGCCCGCGCCTCATGCTGCTGGACGAGCCGACGGCCGGCTTGTCGCCGACCGCCGCCGACGACCTCTTCGGGATGGTGAGCGCGATCCGCCACGACGGCGTCGCGATCGCGATGGTCGAGCAGAACGCCCTCCGGTCGCTGATGGTCTCGGACCGGGCCTACATCCTGGTGGACGGCCGCAACGCCCGGAGCGGGGCTGCGCGGGAACTCGCGCAGGACGCGGACATCCGCCGCATCTTTCTCGGGGAAGCATGACGGATCGGCCGCTCGAACGGCCGCTCATCGAACAGGGAGGGAACAGATGACCCAAGGCAAGATCTCACGGCGGACGCTGCTCGGCACCGCGGCCGGGGCCGGCACGGCGCTTCTTCTCGGAGCGGGAGCCTCACGGGCGCAGCTCTCCGAGCCGGTCCGGATCGGCGGGTTGATGTCCCTCACCGGAGCCGGCGGCACGTGGGGGCCGATCATGACCAAGATCCAGCAGCAGATCGTGGCTCAGGTGAACGAGGCGGGGGGCGTTCTGGGGCAGAAGGTCGAGTATTTCGTCGAGGACGACCAGACCAATCCCGACGCCGGCGTGCTGGCGGTCAGGAAGCTGATCGACGTGAACAGGGTCTGTGCAATCACGGGCGTCTGGTCGTCGGGCGTCGCCATGCCGACCCTGCCGATCTGCTGGCAGAACAAGGTCGCGATGCTCGGGATCGCCGCCTCGGACACCCTGGCCGAACTGCCGCACCAGGGCTATTTCCTCCGCACCTACGTGCCCGTGTCGCTGCAGGGCCGCGAGATCGGTCGCTTCGGATTGTCGAAGGGAGCGAAGAGCTTCTTTCTCATGCTGGCCCAGAACCCGTTCAGTCTCGCCATGCTGAAGGGGCTCAAGGACGAGGTGGAGCCGAAAGGCGCGAAGGTCGCGCATGTGATCTACGACGGCACGAAGACGTCGTTCCGGTCCGAGGTCGACCAAGCTCTGAAGTCCAAACCGGACTTCATTATGCTGGGCGGCTATCCGCAGGACAGCGCGAGCATCGCTAAGGACCTGTATCGCAACAGCTATTCCGGCACGGTCTGCGGTTTCGGAACGGCGATCACGTCCGAGTTCATCGCAGCGGCCGGCAAGGACGTCGCGGCTGGGGTGTTCACCGTGTTTCCGTCGGTCGCCGAGAACTCGCCGGCCTACAAGAGCCTGCAGAAACTCGTCGGGTCGTCCGATCTTCTCGATACCAACCGATGCCAGGCTTACGACCAGATCAACCTCGCGATCCTGGCGGTGGCGGCCGGCAAGCAGGCGAGCGGAGAATCCATCCAGAAGACCATCCGGTCGACGATTGGAGGACCGGAAGGCGAGCCGGTGGGCGACGTGATGACCGGATTGAAGCTGCTCTCGGAGGGTAAGCGCATCAATTACGACGGCGCTTCGAGCAACTGCGAGTTCCTCCCGAACGGCAACATCCCGAACGCCTACTTCAAGACGATGCAGGTGAAGGACGGCGTGCTCGTCACGATCTGAATCACCGGACCGAGCGGGCGGAGCGCCGTCCGCTCGGCTGCGCGCTTTGCGGCGGGGGGCGCGATCCGGCGTCCGCCCGCCAGCCAGGATACCGGCTGGCTCAGGCGGCCGGCGCCGCGTCCGAACGATGGCCAGCAATTCGATTCCGCTGTTCAAGGTCAAGAATGGAACCCGTGAACGACATCGCGCAACTCGTGGTGAACGGCCTCATGTCAGGAGCCATCCTGGCCGTCCCGGCAATCGCGTTCAGCCTGATCTTTGCCGTCCTTCAGGTCAGCAACTTCTCCGTCGCGGCCCATATCGCGCTCGGAGCGTACGCGGCCTATGTCGTGAACACGGTGCTCGGATTGCCCATCGTGGCCGCCGTCGCGATCGCCTTCGTGGCCGCCGGTGTCGTCGGGGTGGCCAGCGACCACCTGGCGCTCAAGCCCCTGCGGCGGCACGGCCCGATCACCGTTGCGATCGCCTCGATGGCGCTCAACCTCGTGCTCGAGAACATGCTGCGGTTCGGTTTCGGAAATACGGTCCAGGCGCTTAACATTCCCGTGTACCGAGATTGGGTCCTGGGCGGCCTCCACATCGCCCCGCAACAATTCTACAACTTCTTGATCGCGGCGGCCGTGATGGTGGCGCTGTTCTGCTTGCTCGCCTTCACGTCGATCGGCAAGGCGATGAGGGCGGTCGCCGACAACCCTGTTCTGGCGGACATCAAGGGCATCGATCCGGAATTCATCTCCCGTCTGGCTGTCTTCATCGGCATGGGCCTGGCCGGGATCGGAGGGGTTCTGATCGCGCTCGACGCCGCGATCGAGCCGACGGTCGGGTTTCGGGTCATCCTTCCGATCTTCGCAGCCGCGGTCCTCGGTGGGCTCGGGAACGTCGCGGGCGCGGTTGCCGGTGCCCTCCTGGTCGGCGTGGCGGAGGAGCTCTCGCTTCTCGTGCTTCCGGTGGCGTACCGCTCCGCCATCGGCTTCTTCGCCATCATCATCGCGCTGCTGTTCTTTCCGCGCGGCATTCTCGGGAAGCGATAGGAGGGATCCATGCTCATCTATACGCTGAGCGTTCTCACCTTCGGCAGCATCTACGCGCTGCTGGCGGTTGGCTTGAACCTGATGTGGGGCATCTCCGGTTTGGTGAACCTCGGCATCCTCGGATATTATGCGATCGGCGGATATGCATCGGCTCTGCTGACCGCGAAGCTCGGGCTGCCGCTCTTTGTCGGCGTGATCGCCGGAACCGCGGTGGCCGCTCTGCTGGGCGCCTTCACCTGTGTGGCGCTTGTCAAGCTGCGCGACGACTACCTGGCGATCGCGACGCTCGGCTTCGCGCAAATCTTGGGGCTGATCGCGCAGAACGAGATCTGGTTGACGAACGGCACGGACGGAATCAGCCAGGTGCCAAGGCTCGGGCATGACCTCCAAGGCGTGAGCTTCGGTGTCGCCTATCTGGCTCTCTGCTTGGCGGTCCTGGCCCTTACGTTCGGAGTGGCCGAGATCCTGCGCCGGTCCCCGTTCGGACGCGTGCTCCGCGCGGTTCGCGAAGATCCAATGATTGCCGCCACCGCGGGAAAGCACGTCTTCGCCTTCCAGATGAAAGCCTTGACCGTGGGGGCCGGCCTCATGGGGCTGGCTGGAGGCCTCTACGTCCACTACATCGGTTTCATCTCGCCTGAGATTTTTCAGCCGCAGCTTCTGATCTACATCTTCCTGGCGCTGATCCTGGGGGGACGGGGCAACAACGTCGGGGCGGTGGCAGGTGCGTTCCTGGTCGTCACGGTCGTCGAAGGAACACGGTTCCTGGCCGAGCTCGTTCCCGGGCTTTCGGCCGTCCAGATAGGAGCTCTTCGCCAGCTCGTGATCGGTGTCGGCTTCATCGTGGTTCTCCAGAACTGGCCGCGCGGGTTGTTTCCCGAGCCGCATCGGCGATATCCGGCTAAGGACGCAGGGTCGTCCGGTCGCGCATCCGGGCGGAGAGATGCCGAACGCGCGGCCTGATCGGGCGCCCGGTACGATTCTGGGGTGCACCGCGCGGCGTCGGCCCGGGAAGCGTGGCTTAGAGGCGTGATCGTGAAGCACTCCGCAGAACACGGGTCCGGGGACGAGGTCTCTGCGGAGGGTGATCCGACCCTGCGCTTGCCCGACCGGACGGGCGAGCCGGACATCGCCGACCGGCGCTCGTTTGCGCGCGCGGAGGAGGTGGTGCGGCGTATCGTGGCCGAAGGACACGACCGGCCGTCCCTGGTCACCCGGATCGCATGCGAGGTCGGTGCCGAGACGATCGAGGGCTATCGATTGCCAGGGGACGACCTCAACTCGGTCGAGTTGTCGCGCCGGTATCGGACGAGCCGGACGCCGATCCGGGAAGCCCTGATGCTGCTGGAGAAGGAAGGGCTGGTCGACGTCCAGCCCCGAAAGCGACCTCGCGTTGCGACGCTGTCGATCGAGGAGATCCGGGAGATCTATCGCGCCCGCGCGGCGCTTTTCGAGATCGTAGCGACCGATGTGGCCCGCACGGCCACCGCGGAAGGGCTCAAGAGCTTGCGTGAGGCCTTCGGCGCCATGGAGACGGCCTATCGGGCGGGCGACCTGAACGGGTTCGTCTGGGCCAATCTCGACTTCTACGACCGCAATGCGCAACTGGCGAACAACCGCACCGTCAAGCGCATCATCGATTCGCTCGTGGTCCGTACGGCGCGGCTGCGGCGTCTGAGCCTTCAGCAGCCCGGGCGCCTGGACCGCTCCTTCGACGATCATGCGCGGATCCTTCGCGCCTACGACGATCGCGACGCGACACTCGCCGCAGCCTTGATACGGTCCAATCACATCAACGCCTTGTCGGCGCTCGAACGCTATTTGGAAGCGCATCCGGGCGGACGCTGAGATTTGCGGATGACTGACCCGGAGAAGAGCATGCCGAAACCCGAACAGGTCGATCGGGCCGCCCAGATCCGGGAGGAACTGCCTGAGGTGGCCGAGATTCGCGATCCCGCTTTGCAGGATCTCGTGGTGGCTGCCTGGTGCCTCGCCCTGGCCCAAAGCAGCTTCCGCTCGGTCCGGGAGATTCCGCCTGCCGGGAACCCTGGAATCATGGTCCTGAAGCGCGGAGACCAGACGGATCATATTCGCGGGGTGACCCGGCTCGCGCTGAAGCTCGCCGACGACTTCGCCGAGCATTATCCGGAACTGGAGATCGACCGAGACATCGTCGCCGCGGGAGGTCTCTGCCACGACATCGGCAAGGCCTGGGAGTTCGATCCCGAGCGCCGCCGCCGCTGGGAGGCGTCGTCCCGGCGCACGGGCCGACCGTCGATCCGTCACCCGGCCTACGGCGCGCACATCTGCCTTACCGTGGGCCTGCCAGAAGAGGTGGCTCACATCGCGGCAGCCCATTCAGGGGAGGGCGATCTCCTCGTGCGCAGCCTCGAGAACACCATCGTCCACCATGCCGATCACACCTATTGGTACGTGCTCCTGGCCGGCGACATGATCCTGCCGGACACGGTGCCGCCTAAGAGCCGCTGAGCTTCTGGCGACACTTTGACGTTCCAGGCGACGAGCGAGGGGCTAAAACAGCCATCGTCGCGCAAAAACCCGTTGACGACAGAATGCCCGCCACATAACTGTCGACAGATAAGAAGGCAGTCAACGAACTGCTGAACGGGAGGAATCGTGATGGGCAGGGCTTGGCTTCGGGTCGGGTATGCGGTCGCGGCGATTGCAGCTTCGGGGCTCGTGGGTGGCGTGTTCGGGGAGGCCCGAGCGCAAGCCGACAGGCCGATGACCTGGAAAGCGGTCTCCAACACCCGTAATTCCAAGCAGTTCACGGACAAGTGGCCCTGGATCGCGCAGGAGCTGTCGAGGCAGACCGGCGGCAAGATCTCGCTCGAGGTATCGAGCTTTCCAGAGCTGGGCCTGACCGGACAGGAGCTGATCCGGATTCTCAACGCCAACCTCATGGACATGGCGGAGGTCGTGACCGGCTACGTTTCGGGCGACGTCCCGCTCATGGAGGGCGTGCAGCTTCCGGGCGTGTTCAAGGATTACGACCAGGCCCGCCGCGCCTACGAGGCGTGGAGCACGGCCGTCGTCGAGCCCCGCGAGCGCGTGATCGGCGGCAAGCCGATCGCCTCCTTCGCCTTTTCGTCCCAGTATCTCTGGTCGAAGTTCCCGATGAACTCGCTCGAGGATCTCAAGGGCAAGAAGGTTCGGATCTTCTCGAAGGGTCAGGCGGACTTCTTCAACGCCCTCGGGGCCGAGCCGGTCTCGATTCCGCTGGCCGAGATCTACACTGCACTCGAGCGTGGCACGGTGGATGCCGTCGTGACGGGCCCGGAGAGCGGCGCGGGCCTCCGGCTCTGGGAGGTCCTCGGCTACGTCACCGATCTCCAGCTCGGCCCGGGTGCAGGCTTCGTCGTCGTGAGCCGGAAGACCTGGGACAAGCTGTCGCCGGAGTTCCGCAAGGTCGTCGAAGCGATGCAGCCTCGGATGAACGAACTCGGCTGGTCGCTCGGGGCCGACGATACGAAGGCCGGCCTCGACCTCTCGATCGAGAAGGGCCTGAAGGCGACCATTCCCGGCAAGCCCGAATGGCAGGCGCAGATCACCAAAGTGGCCCGGGAGGTGGTCGTGGCGAATTGGGTCAAGCGGGCCGGGCCGGACGCCTCGAAGGCCTTCAACGGCACGCTCTCGCCCATCGTCGGCTTCTCCGTTCCGTAACGGGGCACAGATGCCGACCGAGCCCCATGACACCGCATTCCCCCGCGGAGAGACCCGCCTCGACCGGCCGGAAGATCCGGCCTTGAGCAGAGGCGTGCGAACCGTGGAAGCCGCCATCCATCGCCTGACGGAAGGGATGGCGTATCTGTCCGGGGCGGCCTTCCTGATCCTCTCGTTCTACATGACGTGGGACGTGCTCGGCCGGAAGTTCGGCTTCCCCTATAGCGGCGTCACTGACGACGTGTCGGGCTATACCCTGGCGATCGCCGGGACCTGGGCCATGGCTCACGCGCTCAGGACGGGCGGTCATGTCCGCATCGATGTCCTGATGCCATTCTTCTCGCCGCGGGTGAGGGAGGTTCTGGCCGCATGGGGCCTCGCCATGGCGACGGTCTTCACGGGCATGCTCACCTATTACTCCTGGGGCCTCGCGCAGGAATCCTTCGACATGGACGCGCGCGGAATCTCCATGCTTCAGGCTCCTCTGGCGGTTCCGCAGGCGCTCGTCGCGATAGGTTTCACGATCCTCACCGTGCAGGCGGTCCTGCTCCTGGTTCTCGCGCTGACGAACGTCGTCCCCAAGCAGGACGCCGCTCCGACTCCCGCCACCTACGACGTATGAACGGGCAGGCAGTCAGGTGACTCTCATCCTCGCATCGCTGCTCGCGATCCTGCTGATCGCCTTCAGCCTCGGTCTCTACGTCGCAGTCACGCTCGGCATGACGGCCATCGTCATGGGCGAAGCCTTCAGCGATCGACCGATCCTCGACATGCTGTCCACGATTCCGTGGAACGCCCTCAACAACATCACGCTCGTCGCGCTGCCGCTGTTCATTCTGATGGGCGAGATCCTGCTCAGGAGCGGGGTCACCGAGGGGATGTACGCCACCTTGTCGAAGTGGCTGAACCGGCTGCCCGGAAGCCTCCTCCACACCAACATCGCCGCCTGCGGCGTGTTTGCATGCATCTCCGGCTCCAGCGCGGCGACGGCCGCGACGGTCGGCGGAGTCGCTCTGCCGTTTCTCCGGCAACGCGGCTACAGCAACAAGCTCGCGCTGGGCTCGCTCGCCGCGGGAGGGACGCTCGGCATCCTGATCCCGCCCAGCATCGTGATGATCGTCTACGGCGTGCTTGCGCAGGAATCGATCGGGCGCCTCTACATGGCCGGCATCGTGCCGGGCCTCGTCATGATGGCGCTGTTCATGGTCGTCATCTACGCCTTCGCGGTGGTGGATCCGACGGTTGCGCCCCGCATCGAGCCGAGTTCCTGGCGGGAGATGTTCGCCAGCCTCAGCCGTCTCGTCCCGGTGGCGATCCTCATCGTGCTCGTGCTCGGCACAATCTATGCCGGGGTCGCGACCGCCACCGAGGCAGCCGCCTTCGGGGTCACGGGCGCCATCGGGATTGCGGCCGTCAACCGCCGGCTGAACAGGGTCATGCTTCGCGAGACGTTGCTCGCGACCGCTACGACGACCTCCATGATCATGTTCATCCTGATCGGCGCCTTCCTGCTGCAGTTCGTCGTGTCGTATCTCGGCGTGCCGACCGCCATGACCCGGTGGGTGATCGGGCTGGGGCTCTCGCCGATGGAGTTCGTGCTCCTGGTCTGCGCGCTCTATCTCGTGCTCGGCATGTTCATGGAGAGCCTCTCGATCGTTGTGATCACGCTGCCGGTGATCCTGCCGCTCTTGAAGGCGCTCGGGATCGACCTCGTCTGGTTCGGCATCCTCGTCGTCATTCTGGTCGAAGCGGCGTTGATCACCCCGCCGGTCGGGATGAACCTGTTTATCCTGCAAGGCATGACCGAGCGGGTAAGCGGCGGCACGCCTGTGAAGCCGCTCGACCTTTACATCGGAATTCTGCCGTTCCTCGGTGCAATGCTGGTCGTTCTCGGGTTGGTTCTGGCCTTCCCGCAAATCGCCCTGTGGCTGCCCGGCTGAGAACTGCCGTACTGGGTTCGACGTTCTGTGGAGATCAAGATGAGTTCGTCTGCTGGCGCCTTTGTGACGGGCGGTTTCGAATATATCCGACGTCCGTTCGCGCGGAACCTCAAGCCCGGCGACAACGTGCTGATCCTGTCCGACACGGCGCACGATCCGCGCGTCTGGCAGGCCGTCATGAACATCTGCAAGGAGCTCGGCGCGGAACCGACGCTGGCGCTCTTCGAGCGCCGGCCCGCGGATTACTACGACCCGCCGCCGGCCGTATGCGAGGCGATGATGCGCTCGAGCGTGAACGTGCTCCTGGCCTCGACCGGTATGCTGCACAGCGCCGCGAATTTTCGGGCCATGGAGGCCGGCATACCGGCGATCTGCATGGACGGCGGCATGACGCTGGAATGGATGCAGTCGGGGGCGATCACCGAGGACATGACGAAAGTCATGGAGCGCAAGCACTTCGTCGCGAAGAACGTGTTCGGTACCGGTGCCAAGACCTGCCGTGTGACCTCCCGCTACGGCACCGACTTCACGTATAGCGTGGACAACAAGATCACCATCCCGCCAAAACCAGGTCCGGGCTACGATCCGTACAAGATCATCGATTTCGGCAAGGACGAAAACCGCGAGGGTGGCCTGCTCTATTATCTGTTCCCGACCGGCGAATACAATGTCGCTCCGATCGAGGGAACGGCCGAGGGCAAGCTCGTGATCGAGCTGACGATGCACCACATCGGGCGGATCTACGATCCCATCGTGCTGCAGGTCGAAAAGGGCCGGGTGGTGGAGATCACGGGCGGCGCCGAAGCACGGATCCTCCGCGACTACCTCGCCGAGTACGGCGACGAGAACGCCTATATGTGCCCGGCCGAGGCGTCGGTCGGCGTGAACGCGAAGGCCGTGGTGCGGGGCATCCAGCGCGAGGACAAGAACATCCTCGGCGCGATGCATTTCGGCCTCGGAACCAACATCGACGTCGGCGGGACGATCCGGTCCAAGATCCACCTCGACGGCGTCATTCTCGAGCCGACCCTGTATGTCGACGGCGTGAAGCGCATCGAAGACGGTCGCTTCCTCGTGCCGATCGAAGAGGGCCAGGGCTCCGGCTCCTGAGAGGGGCCGTGATCGGCATGCCGCTCAGCGGAACGGATATCGGTGCCGGGCGGGGCGTGGTCCTCCTTCATCCGGTCGGCCTCGACCGAAGCTTCTGGGGCTCGCTCCCGGACCGCCTCGCATCGACCGGGCGGCGCATCCTGGCGCTCGACCTCCCGGGGCACGGCAGCTCGCCTCCGGCGCCACGCGGCGCGTCGATCGAGGATTACGCCGATCATGTTGCGTCCGCGATCGCCGTTGCCGGACTGGGTCCGTGCGCCGCGATCGGCTTGTCGTTCGGAGGGATGATCGCTCAGGTGCTCGCGCTCCGCCATCCGGAAGCTGTCGAGGCGCTGGTGCCGTGCGGATGTCCCGGCGGCATACCGGTCGGCGCGCGCCAGGCGCTGCGCGAGCGCGGAGCAAAGGCCGAGGCGGGCGGAATGGCGGCCGTGCTCGACGAAACGCTGGAGCGCTGGTTCACGCCAAACTTCAGGAGCGACCCACGCGTCGAGCGGGTGCGGCAGCGCCTCGCGACCGACGATCCGGCCGGCTGGTCCGCGGGCTGGCACGCGATCTCTGGCTTCGATGCCCTGTCGGCTCTTCCGTCGCTGCGGGTTTCCTCGCTCGTCGTCGCGGGCGAGTGCGACGCGGCGACGGCACCGGAGGCGTCGCACGCCCTGGCCCGCGCCCTCCCGGGCTCGCGTCTTTCCGTGCTGCCCGGCGCTCCGCACATGATGCAGATCGAGACGGAGGCCGCGTACGCGGCCGCGATCGTCGCCTTCCTGGACGAGGTCGCCCCCGCCGCGCAGGCGTCATGACCCGAACTGACGGGCTTCATTACCGGGTTGCAGGGCCGTCGCACGGACGGGCCCTGCTCTTCATCCATCCGCTGGGAGCGGACGGGTCGGTCTGGCACGAGGCCGTCGCCATCCTGGCGGAACGCTTCGCCTGCATCGTTCCCGACCTCCGAGGCGCCGGGTCGTCGCCGTCGTCGACCGTCCCCGTGACGCTGGACGAGCACATCGCCGACCTCGAGGGTGTGAGGGCCGAACTCGGGCTCGAGCGTGTCGTCCCGGTCGGCTGCGCCGTCGGCGCGATGGTGGCGGCCCGCTATGCGGCCCGTCATATCCATGCCTGTCTGGCGCTCGTTGCGGCGAATGCCGCCTCGGGATCGACGGCCGCCGCGGCCGCAGGACTGCGTGAGCGGGCCAAGGCGCTTCGCGAGGGCGGCTTGGCGGCGATCCTTCCGGCCGCCGTCGAGCGGGCTTTCCTGGAGCAGCCACGCGACGACCGGTACCGGCGCTACTACGACCGCTTCGCCGCCCAGGATCCGGAGGCCTACGCGCTGTCGGCGCTCGCAGCCGCCGATTTCGATGCGTCCGGCGACCTGCCACGTATTCGGTGTCCGACGCTGGTTCTCGCAGGCCGGCACGACGTCCTTCTGCCGCCCGAGCGCGCCCAGGTGTTCGCCGACGCGATCCCGGGCGCCAAGCTTGTCGAGATCGAGGACGGCGCGCACTTCATTCCCTATCAGCGGCCCGAAATCTTCGCCCGGCACGTAACGGACTTCCTGTCCGCCGCGCTCGGGCCCGCGCCCAGCCAGCCGAACGCAGACGGAGTGACGTACGCATGAGCCAGAAAGGCATTCTCCTCGTCACCATGCAGCCTCCGCCTGCGCTCGAGGAGGAGTTCAACGCCTGGTACGACACGGAGCACGTTCCCGAGCGCCTCGCGGTGCCGGGCTTCGAGAGCGGCATTCGCTTCGTCTGCGTTTCCGGCTCGCCGCGCTACGTCGCTCTCTACGACCTCAACACCGTGGACGTCCTGGACGGCGCCGAGTACGCCCGCGTCTCCGGAGAGCATTTCAGCCCCTGGACGCGCCGCGTCACCAGCCGGGTCCGGGTCCACAGATCCGCCGGCGTGCAGATCCTGCCCGGCGACGCCATCACGCGACGCACGGCCCGCCTGCTTCTGATCCGGTTCGCGGCTCTCGCCGCATCCGACGGCGACAGGGTCCTGGCCGGCGCGCGGCGGCTCTTCGACGGCCGGCCGGAAGTGGCCCAGACCCGCGTCTTCTCCTGCCCGGCGAAGGACGGGACGGAGTTCTACGTCGCGGTCGGGATCACCGATACTGGCGACCGGCCGGTCGACACGACCGCCTTCGGGCCGATCGCCTCCGCGATCGACCTGATCAATCTCTACGCGAATTACTGACGGACGGAGGGGCCTCGTGAAGGTTGCGTTCATCGGGGCGTCGCACTGGCACCTCCCACTCTATCTCGATCCCTTTCTCGCCCTCCCGGATGCCGAGGTGGTCGGCATCAGCGATCCCGATGGAGCGTACGTCAGCAAGGTGTCGGCGCGCCTGGGCTGTGCGGGCGATACGGATTTCCGTGAGCTGTGCCGGCGGACGCGACCGGATTTCGTGTTCGCGCTCGGGCGCCATGTCGACATGCCGGACGAGGCGCGCTTCCTCATAGAGGAAGGTATCCCGTTCGCGATCGAGAAGCCGTGCGGCGTGACCCAGCGGGATGTCGCCACGCTGGCCGAACTGGCGAGGGCCCGCGGCGCCTTCGCGGCGGTGCCGCTCGTGTTCCGTGACGGCGATCTCACCCCGCTGCTGGAGGCGGAAGCCGCCCGTGGCGAGGGCGTGCAGACGATGAGCTTCCGCTTCATAGCAGGATATCCGGCCCGGTACCTCGATGCCGGATGCGGCTGGATGCTCGACCCGGCCCTCTCGGGAGGCGGCTGCACGATCAATCTCGCCGTGCACTTTCTGGATCTCGCCCTGACGCTGCTGGGTGCCGACGTCGAGGTTTCGCAAGCCACCATGTCCAACGCTTCATGGGGCCACGCGGTCGAGGATTATTCCGCAGTCACGCTCAGGTCCGGGAACCGGACCTGCCTCGTCGAGACGGGTTATCTCTACCCGGGCCCGACGAGCACGTTCGACATGCATTTCGCCGTCAGGACGCGAGAGCGCTACATCATCGCCCACGACCCCCGCACGGTGGAGGTGCTCGACCACGCCGGCAACAGCGAGCGGCTCGCGATCGGGACAACGAACGTCCCCAATTATGCGCGCTTCGTGGCCGATGTGCTGGAGAGAGCCCGGACCGGCCGGGCTCCGCTGGCGACCCTGCAGGACATGGTCCCGGTCATGGGGCTCGTGGACTCGGCGTACGCCAAAGCTCGATTCGAGGAGCGCACCGGACCGCGTTCTCAGACCTGACCTGTAGGCCTTGAGCGGGCTCCCCGGGACGCCGACCGCCCTGACGCATCAGGCAGCCTACGGCGGGTTTCGCTGTCGAACGGGCGGCCCAGAACGAGCGCTCGGGCGCTGCCGCCGCCTTCGGGCCGCCGGGGCGCGCGGGCGGCGGCGCGTTGCGGGGACGACTGCCTCCGAAACGCCGTCCTCGGCAGGACGTCAGGCCGTCTCGGCGAACAGAACCCGGTCGCCGGACGCGCGCACGAACTGGAGGAAATCCGCGATGCCTTCCGTCAGCAGGGTAATGTGCCGGCTCATCAGCTCGGAGGCGCGCTTGCCGTCGTTGTCCAGGATCGCTTGCAGGATCTCCGCATGCTCAGGCACCGACCCGGTCATTCGGCCGGGCTGGAACGTGATCGCGCGGCGGTAGGGGGCGGTCTTCAGCGACAGCCGCCGGATCTCGTCCTGGAGAACGCGGTTGTGGCTCGCCGCGACCACGACATCGTGGAAGGCGAGGTTGGCGTCGTAGAACGCGTCCGCGTCACCCTTCTCCAGCGCCAGCTCGCAGGCCTCGTGCGCCTCCCTGAGCAGGCTGCGCTGCTCCGGCAGGATGCGGCGGGCGGCCTGGCTGGCGGCGAGCGCCTCGAGCTGCGCCACCACGCTCAGGGCATCGATCAGATCGGCCACGGACAGTTGCGCGACCTGCAGGCCCTGGCGGCCGCGCGCCACGGCGAGCCCGCTCGCGGAAAGGCGCTGAAGCGCCTCCCGGACGGGCGTGCGGGACACCCCGTAGCGCTCGGACAGCTCGCGCTCGTCGAGGCGGTGCCCCGGACGCACGCGGCCGCGCAGGATCTCCTCCTCGAGCCGCTTCGCGATGTCGCCGGACAGCGACATCTCTTCGGCCGCCGCCGGGGAGGTCGAGTCCGGACGCCGCCGCGCCACCTTGGGGGCGGCCGAAGTGACCTGGGCCATCACGTGGTTTCCGAGGAGAACACCCTGTTCGCGATGAATTCGCCGAGGGCGACGAGCCCATAAAGGAGAAGGCCGCAGACGCAAAGAACCACGATGGCCGCCATCGACACCTCCGTGTCGGCCCGCGCCGTCGCGAAGATGATCAGGTAGCCGAGCCCCGCCTGGGCGGTGATGAATTCCCCGATGATGACCCCGATGATGGCCAGCGTGATCGCGACCTTCATGCCCGAGAAGATGTAGGGGAGGGCCGCCGGGAAGCGCACATGCGTGAACACCTGCCACTCGCTGGCGGTCAGAGAGCGGCACAGCCGCAGCATGCTGCGATCGACGCTGAGAAAGCCGGCCGTTGTGGCGATCACGACCGGAAAGAAGGCAATGAACACCGAGAAAGCGACGCGGGACTGCGTGCCGACGCCGAGCCAGATGATGAAGAGCGGCGCCAGCGCGATCTTCGGGATGAGCTGGAAGAACACGAGGTTCGGATACAGCGCCTCGCGGGCGACCGCCGAGTAGGTGATGATGATCGCCAGCACGATGCCGAGCACCGTCGCCAGGAGGAAGCCGAGCGCGGATTCGAGCGTCGTCGGGGTGGCGTGGGTCAGCAGGATGTCCCAGCGCTCGACGATGTAGGCGAGGGTCGAGATTGGCGAGGGCAGGATCACGGGCGGGATCTTGCCGATCACCACGAAGGCCTGCCAGGCCGCGAGCGCCAGGGCGGCGAGCCCGATCGGCAGCACCACCGAGCGGATGCCGAGAAGGCCCGCTCGCGTCCCGTTGTCGGGGGCGGCGACCATGACGCCGGTTTCGGTTCCGATTGCGGCGGCCATGACCCTACTCCACCGAATTCGCGCGTGCGGCGGTGCCGGACTGCGCCGGCCCGCCATGGGCCTCTTCGATCGTCAGCCGGAGCCTGCGGCAGATCGCGTTGAACTCCGCCCCGTCCTCGATGTCGAAGCGGCGCGGGCGCGGGAACGGCATGGCGAGGTCGAGGATGACCTGCGAGGGCCGTCCGCCCATCACGACCACCCGGTCGGACAGGAACGCCGCCTCCCGGATCGAGTGGGTGACGAAGATCACGGTCTTGCCGGTCTTCTCCATGATGTCGGCCAGCGCCGCGTTCATCTGGTCGCGCGTGATCGCGTCGAGCGCGCTGAACGGCTCGTCCATCAGCAGGATGGATGGATCGTGGATCAGCGCGCGGCAGATCGCGACGCGCTGGCGCATGCCGCCGGACAGCTCCGAAGGCTTCTTGTTCTCGAACCCGGTCAAGCCGACCATGGCCAGGAGCTCGTGCGCGCGCTCCCGGTACTTGCGCAGCGGAAGCCGCAGGATGCGAACCGGGAACAGCACGTTCTCGAGCGCGCTCTTCCAGGGCAGGAGCGTGGCGTCCTGGAAGATGATGCCGATGTCGCGCCGGGGCCCGGTGACCGGGGAGCCGTCGAGGAGGATCGAGCCGCTGGTCGGCGTCTCGAGCCCGGCGATGATCATCAGGAGCGTGCTCTTGCCGCATCCGCTCGGGCCGAGCAGCGACACGAACTCGCCGCGGCCGACTTCGAGGGAGGCCGAGGCCACGGCCCGCACGGGCCCCTGCCGGCCGGCATAGGTCTTCTCGACCTGCTGGATCCTGACGAGAGATTCGGGCCGCACGAGACGCGGCACCTCCAGCAGCTGCGCCGACATGCGTCTCAGACCACGTATTTGCGGTAGGGCGCGGCGGCGGTCTCGGCCGCCTTGGCCTCCTCCGGAGCGAGCTTCACGGTGCCGGCAAAGGCGTTGGTGAAGAGCGCGGCCGTGTCCGGCTTCTGCGCCTTGTCGCCGGCGGCGTATTGCACGACGAGGTCCGCCATGGTGGAGACCTTCTTCGGGTCGGCGTAGCCGAAGCCGTGCTCCTTCACCTCCGGGACGAGGTTCGTCAGGTTCGTGAGGCCGAGCCCGATCTGCGAATAAGCCTTGCCGGTCGAGCTGATGGCGACCTCGCTGTTGGCCTTCAGGAAGATGTCGACCGCCTCGTCGAAGTTGGTCATCGTGAACTTGATGGCCTCCATGGCCCCGGCCACGAAGGCCGCGCACAGCTTCGGGTCCTTCTCGACCCGCGCCGGCTGCGTCGTCAGCGACTGGCCGTAGAACTCCAGGCCGGCGTCGCGGAACAGCATGAAGCGCAGGTCGGTCCCGAGCGGCGCGAGCGACGGGATCGTGCTGGTCGCGAAGGACGAGACGGCGTCGACCTGCTTCTCGATGAGGGAGCGCTCGCGCACCTTGCCGTCGATCTGCAGCAGGTTGACCTTGCTCATGTCGAAGCCGCTCTTCTGCGCGTAGAGCGGCAGGAACGGGTACTCGCCCGACGTGACGCTGGCGCCGAGCTTCTTGCCCTCGAGGTCCTTGGGGGTCTTGATCGACGAGCCGGCCAGGACACCGATGCCCATCAGGGCGTCATAGTTGATCTGCCCGATGCACGTGATCGGCAGGCCGCGCGCCGCCTGCACGATGGCGGTCGGCGTCGCCGCCATGCCGAAATCGAAGGTCCCGGCCGAAACGGCCTGCGCGGCGGCGCCCGAGCCGGATCCGCGCGCGACCGACACGTCCAGGCCGTGCTTCTTCCAGAACCCCTTATCGCGGGCGACGTAGGCGAACAGGTTCGGCCCTTCGGGGATCCAGGAGGTCGTGAAGGTGACCTTGGTCATGCCCTGGGACAGCGCCGGACGTGCGAGCCCCGTGCTCGCGATCGCGGCAAGTCCGATGCCCTGAACGACGTTTCGCCTGCTGATGGTCATCGAACCCTCCGCCACAATAACCGACCCTGGCACCTAACCTCGGAAATCCTCGAGTTGCAAGCTTGCATGCAAGACGGGCTTGTCTGCATGCATATCCTGCAGTAGGTGGCCGGGGGTGCCTCTGGCTGGGGGCGGTTCAAGGAAGGTGCGCCCATGCGGGCTTTCGAGGCGCGAAACGCACATTTCGATCGGTTGGTGAACACGCCCGGGCTGAAGTGGCTCGGGCAAAACACGAACCATGCCAAGCCGCATCCGGCGGTGGTCGAAGCGATGGAACGGTGCATCCGGGACGAGGAGTTCCACATCTACGCGCCCCCGGCGGGGTTCGAGGAACTGCGGGCCGGCATCGTGGCCGATCTCGGCCTCGACGGGCAGGTCGCGATGGTGTCGGACGGGGCCGTGTCCTCGCTCTACCACGCGTGCCATGCGCTGCTCGGGCCCGGCGACGAGTTCATCACGACCGACCCGACCTGGAACTGGCCGATGGCGTTCGCCCGCTCGGTCGGCGCGACCGTGAAGCAGATCCCGATCTACGGCGAGGAATACGGCTACCGGCTTGCCCCGGAGCGGCTGCGCGAGGCGATCACGCCGAAGACCAAGGTCGTCTACATCGTGGATCCCAACAATCCGCTGGGCTCGGCCTGCACGGCGCAGGAGATCGAGGGCATCGTGGCGGCGGTCCGCGATGCCGTCGATTTCCTCCGCAGTGCAGGCAGAGCCGAGCGGGTTGTTGGGGTCGACGATGTACACGACCTTCGTCTTCGGCGTGATCGCCTCGCGCAGCCGC
>JAQGJJ010000128.1 GCA_028290695.1 Enterovirga sp. | reverse complement strand
GGCTTCGATGCCGTGAACGTGGAGGCACAGGCGAAGACGCCGGCGAGCCTCTACAACTGGATGCGCCGGATGATCGCGATCCGGCGCTCCAGCCGAGCCTTCGGGCGCGGAATCCTGCGCTTCCTGTACCCGGCCAACCGCAAGGTGCTGGCCTACCTGCGGGAGCACGAGGGCGAGCACATCCTGTGCGTCGTGAACGTTTCGCGCGCGCCGCAGGCGGTGGAGCTCGACCTGTCCGAGTTCAACGGCTCGATCCCGGTGGAGATGACGGGCGGGACGGCCTTTCCGCGGGTGGGCGAGTTGCCCTACCTGCTCACGCTGCCGGCCTACGGCTTCTACTGGTTCCAGCTCCAGGCCGCCGAGGCCGGGCACGAGACCCATTCGGGTCCGGCCGTGCAGCCCGAACTGTTCACGCTCGTTCTCACCAAGGGCCTCTCGTCCCTCCTGGAGGGCCGCGAAAAGGAGGCGATCGAGCGGACCATCATCCCGCGCATGATCGGCACCCAGCGCTGGTTCGCCGCCAAGGGCCAGCGTATCGAGCGGGCCGAGGTCCTGGACTTCGCCGTGATGAAGAGCCGGGGCGGCGCGGACGAGTTCGTCCTGCCCCGCTTCGACGTCCACCTGCGGGGCGGCGAGCGCCAGACCTACTTCTTCCCCGTCGCGGTCGACGAACGCGCCGACGAGGAGGCGCTGCTCGGCCTCGCGGTCGCGCGGGTGCGGCACGGACGGCAGGTCGGCCTCGCCTACGGGGCGGGCTCGTCGCCGGAATTCTCCCTCTCAGCGGTCGCCGCGATGCGGCGGGGCGAGGAGATTCCGACACGGGCCGGCGGCCGCATCCGGTTCTCGGCCACGACCCGGATGCCGGAGGAGATCGAGATCGCTCCCGCCGAGGTGCGGCGCCTGTCGGGCGAGCAGTCGAACACGTCGATCCAGCTCGGCGACGCCATGGTGTTCAAGATCTACCGGCGCCTCCAGCCCGGCGTTCATCCGGAACTCGAGGTCGGCCGCTTCCTCACCGATGTTGCGCAGTTCGGCAACACGCCGGCGACCTTCGGCAGCGTCGAGCACGTGGCGCCGGACGGCGAAACGACCGCGCTGGCGATCGTGCAGGCCTTTGTCCGCAACCAGGGCGACGCCTGGCGCCTGACGCTCGATTCCCTGACGCGCGAGCTCGACACCTTCGCGCTGGCGCCCGAGACCGAGCAGAGCCCGCTCTCCGAGGTCTTCGGGCCCTATCTGCGGTACGCGGAGGTCCTGGGCCGGCGGACCGGGGAGATGCACCTGGCGCTCGCCACCCCGACGGAGGATCCGGCCTTCAAGGCCGAGCCGATGAAGGCGGCGGACATCGAGGTCGCGATCGCGGACGCCCGCAGCCAGGCCGAGCGCGCCTTCGCGGCACTCGGCGGCCTCGGCGGCCTCGGCGGGTCCGCGAGCCCGGCCGCGGCCGCGCTCCTGGCCCGAAAGGCGGAATGCCTGGCCCTGATCGAGTCGCTCGCGGCGCCCCCGCGGGGCGCGATCAAGACCCGCATCCACGGCGACTATCACCTCGGCCAGGTGCTGATCGTGCAGAACGACGTGATGGTGGTGGATTTCGAGGGCGAGCCCGCCCGCCCCGCGGAGGAGCGGCGGCAGAAATCCTCCCCGCTGCGCGACGTCGCCGGGATGCTGCGCTCCTTCGCGTATGCCGCCGACACGGCGGCCCGCGAGGTGGCGGCCCGCCTTCCCGAACCGGCCACCCGCATCGGGGAGGTCGCGGCCGAATGGCTGCGGCTGACGGAGGCCGAGTTTCTGCGGGCCTACGGGGCGGCGGTGGCGGACAGCGACGTCTGGGTCGCGGACGACGCTTCGCGCGGCCGCCTCATGCGCCTCTACCTGCTGTCGAAGGCCCTCTACGAAGTGAATTACGAGGCCAACAACCGGCCGGATTGGATCGACACGCCCGTTCGGGGCGTTCTCTCCATCATCGAGGCGGGAGCGGAAGCGTAATGGCGGGCATCGAGACGCTCCAGGACGACCAGCCCAAGGCCGCCGCGAAGGGCCGAGACCCGGCGGGCCGCCAGCCGGCCGGCAAGGCCGTCCGCTCGGGCTTCGCGGTCGATCCGGGCGACGTGACGGCCATCGTGGAGGCGCGGCACGGCAATCCCTTCGCGGTGCTCGGCCCGCACGAAACGGCGCCCGGGCAGTACGAGATCCGGGCGATGCTGCCCGGCGCGCGGTCCGTCGGGGTCCTGCCGGAGGGGGCGAGCGAGCCCATCGCCATGACCCGGATCGATCCGGCCGGGTTCTACGTGGCGCGACTCGAGAGCCCACAGCGCCCCTGGTACCGGCTGCGGGTCGAATGGCCGGACGCCAGCCAGGATCTGCGCGACCCGTACAGCTACGGTCCCACGCCGGGCTTCGAGGACATGTGGCGCATCCGGGATGTCGGCGCGGATTCCGTGCCCAGGCTCCTTGGCGCCCAGCCGGCGGAGATCGGCGGGGAGGCCGGCTACCATTTCGGGGTCTGGGCGCCGAATGCCCGCCGGGTCAGCGTGATCGGGGATTTCAACAGCTGGGACGGCCGCCGCCATCCGATGCGGCTCCGGCACGATGCGGGCGTGTGGGAGCTGTTCGTTCCAGGCCTGACGAGCGGCGAGCGCTACAAGTACGAGCTGGTCGGGGCCGACGGCTCACGGCTCGAAAAGGCGGACCCGGTCGCCTTCGCGGCCGAGAAGCCGCCCGCCCAGGCGTCCGTCACGGCCCGGATGCCGGATTTCACGTGGAACGACGCTGCCTGGATGGCGTCGCGCCGGGACGGGGATCCGCGCCGCAAGCCGATGTCGGTCTACGAATGCCATCTCGGCTCCTGGGCCCGGGTGCCCGAGGAAGGCGACCGCTTCCTGACCTACCGCGAGCTCGCCGACCGGCTGATCCCGTATGTGAAGGAGCTCGGCTTCACCCATATCGAGCTCCTGCCGATCACCGAGTTCCCGTTCGACGGCTCCTGGGGCTACCAGCCGGTCTCGCTCTTCGCCCCGACGAGCCGGTTCGGGACGCCTGAGGATTTCGGGGCCTTCGTCGAGGCCGCGCACGCGGCCGGGATCGGCATCCTGCTCGACTGGGTGCCGGGCCATTTCCCGAACGACGCGCACGGGCTCGGGCTGTTCGACGGCACCCACCTGTACGAGCACGCCGATCCCCGCCAGGGCTTCCACCAGGATTGGGGGACGTACATCTACAATTACGGCCGCGCCGAGGTGCAGGCCTTCCTGGTCGCCAATGCGCGCTTCTGGCTCGAGCGCTACCACCTGGACGGGCTGCGCGTGGATGCGGTCGCCTCCATGCTGTACCTCGACTACTCCCGCAAGCACGGCGAGTGGGTGCCGAACCGCTTCGGCGGAAACGAGAACATCGAGGCGATCGACTTTCTCCGGCGCATGAACGAGACGGTCTATGCCGCCGATCCCGGAGCCATGACGGTGGCCGAGGAATCGACTTCGTGGCCCGGCGTCTCGCACCCGACCTACACGGGCGGGCTCGGCTTCGGCTTCAAGTGGAACATGGGCTGGATGCACGACACGCTCCTGTTCATGTCCAAGGAGCCCGTCCACCGGCGCTATCACCACCACAACCTGACCTTCGGGATGCTGTACGCGTTCTCGGAGAACTTCGTTCTGCCGCTCTCGCATGACGAAGTCGTGCACGGGAAAGGCTCGATCCTCGGCAAGATGCCGGGCGACCGCTGGCAGAAATTCGCCAACCTGCGGGCCTATTACGGCTTCATGTGGGGCCACCCCGGCAAGAAGCTGCTCTTCATGGGGAGCGAGTTCGGGCAGGAGCGCGAGTGGAACCACGACCGCTCGCTCGACTGGCACCTGCTGGAGGACGGCTTCCACCGCGGCGTGAAGAACCTGATCGGGGATCTGAACCGCGCCTTCCGGACCATCCCGGCCCTGCACGAGCGCGATTGCGAGGCCTCGGGCTTCCAGTGGCTGGTCGCGGACGACGCCGAGAACTCGGTCATCGCCTGGCTGCGCCGCGGCGAGGACGCGGACAAAGCCGCGGTCGTGGTCTCGAATTTCACCCCGATTCCCCGCGAGGGCTACCGGATCGGCGTGCCCCTTCCGGGCTTCTACAGGGAGGCCGTGAACACGGACGCGGCCGGCTACGGCGGCTCGAACGTCGGCAACGGCGGCGGCGTGCAGGCGGAGGAATGCGAGGCGCACGGCCACCCGTACTGCCTGTCGCTCACGCTGCCGCCCCTCGGCACCCTGATCCTGGAACGGATGGTCTGACCCCATCCGTTTCGGACCCCGGCCGCGGCGCCAGGCCCCCCTTCCCGGCCCGCGGAGCTTGATCCGGCACGGCCAGCGCAGGAGCGGCGCACCGACCGCCCCCAGGAGATGCAATGACCAAACCCGTTCTCGATCTTTCCGGCCAGGTCGCGGTCGTGACCGGCGCATCGTCCGGCATCGGGCAGGCGGTCGCGATCGGGCTCGGCCGGGCCGGCGCGGCAGTCGTCGTGAACTACCGGGGCGAACGGGACGGGGCCGAGGAAACCGCCGAAGCCGTGAAGGCGGCCGGCGCCAAGGCCGTCGTCGTGCACGCGGACGTGTCCTCGGAGGCGGACGTCATGGAGCTCTTCCGCAGGACCAAGGAGGCCTTCGGGAGCTTCCAGATCCTGGTCGCCAATGCCGGCCTGCAGCGCGACGCGCCCGCGCACGAGATGTCGCTCGACGATTGGCGCAAGGTCATCGACGTCAACCTCACCGGCCAGTTCCTGTGCTGCCGCGCCGCGATCCGGGAATACCTCGCACGCGATCCCCAACCGGAGCTGTCGCGCGCGGCCGGCAAGATCATCTGCATGTCGTCCGTCCACGAGAGGATCATGTGGGCCGGACACGTGAACTACGCGGCCTCGAAAGGCGGCGTGATGCTGATGATGCAGAGCCTCGCCCAGGAATACGCGGCCAGGAAGATCCGGATCAATTCCATCGCGCCCGGCGCCATCAAGACGCCGATCAACCGCGATGCCTGGGAGACGCCCGAGGCGCTGGCCAAGCTCCTGAAGCTGATCCCGTACGGCCGGATCGGGGAGCCCGAGGACATCGCCAATGCGGCCGTCTGGCTGGCCTCCGACCATTCGGACTACGTCACCGGCGCCACCCTGTTCGTGGACGGCGGCATGACGCTCTACCCGGAGTTCCGGGATGGCGGCTGAGGTCGCGGCCGCCCCGGTGACCGCCCGGCACACGGCATCCGGGCGGCCGCCCTGCCCGGGAGCCGGGCCGTGACGACCGCCGCAGCCGTCGGTCCCGGCATCGTCGACACGGACATCCCGGCCCGCCTCGACCGGCTCGCCTGGAACCGCTTCCACACGCTCGTGATCGTGGCGCTCGGCATCACCTGGGTGCTGGACGGGCTCGAGGTGACCCTGGCGGGCGCGGTCTCGGGGGCGCTCAAGGCCAGCCCGGCGCTCCGGTTCACCAACACCGATATCGGCCTCGCCGGCACCGCCTATCTGGCGGGCGCGGTCGTGGGCGCGCTCGGCTTCGGCTGGCTGACGGACCGGCTCGGCCGCAAGACGCTCTTCTTCGTCACGCTCGCGGTCTACCTGGCGGCCACCTTCGCGACCGCGTTCTCCTGGAATCTGTGGAGCTTCTGCCTGTTCCGGTTCCTGACCGGGGCGGGGATCGGGGGCGAGTACACGGCCATCAACTCGACCATCCAGGAGTTCATCCCGGCCCGCTATCGCGGACGGACGGACCTGATCGTCAACGGCTCGTTCTGGATCGGCGCCGCCCTCGGCGCGCTCGGCTCGATCGTCCTGCTGGACCCGGCCTGGTTCGGGCCGGAGATCGGCTGGCGGCTGTGCTTTCTGATCGGCGGCATCCTGGGCCTGGCGATCCTGCTCCTGCGAACCTTCATCCCCGAAAGCCCGCGCTGGCTCGTGACCCACGGCCGGAGCGCGGAGGCGGAGGCCATCGTGCGCTCCATCGAAACGCATGCGGCCGAAGGGCCGCCGGGACCGGATCTGCCGCGGGTCCGGCTGCGGGCGCGCAGCCACACCCCCCTCCGGGAGGTGCTCGACACCCTGTTCCGGCGGTACCGGCTTCGGGCCGCCGTCGGGCTCAGCCTGATGGGCGCGCAGGCCTTCTTCTACAACGCCATCTTCTTCACCTACGCGCTCGTCCTCACCGATTTCTACGGCATCGGGG
>JAQGJJ010000096.1 GCA_028290695.1 Enterovirga sp. | reverse complement strand
GCGAGAAGGTCGAGATGATGTGGGACACGATGCCGAAGGCCGGCAGGATCATGATGTAGACTTCGGGGTGCCCGAAGAACCAGAACAGGTGCTGGTACAGGACGGGGTCGCCGCCGCCGGCCGGGTCAAAGAACGTCGTGCCGAAGTTGCGGTCGGTCAGCAGCATGGTGATCGCGCCGGCCAGAACCGGGAGGGCGAGCAGCAGCAGGAAGGCCGTCACCAGGATCGACCAGGCGAACAGCGGCATCTTGTGCAGCGTCATGCCGGGCGCGCGCATGTTCAGGATCGTGGTGATGAAGTTGATCGCGCCGAGGATCGAGGCGGCGCCCGCGAGATGCAGCGAGAAGATGCCGAAATCGAGCGCCGGGCCGGGGTGCCCGGTGGTCGAGAGCGGGGGATACACCGTCCAGCCGCCGCCGAAACCGT
The DNA here is from genome assembly GCA_028290695.1 of Enterovirga sp. Lineage (GTDB taxonomy): Bacteria > Pseudomonadota > Alphaproteobacteria > Rhizobiales > Beijerinckiaceae > Enterovirga. The sequence continues at coordinate 9,130 of JAQGJJ010000096.1, read as the reverse complement.
ACGAGCCCGGCGCGCCCTCGAAGAACAGCGAGGACAGCAGGAGCAGGAATCCCGCAACCGTCAGCCAGAACGAAATGTTGTTCATGCGCGGGAACGCCATGTCCGGCGCACCGATCATCAGCGGCACGAACCAGTTCCCGAAGCCGCCGATCAGGGCCGGCATGACCAGGAAGAACACCATGATCAGGCCGTGGCCCGTCACGAAGACGTTGAACGTCTGCGGGTTCGAGAAGATCTGGAGACCCGGCTCCTGCAGCTCCATGCGCATCGCGATGGACAGGAGCCCGCCGATGATGCCGGCGCAGAACGAGAACAGGAGATAGAGGGTCCCGATGTCCTTGTGGTTCGTCGAGTAGAGCCACCGCCGCCAGCCGGTCGGGGTATGGTGGTGATCGTCGTGGGCGTGGGCGGCTGCGTGTGCCATCGGAGACCTCTTGGCCTTCTTGTCTGGATCAGCGACGGGCGTCGGCGAAACGGGCGCCGTCTGTCGCTGTCGAGGCGAACTTCGTCTTGGCTTCGGTCAGCCAGGTTGCGTAGGCGGCTTCGCTCACGACCCTGACGGCGATCGGCATGAAGGCATGCCGCTGGCCGCAGAGCTCGCGGCATTGGCCGTGGAATACGCCCTCACGCTCCGCCTTGAACCAGATCTCGTTCAGGCGGCCCGGCACGGCGTCCATGGTGAAGCCGAGGGACGGCACGCCCCAGGAATGGATCACGTCGGCCGAGGTGATCTGGAGCCGCACGACCTTGTTGATCGGCACGACGACCTCGTTGTCGACCGCGAGCAGGCGCAGCTGCCCGGGCTTCAGGTCGGCCTGTTCGATGAGGTTCGAATCGAACCGGAACCCGCCGCCCTGGTCGGCCGGGTACTCGTATTCCCAGTACCAGGAATGGCCGGTCGTCTTGATGGTGACGTCGGCCTTCGGGATGATCAGCTGGTTCCGCAGCAGCCGGAAGGACGGGATTGCGATCAGCACCAGCACCAGCACCGGAACGATCGTCCAGGCGATCTCGATGGCGGTGTTGTGGCTCGTCTTCGACGGCGTCGGGTTGGCGTTCTCGTTGAAGCGAACGGCCACCACCACCAGCAGCGCGAGCACGAACAGGACGATCGCCGTGATGATCCACATCAGCTCGGTGTGGAAGCTGTGCAACTGCCGGGCGACCTCGGTCACCGGCTCCTGCATGGCGATCTGCCAGTGTTCGGGCTGGCCGACCCCCGCCGCGAGGGCTGTGCCCGCGATCCCCACCGCGGCAGTCCCGGCCACCAGAGCCGTCACCGCGTCGCGAAGCCGATATGTCATCCCCAACCTCGTCCAGGCCGAACACCGCCTAGCTCTGGGCGGTGTGGCGATGCGGGTTCAACGGGCGCCCCCGCGCTGATTACAAGCCGTCTAAGAACACATCGTCCGAACCGACGCAACGCCGCGATCGGAGCGGGTTCGTGCGTCATAAGGGCCGAAGGGCGGGCGGCGTTTTCGCAGGCTCGATCCACCGCTGCTTCGGCCGGCTTCGCTTGACAGGGTCAGGGCAGGCATGGTCCGAAATTCCCTCTGGTCCGCCTGCTTGGCCGGCGGAAGGGTGAGAGATGGCGGCACGCAGCAGCGAATTGGCGAGGTTTGCCCTCGCGCTCGGGCTTCTCGGTACGGCCTGGGGCGTATCCGCGCCGGCCGGGGCCCAGGGCGTCGTGAAGAACACGCACGGGGACTGGCAGCTGCGGTGCGAGACGCCGGCGGGCGCCAAGACCGAGCAATGTGCCCTCGTGCAGAATGTCGCGGCGGAGGACCGTCCGAACGTGACGCTGCTCGTGATCGTGCTGAAGACGGCGGACGCCAAGAGCCGGCTCCTGCGCGTGGTCGCGCCGCTCGGCGTGCTGCTTCCGGCGGGCCTCGGCCTCAAGATCGATCAGACGGATGTCGGGCGGGCGGGATTCGTCCGGTGCCTGACGACCGGGTGCGTGGCCGAGGTGGTGATGGAGGACAATCTCCTGAACCAGCTCAAGACCGGCAAGACCGCCACCTTCATCGTGTTCCAGACGCCTGAAGAGGGCGTCGGCATCCCGGTCTCCCTCGAAGGCTTCGCGCCGGCCTTCGACAGTCTTCCCTGAGGGTTGAGGTCATGCGGTTCGTGGGTTGCGTCCGGTCTCTGGCCTGGCTCGGGATGATGGCGTTGCCGCTCGGCCTTGCCGGCTGCGGCTCGACCGGCACCGCCGACGAGGGCGGAAGCTCGCTGAAGAACATCCTCCTCTACGGCGGCACCACGGTGCCGCCCGTCGCGCCGGCCGAGGCGATCGAGGTCGCGGAATGCCCGCCTGTCACCGTGATCGAGGGCGGCGCGGCCATCCGGGCCGGTGAGGGCGCTGCCGTGCGTAGCCAGATCGCCATCTCGGACGTGGCCCGCGAATGCACCGGGCGGCCGGACGGGACGGTGGTGCTGAAGGTCGGCATCCAGCTGCGCGCGCTTCTCGGGCCCGGCGGCGGCGCGGGTCGCTTCGATGCGCCGCTCACGATCGCCGTGAAGCGGGGCGATCAGGTTGTCGCGACGCGGGTTCGCCGAGTCGCGGTCGCGGTTCCGGCCGGTCAGTTCGAGCAGACGGCGATCGTCGTCGAAGACAACATCGCGGTTCCGCCCGGGACCGGCGAGTTCGATATCGAGATCGGGCTCGGTTCGGGAGCGCGGGCGGCCGCCCCCCGAGGCCGGCGCCGCGGCGCCGGCTGAGTTCGGCGCTCCGTCTCAGCAATCCACCACGCCGCAGGTCCGGGCATTGGCGACGACGCGCGCGAGCGTGACCGGGCCCGGATAGCCGAGCAGCGCCGCACCGCCGATCACGTAGGAGGGCGTCGCCACGAGCCCGATGGAGGCGGCGAGCCGCATCTGCCGGCCCAGCGTCGCCTTCACGTCCGGCCCGTCCGCCAGCCGCTCGAGCTCGCGCGGATCCGCCCCGAGCTTCTGCGCCGCGGCCAGCGCGCCCGGCCCGTCGATGCGGCCGGGGGCCGCATAGAGGGCCTCCGTCAGGGCATGCGCCGCGGCCGCTCCCTTCAGGCGGAGAAGCGCCAGCTGCACCTTCGCGGCCTGGGCCGAGGCGGGTGACAGGATCGGATTGTTGACCAGCCCGACCCGCAGGTCGCGGTTGGCCCGGATGAGCTCGGACAGGTCCCGGTGGGCGGCGCGGCACCACGGGCAATTGTAGTCGAAGAACTCGACCAGCGTCGCCGAGGCCGAGGCCGGTCCGTTCCACACCGCGCCAGGCAGATCCTCGATATCCTCCGAGAGCTCCACCGGGACACGGAGATTCGCCACCGGCTTGCCGTCGTCGCTCTGGATCGGAAACCACTGGTTGGCGGCCGTTTCGGCCCGGACGCGCGGGGCGGCCCCCGCGACAGCCGCCATCGCGGTGAGAGCCAGCATGCGCCGCCGATCCATCATCCTCGTCTCCGTCCGTCCGCCTGGATGTCGGGCCGCTTGTCCCGGTGTGCAACCGCCGCCGTCGGGCGGTGCCGCGTTGACAGCATTCGCCGACCCTCCTTAATGTTCGCCTGTCGATGATCCTGCGCGGGAGAGTTCGGACCGGCCCTGGCCGCGTCCGACGCCGAAGGCGCAACCGCCCCGGAAACGCTCAGGCATTCGGGACCGCGCGGGAGCTGGCACTCTGGAAAGCGGCGCGGCCTCTCGGTCGCGCCCACCGACGGAGTAACCTCGCCCGATGGGGCGGGGGAATCTCTCAGGTCCGTGGACAGAGGGGGCGTGGCTCGGGCCGTTTCGCGGTCTGCGCCGTGCGTGTCCGGACCCGGGAACCAGATGGCCGACGAAATCGCAGCCGAAACGCTGAAGGAAACGCCGCTCGCCGGCATGCACCAGGCGGCCGGTGCCCGCATGGTGCCGTTCGCCGGCTATGCCATGCCGGTGCAGTACCCGGCCGGGATCCTGGCCGAGCACGCCTGGACGCGCGACCATGCCGGCCTGTTCGACGTGTCGCATATGGGGCAGGCGCGGCTGGTCGGTCCCGACCAGGCGAGCGTCGCCCTGGCCCTCGAAGCCCTCGTTCCGGCTGACCTGCTCGGGCTCGCACCCGGTCAGCAGCGCTACACCCAGCTCCTGAACGAGGAGGGCGGGATCCTGGACGACCTCATGGTCGCCCGGCCGCCGACGCCCTCCGCCGGGGAGGGCGGCGAGCTGCTGATCGTCGTGAACGCCTCCACCAAGGAGGCCGATTACCGCCACATCGCCGGCCACCTGCCGGACGGCGTCACGCTCCAGCGGGAGGACGGGCTTGCCCTCCTGGCGCTGCAGGGCCCGGACGCGGTGCGGGTGCTGGACGGGCTCGCGCCGGAGGCCCCCGGCCTCGCCTTCATGCAGGGCATGCCGATGAGCGTCGCGGGCATTCCGGCCTATGTCACGCGCTCCGGCTACACCGGCGAGGACGGCTACGAGATCTCGGTCGCGAACGGCCGGGCGGCGGATCTGTGGGCCGCGCTCACCGCCTCGGAGCTGGTCAGGCCGGTCGGCCTCGGCGCGCGCGATTCGCTGCGGCTCGAGGCGGGGCTTCCGCTCTATGGCCACGACATCAACCAGGAGACCTCGCCGGTCGAGGCCGGTCTCGCCTGGTCGATCGCCAAGCGACGGCGCCAGGAGGGCGGCTTCCCGGGCCGGGTCCGGATTGCCCAGGAGATGGCCGAGGGGCCGCTGCGCCGCCGCGTCGGCATCCAGGTCGAGGGCAGGGCGCCCGCCCGCGAGCATGCGGACATTCTCGACGGCGAGGGCGAACTCGTCGGCAAGGTGACCTCGGGCGGCTTCGGCCCGACCCATGGCGGCCCGGTCGCCATGGGCTACGTCGTGGCGGATGTCGCCCGGCCCGGCACACAGGTGAACCTCGTCATCCGGGACAGGCGCGTCCCGGGCGAGGTCGTGAAGCTCCCCTTCGTCCCCCACCGCTACAAACGCTGAAAGATCCCGACCATGACGATCCGCTACACGCGCGACCACGAATACATCAGCGTCGACGGCGACACCGGCACGGTCGGCATCAGCGACTACGCCCAGGCCCAGCTCGGGGACGTCGTGTTCGTCGAGCTGCCGAGCGTCGGCAAGAGCCTCGCCAAGGGCGAGGAGGCCGCGGTCGTGGAGAGCGTGAAGGCGGCGAGCGAGGTCTACGCTCCCGTCTCCGGCGAGGTGATCGGGATCAACGCCGAACTCGAGAACGCGCCCGGCACCGTCAACGAGGATCCGGCCGGGAAGGGCTGGTTCCTCAAGCTGAAGCTGGCGGATCCGGCCGAGCTCGACGGGCTGATGAGCGAGGCCGCCTACGCCGAATACCTCGCCTCCATCAGCTGAGCCCGGCGCGTGGCCACCGAATACCGGGCGGTCGTCGATTGGCGGCGCGACGGCGCCGTCTTCTCGGACGGACGCTACGGCCGCGCGCACCGCTGGCTGTTCGACGGCGGCGTCGAGGTGCCGGCCTCCGCCGCGCCGAGCAGCGTGCCGGCCCCGTTGTCGCGCGAGGACGCCGTCGATCCGGAGGAAGCCTTCGTGGCGGCCCTGTCGAGCTGCCACATGCTGTTCTTTCTCGCGCTGGCCGCGAAGGCCGGCTTCGTGGTGGACAGCTACCGTGACGACGCGGTCGGCATCATGGGCCGCAACGCACGGGCCCGACCCTACGTCGCGACCGTGACGCTCGATCCGACCATCGCCTTCTCGGGCGAGCGCCGCCCGAGCACGGCCGAACTGGCCGACCTTCATCACCGATCCCACGAGCTCTGCTACATCGCGAACTCGGTTCTGACCGAGGTCACGATCGCCGGGCTGGTGCACACCAACGAGACCGCCTGACCATGCGCTACCTGCCACTCAGCGAAACGGACCGGGCCGCGATGCTGGCCCGGATCGGCGTCGCCGACATCGACGGGCTCTTCGCCGACGTCCCGGCGGCGAAGCTCCTGCCCGAGCCGCCGGACCTGCCGCGCCACAAGGGCGAGCTCGCCGTCGAGCGCATCCTGGGCGCCATGGCGGCCCGCAACGTGCCGGCCTCCTCCGTGCCGTTCTTCGTGGGAGCGGGCGCCTACAAGCACCACGTCCCGGCATCCGTGGATCATCTGATCCAACGATCCGAGTTCCTGACGAGCTACACGCCCTACCAGCCCGAGATCGCGCAGGGCACGCTGCAATATCTGTTCGAGTTCCAGACACAGGTGGCGGCCCTGACCGGCATGGAGGTGGCGAACGCCTCCATGTACGACGGCTCGACCGGCACGGCCGAGGCGGTGCTGATGGCGCACCGGGTCACCCGCCGGCGCAAGGCCGTGCTCTCGGGCGGGCTGCACCCACATTATGCCGAGGTCGTCCGCACCGTTTCGGGCATGGCCGGCGACCAGGTCGTGACCCTGCCGGCGGACGTGTCCGCCGGCGAGGACCTCGTCGGGTCGATCGATTCCGACACCTCCTGCGTCGTGGTCCAGAACCCGGACGTGTTCGGCAACCTGCGCGACCTGCGGCCGGTCGCCGAGGCGGCGCATGCCAAGGGTGCGCTGCTGATCGCCGTGTTCACCGAGGCCGTCTCGCTCGGCCTCGTCGAATCGCCGGGCGCCATGGGGGCCGACATCGTGGTCGGCGAGGGTCAGTCGATCGGCGTGTCGCTGTCCTTCGGCGGCCCCTATGTCGGGCTGTTCGCGACCCGGCAGAAATACGTGCGGCAGATGCCGGGCCGGCTCTGCGGCGAGACCGTGGATGCGGAAGGGCGGCGCGGCTTCGTGCTGACGCTGTCGACCCGCGAGCAGCATATCCGGCGCGACAAGGCGACCTCGAATATCTGCACGAATTCAGGTCTTTGCTGCCTTGCCTTCACGATTCACATGACGCTGCTCGGCGAGGCCGGACTGACGCGCCTCGCCCGGGTGAACCACGCCAACGCCGTGAAGCTGGCCGCCCTGCTGGCGGAGGTTCCGGGCGTCGAGGTCCTCAACCGGACGTTCTTCAACGAGTTCACGATCCGGCTGCGCCGGCCGGCCCGGGAGGTCGTGGAGGCGCTGGCTGCACGGGGCGTGCTGGCGGGCGTTCCGGCCTCGCGGCTGCTGCCCGGGGCGGGGTTCGAGGACCTGCTCATCGTCGCCTCGACGGAGGTGAACACGGACGAGGACCGGGCGGCGCTCGTTCTCGGTTTCAAGGACGTTCTGTGATGCTGAACCGCCAAGGTCGCCCAACCTCGCTCCGGGCCGTCGCCGACGAGCCTGCCGTTTCCGGCGCCGCCGGTGGCGAGCGTCCGCCGGTCGGCCGCTCCGATCCGGACGGCTCGATCCTGGCGGCGCGCCCGACCTTCACGGGCAACCGGGCGCTGGCGCAGGAAGAGGCGCTGCTGTTCGAGATCGGCCGCCCGGAGACGACGGGCGTCGACATCGAGGAGCCAGAACCCTTCGAGACCCGTCTCGGTGGGCTCGAGCGCAAAGCCGCGATCGGCCTGCCGGGCCTCTCCGAGCCCGAGACGATGCGGCACTATGTGCGGCTCAGCCAGCAGAATTACGGCATCGACACGGGGCTGTTTCCGCTCGGCTCCTGCACCATGAAGCACAATGCGCGGCTGAACGAGCGCATGGCCCGGCTGCCCGGCTTCGGGGACATCCACCCGCTGCAGCCGGTCTCGACCGTGCAGGGCGCGCTGGGCCTCATGAGCGAACTCGCCCGCTATCTGACGACGCTGACCGGCATGCCGGCCGTGGCCCTGCAGCCGAAGGCGGGCGCGCATGGCGAGCTCCTCGGCATGATGGCGATCAAGGCCGCGATCGCGGCGAAGGGCGAGGGCGAGACGCGCACGACCGTCCTGGTGCCCGAATCGGCGCACGGCACGAACCCGGCCACCGCCGCGCTGCTCGGTTTCAAGGTGAAGTCCGTCCCGGCCCAGGACGACGGCTGGGTGCACCTTGCCGACGTCCTGCCGCTGCTTGGACCCGACGTCGCGGCCATCATGCTGACCAACCCGAACACCTGCGGGCTGTTCGAGCCGCGCGCGACCGAGATCGCGGAGGCGCTGCACGCGGTCGGCGCCTATTTCTATTGTGACGGCGCCAACTTCAACGCCATCGTCGGCAAGGTGCGGCCGGGGGATCTCGGCGTCGACGCCATGCACATCAACCTGCACAAGACATTCTCCACCCCGCACGGGGGCGGGGGACCGGGTGCGGGCCCCGTGGTGCTGTCGGACCGGCTCGCCCCCTTCGCGCCCGTGCCGTTCGTGCGGGCGAACGGCGACGCCTTCGAGCTCGTCGAGGATGCGGAGAATCCGGACGCCGTCGGCCGGATGACCGCGTTTCACGGCCAGATGGGCATGTTCGTGCGGGCGCTCGCCTACATGCTGTCGCACGGCGCGGACGGCATGCGGCAGGCCTCCGAGGACGCGGTGCTGAACGCGAACTACGTTCGGGCCTGCCTGTCCGATCTCATGTCGCTGCCCTTCGGCGACAAGCCGTGCATGCACGAGGTGCTGTTCGACGATGCCTGGCTGAAGGATACGGGCGTGACCACGCTCGATTTCGCCAAGGCGATGATCGACGAGGGCTACCACCCCATGACCGTGTATTTCCCGCTCGTCGTCCATGGCGCGATGCTGATCGAGCCGACCGAGTCCGAATCGAAAGCCTCGCTCGATCTGTTCGTCGCGAGCCTTCGCGATCTCGCCATGGCGGCGAGAAACGGCGACACGGCCCGGTTCACGGGGGCGCCGTATCACGCCCCGCGCCGGCGCCTCGACGAGACCCGGGCCGCCCGCCATCCGATCCTGCGCTGGACCCCGCCGTCCCCGGTCCCGGCACAGGCGGCCGAGTAGCGGCGTTCGGCCGGGAACTCCGCCCGCCCAAGCGGGCGCGAGCCGGCGGGCCGGATGCCGCTTAGACCGGGGACCTGCGCCGGGCGGGTCTGTATCCGGACGTCCGGTGCCGAGCCGGGCCGTCTGCCTGTTGACAATATTCCTATTTGGTGTCACAAGCCTCCCGCCCTTTCGTCGGGAAGGCTCGTTTGATCGCCGGATCGTTCGGGCGGATGGGTGCGGTGGGTTCCGAGGTCTGCGCCGGCAGCGCGGGCTCCCGGACGGCGGCGCGAGGCTTCGGCTGACGCGCCGGATGACAAGACCCCGCAAAGGACGGCCTCG
>JAQGJJ010000065.1 GCA_028290695.1 Enterovirga sp. | reverse complement strand
CCGGGCCGCGCAGCTCCGGCGGCGCGCCTCGCCGGACGCCGCCGCCGCGATCGAGGCCGCGCATGCGCGCCTGACCGGGACGGGCGAGACCCAGATGGGCGCCCTGTTCAAGGCGGTGGCGCTGGCACATCCCTCGCTCGCCGGGCTGCCGGGGCTCCCGCCGCCGGCGGGCGGGACCCGACGGAACACGGAGGCGTTGGAACCGACATGCTGATCGAAGCGCCTGCGCTGTCATCCTTTCCGCGCATCCGGCACGCGTTCTTCACCCGGGAGGGCGGCGCCTCGGCCGGGATCTACGCCTCGCTCAACGGCGGCGTCGGCTCGAAGGACGATCCGGCCGCCGTGGCCGAGAACCGGGCCCGCATGGCGGCGGAGCTCGGGGTCAGTCCGGACGGGCTTCTCAGCCTCTACCAGATCCACTCGCCCGAGGTGATCACGGTTGAGGCGCCCTGGACCGCGGAGAACCGGCCGAAGGCGGACGCCATGGCGTCCCGCACGCCGGGCCTCGCCCTTGCGGTCGCGAGCGCGGATTGCGGGCCCGTGCTGTTCGCGGACCCGCATGCGGGCGTGATCGGGGCCGCCCATGCCGGCTGGAAGGGCGCCTTCCCGGGCGTGCTCGAGGCGACGATCGCCCGCATGGAGGAGCTCGGCGCCACCCGCACGCAGATCGTGGCGGTGCTGGGCCCGACCATCGGGCCGGAGGCCTACGAGGTCGGGCCGGAATTCGTGGCCCGCTTCCTGGACCAGGATGCCGGGCACCGGCGCTTCTTCGCCGCGAGCGAGCGCCCGGACCACGCCTTCTTCGACCTGCCCGCCTATATCCTGGCCCGGCTGGAAGCGACCGGTATCGGCGAAGCCGAATGGCTCGGATGCTGCACATATTCCGACGATGGGCGCTTCTTCAGCTACCGCCGCTCCGTTCACCGCGGCGAGCCGGATTACGGACGTTTGATCAGCGCCATCGCGATCACGCACTAAGACTAGGCGGGCCTGGGGCGAAATACCTCCAGCTACATTGAAACCCGAAGCGTAGCCTGACGTTGTGGTGCCATACCGACGATCCCTGAGATCGCTCCACTCACTCGGGACTTCCTGACATGCGCCACGCGCTTCTCGCATTCGCCGGTTTCGCGGCGATCGTTGCGGCCGCCCAGCCCGCCTCCGCCCAGTCGCGCTGGTGGGCCGATCCGATGAACCAGCCGGAGATGCAGTACCTGGACGAGGACGGCCGCGCGCAGGCCTCCCCGGTTCCGCGTCAGACCGTGTCCTTCTCGGCCCGCTACGCCCCCGGCACGATCGTGATCTCGACCAGCGAGCGCCGGCTCTATTTCGTGACCCGGCCCGGCGAGGCGGTGGAATACGGCGTCGGCGTCGGCCGGCCCGGCTTCGAGTGGTCCGGCATCAAGCAGGTCTCGGCCAAGCGCGAACGGCCGAGCTGGACGCCGCCGGCCGAGATGCTGCAGCGCCGGCCGGACCTGCCCCGCTACATGTCGGGCGGCCCGGACAACCCGCTCGGCGCGCGCGCGCTCTATCTCGGCTCCTCCCTGTACCGGATCCACGGCTCGAACGAGCCCGAGACGATCGGCCAGGCGGTGTCCTCCGGCTGCATCCGGATGACCAACGAGGATGTGATCGACCTCTACAGCCGCGTGAAGGTCGGCGCGAAGGTCGTGGTTCTCGACTGACCGCCGACGGATCTCCGTCACCACCCATGCGACACGGCGGGACCGGCCATGGTCCCGCCGTTCTCTTGTTCCAGAGCGTCGGCGGCGTTAACCGGGGTTAACCCGACAGATCGGCCTGCCCATGACTCTCTCGCTTCTCGACCTCGACGCCGTCCGCAACGCCCGGCATTCCACCGAGCCCTACGATTTCATGCTCGGCTCGGGATTCCTGCGCCAGGAGGCCATCGGCGACCTCCGCGACAGCTTTCCGGCCATCGACAAGCCCGGCTACCTCACGGTGGACGAGGTCCAGCTCAAGGGCCGCTTCAAGACCCTGATCGACGAGCTGGAGAGCCCGGAGCTCACGGAGGAGCTGTCCCGCAAGTTCGGGCGCGACCTGCACGCCTTTCCGCGGCTCACCACCATCATGAAGCGCTCGCAGCCCAAATACGGCGCGATCCACACGGACGGGCCGTCCAAGGTCATGACGATGCTCGTCTACATGAACGACAACTGGGCGGATGACGGCGGCGGACGCCTGCGGGTCCTCTACGACGGCGAGCATTTCGAGCCCTACGCGGTCGAGGTTCCGCCCACCATGGGAACGGTGTTCGCGTTTCTGCGCGGCGACAATTCCTGGCACGGCCACCAGCCGTTCGCCGGCGAGCGCAAGGTGGTTCAGATCGCCTGGGTGACGGATGCGCAGGAACTCGAACGCAAGAAGAAGCGTAATCGCACTGCGCAGTTCCTGAAGAGCATCTTCGGCCGCTAGCCCGATCTCTCCGGGCCGGCGCCGGCGCGCGTCCCCGGAGGTTTCGATGATCCGCGCCACCCTCGCTCTCGCCGCCGCCGCGTCGGCCCTCGCGCTCGCCACCCCGGGCGGCGCCGCCGCCCAGGACCGGCCCTCCAGCGTCCGGATGAGCTGCAGCCAGGCCGCGCAGCTCGTGCTGTCGCGCGGCGCGCTCGTGCTCGGCACGGGCGGCCACACCTACGACCGCTACGTGGCCGACCGTTCCTTCTGCCAGCCGACCGAGACGGTTCGGCGGGCGTTCGTTCCGACCCGGGACACGCCGCGCTGCTCCGTCGGCTATACCTGCCGGGAGCCCAGCCTGGACGATTTCTTCAACGACTGACCGGCTTGCCGGCACCCGCTTCGGGGCGCGAGACCGGCGCAACCGCGCGTGGTAAGCCGGCCCGCCGCAGCTTACGGGACGCCGCATGGCCATCACCCAGAACATCGACCTCGCCCTCGAATCCGGCATCGGCGTCGGAGGGCTTCCGCGGACGGCCCTGGAGGCCGGCATCGCGTCCGTCGGCACGGCGCTCGGCCGATTGCGGGAGGACCGCGAGAGCGGCCGCCTCCCCCTGCTGGCCCTGCCGGACGAGACCGGCGACCTGGCGCCGATCGAGGAGGCCGCGGCCCGCCTCAAGGACGGGGCGACGGACATCGTGCTGCTCGGCACCGGCGGCTCCAGCCTCGGTGGCCAGACCCTGGCCCAGCTCGCCGGCTGGAATGTGCCGGGCGTCGGGCGGCTGATGGACGGACCGCGCCTGCACTTCATGGACAACCTCGACCCGCTCACCTTCGGCGGGCTGCTGGAGCGGCTGCCGCTCGAGACCTCCCGGTTCGTCGCCATCTCCAAATCCGGCGGCACGGGCGAGACGCTGATGCAGGCCATCGCGGTTCTTTCCGCCCTCGACCGGGCGGGCCTGCGCGGGCGCGCCCGCGAGCTCGTGTTCGGGCTGTCGGAGCCGAAGACCCCGAACGGCAAGAACGGCCTGCGGGCCCTGCTCGAGCCGGAGGGCGTCCCGTTCGTGGAGCACCATACCGGAATCGGCGGGCGCTATTCGGGGCTGACCAATGTCGGGCTGCTGCCGGCCGCGATCCTCGGCCTGGACATCCGGGCCATCCGGGCGGGTGCGGCGGATGCGCTGCGGCCCGTGGTGGCCGGGGCCGAGGTGGCGGACACGCCGGCCGCGCTCGGGGCCGCGCTGGCCATCGCGGCCGCCCTCGAGAACCGCGGCATCCACGTGATGATGGCCTATGCCGACCGGCTGGAGCGCATGACCAAGTGGTGGGTGCAGCTCTGGGCCGAGAGCCTCGGCAAGGGCGGCCACGGCTCGCAGCCCGTGGCGGCCGTGGGCCCGGTGGACCAGCACAGCCAGGTGCAGCTCTATCTCGGCGGGCCGAACGACAAGCTGTTCACCGTGATCACCACCGCGGTCGCCGACACGGGACCGGTGATGGATGCCGAGCTGTCGGCCCGCGCCGGCGAGCCGGGCTTCGCCGGCCGCCGCATCGGCGACCTCGTGGCCGCGCAGGGGCGGGCCACGGCCGACACCCTGGCCAAGAACCGCCGCCCCGTCCGCCGCCTCGCGATCGACACGCTCGACGAGCGCACGATGGGCGAACTGCTCATGCATTTCATGCTGGAAACGATCCTGACCGGCTACGCCATCGGCATCGACCCGTTCGACCAGCCGGCCGTGGAGGAAGGCAAGATCCTGGCAAAGCAGTACCTGGCCGAGAGCCGGGGCTGAGCGGATGACGGGCGCCACGCCCCCGCCCTCCCTCTCGCCGGGAGGGCCGAGTCGCGCCGAAGGCCCGAACCGGGACGGGCGGCAGGACGAGCTGTCTCGACCGTCCAGCTTCATCCGGCCTGCCCCCCACCCGGCCCGGCGTGGCGGAGCCCGCCCCCCCGGCCAGGAGGGCAAGGCCGCCCGGCCGTTCGGTCTCCTGTGACCTCCGTTCGCCGCCTCGACCCCGTCCTGGTCGACCGCATCGCCGCCGGCGAGGTCGTGGAGCGGCCGGCCGCGGTCGTGAAGGAGCTGGTCGAGAACGCGATCGACGCCGGCGCCCGGACGATCGAGGTCGCGGTCGAGGCCGGCGGACGCCGGCTGATCCGGGTGATCGACGACGGGCGCGGCATGAGCCCGGCCGATCTCGATCTGGCGGTCGAGCGCCACGCCACCTCCAAGCTCCCGGACGGCGACCTGTCTCTCATCCGGACGCTCGGCTTCCGGGGCGAGGCCCTGCCGTCCATCGGCGCGGTGGCGCATCTCGCCATCGTCACGCGCCAGCCGGGCGCCGACATGGGCGCCGCGATCACGGTGGATGCCGGTCGCAAGGGCTCCGTCCGGCCGGCCCCGGCCGCGCCCGGCACCCGGATCGAGGTCAAGGACCTGTTCTCGGCCACCCCGGCCCGGCTCAAGTTCCTGAAATCCGACCGCGCGGAGGCGCTGGCGGCCGCCGAGATCCTGCGCCGCATCGCGATCGCCCATCCGACCCTGCGGCTCACCCTCGCGGGGGACGGCCTGTCCGGCCTCGCCTACCCGCCCGAGGAGGACGGCCCGGACGGGTTCCTGCGCCGCGCCGCCCGCGTGCTCGGCGCAGATTTCCCGGCCAACGCGGCCGCGCTCCGGGCCGAGCGCGAGGACATGATCCTGGCCGGGCATATCGGGCTGCCGACCTTTCACCGCGGCGCCGCGACCGGCATCCACCTCGTGGTGAACGGACGGCCGGTGCGCGACCGGCTGCTGCTCGGCGCCATCCGGGGCGCCTATGCGGACACCATGGCGGGCGACCGCCACCCGGTTCTGGCGCTCCGGCTCGACTGCGCCCCCCGCATGGTGGACGTGAACGTGCACCCGGCCAAGACCGAGGTCCGGTTCCGCGATCCGGGCCTCGTCCGCAGCCTCGTGATCTCGGCCATTCGGGACGCGCTCGCCCGCGCCGGCCACAGGGCGGCGACCACGGGCGGCACCCGCACGCTCGGCGCGCTGCGGCCGCACGGCTCCCCCGTCTCCGGGAGCCAGACCGGCTCCGCTTCCTGGATTCCCGCTCGGGCGCCGGCGGGCCCGCTGGCCGAGAGCTGGCAGGCGCCGCACCCGGCAACCGGCGGCTTCGGCGAGGCCGCGCAGGCGGCCTTCGCGATGGCGTCCAGCGCCGATGCGCGCGCCTCGGCGCCCTCGCCCGCGCCCGAGCCGACCGGTGCGCCCCTCGGAGCCGCCCGCGCCCAGCTGCATGAAACCTACGTCTTGGCCCAGACCCGCGACGGCATCGTCATCGTGGACCAGCACGCCGCCCACGAGCGGCTCGTCTACGAGCGGCTGAAGCGGCAGCGGCGCGAATCCGGCATCGCCCGCCAGGCCCTGCTCATCCCCGAGGTGGTGGAGCTCGATGCGCTCGACGCCGCCCGGGTGGCCGAGGAGGCGGAGGCGCTACGCACGCTCGGCCTCGCGGTCGAGCCCTTCGGGCCGGCCGCGATCCTGGTCCGGGAGGTGCCGGCCGCGCT
>JAQGJJ010000055.1 GCA_028290695.1 Enterovirga sp. | reverse complement strand
GCCGGCGTGGTGGCGGGCGCGGCCCCGCAGGCGGACGCGATCTTCATCCCGGCCTCCGGCGACGAGCTGCCGGCCATCGGCACGGCGCTGGCGGCGGCGGGATTCAGCGCCGCCCGGGTCAAGCCGCTCGGAACGGGGCTGTGGAACGACCCGCGCGCCTCCCGGGTGCCGGCCCTGCAGGGCGGCTGGTTCGCGGCTCCCGATCCGTCGGGCTATGCGGCCTTTTCGGAGCGCTACCGGGCCCGCTTCGGCGCCGAGCCGACCCGCATCGCGACCCTCGCCTACGACGCGGTGTCGCTTGCGGCCGCGCTCGGCCGCACGGGCGGCGCCGCCGGACGCTTCTCGGAGAGCGCCCTCCAGGCCCCGACCGGATTTGCCGGGGCGGACGGCGTGTTCCGGTTCAGGTCCGACGGCACCAACGAGCGCGCGCTCGCGGTGAGCGAGCTGCGGGGCGAGGGCGCGGTCGTGATCAGCGCCGCCCCGAAGGCGTTTGGCGCGCAGGGCCTGTAGGGCCCGCCGCCCCCACGCCGGCGGCGGCCCGGCTAGAGCCGCCCCAGCCGTCCGCCGTCCACGGCGAGCGCGGTGCCGGTGACGAAGGTGGCGTCCTCCGACGCCAGGTAGGCGATGGCGGCGGCGACGTTCTCGGCCTTGCCGACGTCGCCCGGGCTGATCGTCTCGGCCCCGGACCGTACGTTGGGGTTGTCCCACAGCATGGGCGTGTCGATGGCTCCGGGCACGACCGCGTTCACCCGGATCTTCCGGGCGGCGCCCTCAATGGCGGCCGACCGCGTCAGGGACAGCAGCGCGGCCTTGGCGGCCGCGTAGGGGGCGACCAGCGGCGAGGTGCGCTCGGCATGGACGCTCGCCACGTTCACGATCGCCCCGCCGGTCATGTGCAGGAACGCCTGCCGGGTGAAATGAACCGCGCCCATGAGGTCGATCCCCAGGATGCGGTTCCAGTCGGCCGGGGTGTATTGCTCCAGCGGCTTGAACAGCATCGCGCCGGCATTGTTCACGACGACGTCCAGCCGGCCGCAACGGGCGAGCGTGGCCGCGACGGCCGCCTCGACCGCGGCCTCGTCCGACACGTCGCAGGGCAGCGCCAGGGCGTCGGAGCCCTCCGCCGCCATGGCCTCGGCCGCCTTGGCGGCCGCGTCCCCGTTCAGGTCCGCGACCACGACCCGCGCGCCTTCGGAGGCGAAGCGCCGGGCCGTCGCGAGGCCGATGCCGCCCGCGCCGCCCGTCACGATGACCGCCTGTCCCGCGAACCGTCCCGCCATGGTCGTCAATCCTGCTCGGCATGGTGGTGTTCGTGACGCGGACCGGTCGGCCGCCCGGCCGCCGCCTGGCGACCCCGCCGGCGCAGCCCGTGCGCGAGCGCGTCCTCGTATTCGGACGGGGTGATCACCGGGACCACCAGGCAGACGCTCTGCGTGGGCAGCACCTCGCGCCAATCCGCCACGAGCTGCCGGTAGGCGGTGCCGACCGGCCGGATGTTGCGGTCGAGATCGTAGAGCCCGAGGGGATTTACGGTGTTGTTGGTTTCGCGCAACGCCGAGTCCCAGTCGATCTGGTCGGTCAGGGAGTACCAGGTGAAGCCGACGATCGGCACGCCCGAGTTGCGGACCCGGAGCACGTTCGCCCATTCCTTCCAGAGCCAGTCCACGGCCTCCGTTCCGGCCGGGCCCTCCCGCAGGTTGGTTTCGGTGTGCATCACCGGAAGCCGGTAGCGGTCG
This sequence comes from Enterovirga sp., assembly GCA_028290695.1. GTDB lineage: Bacteria > Pseudomonadota > Alphaproteobacteria > Rhizobiales > Beijerinckiaceae > Enterovirga. Next base: position 21,835 of record JAQGJJ010000055.1, on the reverse strand, counting down.
TAATATTGCCGGGTGATCTCGCAATAGCCGAAGACCTCGCCGGACCCCCGCGTGCTGCCGTCGGGCGCGACCCGATGCTCGTTCGTGATGTAGTAGTCGTTCCCCATCACGCAGCTGTGCTTCAGGTGGACGTTCAGGAACCAGTGGTATTCCTGGCGGGTCATGCCGTTGTCGAGCAGGAATTCGTACATCTCGGACTCGACCCTGCGGCCGTAGTTCAGGTCCAGCGACAGAAAACGCCGGGCGTTGAGGATCTCGGCCGGCTTGATCGCGCCGGGGCTCTCGGCGTGGAAGTATTCCGAGGATTCGCTCTGGATGAAGATGGCATCCGGGCGGACCTCGAGGATCGCCGACATGGCCAGCACGTTCGCCTTCACGATGTGCTTCAGCGCCGTCACGAAGGCCCGGTCGGACGAGAGCTGCTCGTTCCACCAGCCATAGGCGGCCGAGAACGTGGCGCAGACATACATCTCGTTGACCGGCGTATAGAGCTGAACCCACGGAAAGCGGCGCGCGAAATCGCGTGCGTAGTCGGCGAACAGCTCCGGAAAGTCCGGGTTCTGGAAGTTTCCGATCCAGTCCGGCACCCCGAAATGGCATAGGTCGACGATCGGGTTGATGTCGAGCTCCTTCAGCCTGCCGAACGTCAGGTCCGAGAACTCCCAATCGTACCGGCCCGGGCCGAGAAAGGTCTTGTGGATCGGCGGGCCGAAGCGAAGAAACGAGATGCCGAGGTCGCGCACGAGGTCGAAATCGGTGCGCCAGTGCTTGTAGAAGCCGCCCGTCTCGAGCTCGTCCACGCGGTGGGTTCCGCCCCGGATGGTGGGATTGGAGTTCTCGATCCCGGTCGCGAACATGAAGATCGGGCCCGGCATCGTGTCTCCCCTCGCGCGCGGCGCGGCAACCGTGAACGCTCGCCCGAGCATGCGGGGCGCCGGCGCCCAGGCCCCGAACGGGACCGCGCGGCGGCGCACCCCGTCAAAGCGCGGTGAGCCGATCGGTTCAGGCCGGCCGCCCGTCAGGCGTCGAGCAGCTCCTCGTCGCAGATCACGGTCGAGACCCGCTCCCCCTCGAGCCTGGCGTCGAGGGCGCCGGCGGGCGCGGCCGGGGTGCCGCCGTCCTCGAGATGCGCCATGAACAGCCGCATCACGTGCTGCTTGCCGGCCTCCGTCACGGCCCGGAGGTTTTCCGAGTAGTAGCGCCCGGCGGTCGCGGGCGAGGTCACGACGTCGTAGGACGGAAAATAGAACACGCCCGGCCGGGCCTGCACCACCTCGTCGGCGACCACCCGCAGGGCCGATTTGGAATACGCGTTCGAGACCAGGACGTGCCGGTCGGAATAGGTGGCCGCGATCGGCACCGGCGACACGGTCAGGATGATGCGGGCGGCCGGGTTCACGGCCCGGAGCTTGTCCACGAAGCCGAGCATGTCGGCCGTCATCTCGCCCACCGTGGCGTTGGCGAAGCGGTGGATGGCCGGATCCCAGGCGCCCCCCGCGACGCCCGGGGCGAGCTGCAGCGCGGCGTCGTCGCGCGCGTCGCGCCAGCCCTCCGTCAGGCCGAGCGTGAAGATCAGCGTGTCCAGCGTCTCGAACATGTGGCGCACGCGCGACAGGTGGACCTCCTGGGCGGCCACGACCTCCGCCTCGCTCGCGTAGCCGTCCGGCTCGACGCGCGGCCGGAACGGGTCGACGAAGCGGCCGTCCTCGCGCTCCCACGCCCTCACGAGCGGCCGGAAATGCCCGAAGGCGCGGTCGAAGAGCTGGACCAGCTGGCGGGTGGTGTAGATGTTGCCGTAGCGGGCGGAGAAGTTCGCCTCCATGTCGGCGAGCTGGTTGTCGCGCCGGACCGGCGGCTCCTCCGTGACGTAGAAGTTGAACCCGGCCCGGCGGATCACGCGCGCGACCTCCTGGGCGAAGCAGCTTCCGGCCGTCGCGATCCGCTCCGTCCGGGAGAGCCGGAACGCGTCCGGGCGGGTGGGATCGAGCAGAAACGGCGGCACGCTGGCCACCGCCTTGCGCCAGTAGCGCTCGGCGGGCAGGCTCGCGTAAGGGTTTCGGTCCGTCATTCCGGCTCCATATACCGTTCGCTGTGCATCATTCAGGCAAGGATAGCCCCGGGCCGGCCGCAAGGGCCAGCCGCCGGGGAGGGCGGCTGCCCACCGGGCGGCCGCGTCCGCGATGAGCCCGTTCCGGTTCGACCCGGCCGCGGCGCTCGGTGCCCTGCCGGCGCGGCTCGCCCGATGGCGCGCCGGGGCAGGCGGCCGGGGCTCGCCCCGCATCGCCGTCGTGGGCAATTGCCAGGGCGCCGCCATCACGACCGCGATGCGGCTCCTGCTGCCCGAGGCGGAGATCGCCTACCATTCGGTTCACGCCGTCGCCCGGCGGTTTCCCCGCATGAGCGACCTCGTGCGGGCGGTGTCCGGCTGCGACGTCGTGTTCGCGGGCCATTTCACGGCGCCGTTCCGGGACGGCGGCGATTTCGAGACCCTGCGGGCCGAGACGCGCCTCGTGCCGATCCCGGTCGTCGTGTTCTCGGCCTTCCACCCGGACGCCGTGTATGTCGGCGACATGGCCGACAACACGCGGCTCGTCCGCACGCCGGTCGGCTATTACAACTCGGCGCTCGCGTTGTTCGGCTTCCTGAAGGGGCTGACGCCGACCGAGACGCTGCGGCTCTTCGATTTCGAGACCTACCGCTACCTTGGCTACATGGACGCCTGGCGGGACGCGCAGGCGACCCTGCTGCAGCTCGGGCGCGACGCCGGCTACGACCTCGAGACGGATTTCCTGCGCTGGTCGCGCCGCGGCGTGTTCATGCACGTGATCAACCATCCGCGCATGTTCGTCACGAACGACCTGGCCCGCGGGCTGCTGCGCAAGGCCGGCATCCCGTTCGCGGATTGCGATCTCGATTCCTTTGCGTCCGACGAGATCGCCGCGCTCGGGGCCTGGCCCGTCTATCCGCCCATCGCCGAACAGTACGGCGTCCCGGGCAGCGAGGTCTTCCTCCGGCCGGCGGCGCGGCGTCGCCCGCCCGCGACCATCGGGCTGACCGACTTCGTGCACCAGAGCTTCGCGGCCTACCGGGCGGCCGATCCCGCCCTGCTCCGGAACGACCGCGTGGCGCATTGGCTGGCCGCGGACGGGATCGCGGACGATCTGGCGGCCCGGGCCCGCGGCTAGAGGCGGGTCCTCAGCCCACCCACTCCCCGGCCCGCATCACGGGCTCGGCCGAGCCCTCCGCCGTGACCCCGTCGACATCCACCATGGACGAGCCGATCATCCAGTCGATGTGGATGAGGCTGCGGTTGCAGCCGCGCGCGACGAGGTCGTCCTCGCCCATGGCGAGGCCGCCCCGGATGCACTTGGAATAGGCCTGCCCGAGCGCGATGTGGCTCGCGGCGTTCTCGTCGAAGAGGGTGCTGTAGAAGAGCAGGCCCGAGGCCGAGATCGGAGAGGAATCCGGCACGAGGGCAACCTCGCCGAGCCGGCGGGCGCCTTCGTCGGTGTCCAGCACCTTGGTCAGCACCTCCTGGCCGGTGCGGGACGCGGCGTCCACGATGCGGCCCTCCTCGAACCGCACGCTGATGCCGTCGATCACCGTGCCCTGGTAGGAGAGCGGCTTGGTGGAGCTGACCGTGCCGGAGACCCGCAGCCGGTGGGGTGTCGTGAACACCTCCTCGGTCGGGATGTTGGCGTTGCACACGATGCCGTTGCCGGCCGTGGTCGAGCCGCCGTGCCATTCGTGGTCGTCCGCCAGCCCGACCTCGAGGTCGGTTCCCGGACCCTTGAACCGCAGGGCGGCGAAGCGCTTGCCGTTCAGGAGCTGCGTCCGGGCGCGCAGCTCCGCGTTGTGGCGCCCCCAGGCGGCGACCGGATCGTCCTGGTCGATCCGGGAGGCTGTGAAGATCGCGTCCCAAAGCCTGGGCACCGCGACCTCGTCGGGCTCGCCGGGAAACACCGTCCGGGCCCAGGCGGGGGTCGCGGCGGACACGATGCTCCAGTTGATCGCGAAGCCGGCGATCAGCTCGAGCGCCGGCATGTAGGCCCGCGAGCGGGACCGGTTGGCACGGGCGACCCGGTCCGGGTCCTGGCCGGCCAGGAGCGAGGGATCGTCGCCCGCGATGGCGAGCCGCGCCGCCCCGGACCGGAAGGCGGTCGCCATGCCGTCGTAGAGCCACGAGGCAGCCCGGTCGAAGGCCTCGTCGGGTGCGTGCGTGAAGCGCAGCAGCGAGGCGAGGTCGTCCGTGTACAGCGTGGTGACCAGCGAGGCGCCCGCCCGGTAGGCCTGCTCGGTGACCGCGCGCGCCAGCGGCAGGGCGTCGAGCGGCGCCGTCATCACCAGCTCCTGGCCCTTCTGCAGGCCGAGCCCGACCCGGACCGCCACCTCGGCCAGGCGCTCGAGCCGGAGGTCGTGGCCCGCTTCGGAAAACGGTGTCGCGTCGCGCAAGGTCATCGGCGTCTCGTGTGTCGGGATGGCGGGAGCATCGCGCCTCGGGCCCGGCCGGGCAAGGCGCCGCCTGGGATCAGACGGAGACCCGCAGCACGTCGTCGCGGCTCATCGCCTGCTTCAGGCGGCCGCGGCGCAGGAGGTAGTTCACGTGCGCCAGCGTTTCGCCGAAGGCGAAGCCGGTCTGGTGCGCGTCGAGCTCGCGGTGGAACACGAACGGGATCAGCTCGGCGGCCGAACGCGGCGTGTCCCGGCAGGCCGCCACGATGGCGTCGCAGCGCCCCGCATGGTGCTCGATGATCGCGTCGATGCGCGCGTGCAATCCCCGGAACGGGAGGTCGTGGCCGGGCAGCACGAGCACATCGGCCGGGATGCGCCGCTTCACCGAGCGCAGCGACCGCAGGAAGATCCCGAGCGGGTCCCCTTCGGGGTCGCGGGCGTAGACGCCGATATTGGGCGAGATGCGCGGCAGCACCTGGTCGGCGGACAGGAAGATCCTCCCCTCGGCCAGGTACAGCATGATCTGCTCGGGCGCGTGCCCGCCGCCGGTCAGCACCTCGAAATCGCGCCCGCCGATGCGCAGGCGCTCGCCGGCGATGACCCGCCGGAACGTGTCCGGCAGGCCCGATACGCTGCGCAGGTAGTCGTGGCCGCGCGTCATGACGGCGTCCGTGGTCTCCTCGTCGAGGCCGCGATCCACGAAGAAGGACCGATAGGGATCGGAGGCGAGCGAACCCGGATCGAGAAGAAGCACGAGCGCGCTCAGGTACTCCGCCTCGCTCATCTCGAGCGTCAGGCCCGTCCGCTCGACCAGCCACTTCGCCAGCCCGACATGGTCCGGGTGGCAATGCGTGACGATGAGGCGGGTGATGCGCCGGCCGGCGAGCGGGCCGGCGAACAGGCGCTGCCAGGCGTCCCGCGACGGGCGGGTGTCGATGCCGGTGTCGACAACCGCGACGCCGTCGCCGTCCTCGATGAGGTAGATGTTGACGTGGTCGAGCCGGAAGGGCAGCGGCAGGCGCGCCCAGCGGATCCCGGGCGCGACCTCGAGGGCTTGCCCCGGCCCCGGCGGCGTCTGAAACGGGTGGCTGAGGCCGAGATCGGGCGGAAGCATTCCGAGCCGCTATCGCGGGGCCGCCCCGGCGGCAAGCGCGCCACCGGTGTGAGAGGGCTGCGCTGGGCTCGGGTGCGGGCCGGCCCGAACGCTCAGAGGCCGAACGCCACTTCGCCGGCGACCGCGATATGGGCCAGCGGAAAGGAGGACAGGAAGCCGATCACGACGCCGCGCCAGAAACCCCAGCCGTCGGTCCGCATCTGCTTCTTGATGTCATCGAGCGAGGCCTCGAAGACGGGCTGCCGGGAGAGGGTCGCGAGTGCCTGGGTCATGGTGGTCTCCGTGGGAGGGTCTGTCCCCGCCGGTGTCCCGTTCTCGCCGGGCGTCTCTTTCCGGCCGCTTGCTTTTCTTGGTTACGACAAATGTCGCGACTTCTCTGGTGAACGCTTTACCACAGCGTTCCCGGGTCGCCGGTGGAACGCCCGGCCGACCCGCAAATTCGCATCCCGCGCGGCGATCGCCCCCGGCGTTCAGCGGCGATTCACCTGCCGCTTCCCAAGCCGGGGCCCATGGCCGGCTTCTCGCTTGAGGGGCGGTGGACCATTCTGTTGAACTCGAAGGACGCCTGAGATGGTCGATGCCTTGCCGCCAGGTCAGCCCGTGAGACGGCCTCCCGCGGAGCAGACCGGGTTCGCGCTCCAGACCCGCTTCGGGGACGCGGACGTGCGCGTGCTGCGCAACGCCATCCTGGACAAGCTGCGCTTCTCGGTCGGCCGCGAGCCGAGCTCGGCGCGCGATCACGACTGGTACGTGGCGACCGCGCTCGCGGTGCGGGACCGCATCATCGACCGCTGGCTCGACTCGCTCAGCCGCTCCGCCTCGACGGGCCGCAAGCACGTCTACTACTTCTCGCTCGAGTTCCTGATCGGGCGCCTGTTCGTGGACGCCCTGTCGAATCTCGGCGTGCTGGGCGGCATCAAGGACGCGCTCGCGCAGCTGGACGTCGATTTCGACCGGATCCGGGCCGCCGAGGCGGATGCGGCGCTCGGCAACGGCGGCCTCGGCCGCCTCGCCGCCTGCTTCATGGAATCGATGGCGTCGCTGGACCTCCCGGCTTTCGGATACGGCATCCGGTACGATTTCGGGCTCTTCCGGCAGGTCCTTACGGATGGGTGGCAGCACGAGATCCCGGAGGATTGGCTCTCCTTCGGCAATCCCTGGGAGTTCGAGCGCCCCGACATCGCCTACCCGATCACCTTCGGCGGGACGGTCGAGGAGGTGCGGGAGGCCGACGGGTCCGTCCGGCACCTGTGGCACCCGGCCGAGACCGTGAACGCGGTCGCCTTCGACACGCCGATCGTCGGCTGGCGGGGCGCCCGGGTGAACACGCTGCGGCTATGGTCGGCGCGCGCGCCGGACCCGCTCAAGCTCGAGACCTTCAACCTCGGCGATTACGTAGGCGCCATGGCGGACCGACTCCGGGTGGAGGCGATCTCGCGCGTCCTGTACCCGAGCGACGCCACCCCGGCCGGGCAGGAGCTGCGGCTGCGCCAGGAGTTCTTCTTCACCTCCGCGTCCCTGCAGGATCTCATCCGGCGGCACCGGGCGCAGAACCGGGACATCGGGCAATTGCCCGAGCACGCGGCCATCCAGCTCAACGACACCCATCCGGCGATCGCGGTCGCCGAGCTGATGCGGCTCCTGGTCGACGAGCACCGGGTCGCCTGGGACGAGGCGTGGCGGATCACCCGCGGAACGCTGAACTACACGAACCACACGCTCATGCCGGAGGCGCTGGAGACCTGGCCGGCCGCCCTGATGGAGCGGCTTCTGCCGCGCCACATGCAGATCATCTACCAGCTCAACTGGAACCACCTGCGCGAGGTTGCGGCGGGCGGGACGCTGTCGGGCGACGGCATCCGGCGGGTGTCGCTCATCGGCGAGGACGGCGAGCGCCGCGTCCGAATGGGGCCGCTGGCCTTCATCGGCTCGCGCCGGGTCAACGGCGTCTCGGCGCTGCACACGGAGCTGATGCGCGAAACCGTGTTCGCGGACCTGCACACGCTCTATCCCGACCGCATCGTCAACAAGACCAACGGCGTCACCTTCCGGCGCTGGCTGCAGCAGGCCAATCCCGAGCTGACGCGCCTCCTGGTGGATGCCATCGGGCCGGCGGTGCTGGACAACCCCGATGCGCTGTCCGGCATCGAGCGGGTCGCGCAGGATCCCGCGTTCCGGGAGCGGTTCGTGGCGGTGCGCCGCAAGAACAAGGAGCGCCTCGCGCGGGAGATCGGCGAACGGCTCGGGATCGCGGTCGACCCCGGCGCGCTCTTCGACGTCCAGATCAAGCGCATCCACGAATACAAGCGCCAGCACCTCAACCTGCTCGAGACGGCGGCGCTGTACGAGGCGATCAAGGCCGACCCGAACCGCGACTGGGCCCCGCGCGTGAAGATCTTCGCCGGCAAGGCGGCGTCGAGCTACGCGGTCGCCAAGCTGATCATCAAGCTCGCCTACGACCTCGCCGCCGTCATCAACAACGACCCGGCGATGCGGGGCCGGCTCGCGGTGGCGTTTCTTCCGAACTACAACGTCAGCCTGGCCGAGATCATCATCCCGGCCGCCGACCTGTCGGAGCAGATCTCGACCGCCGGGCTCGAGGCGTCTGGCACCGGCAACATGAAGCTCGCCCTGAACGGCGCCCTGACGATCGGCACGCTGGACGGCGCCAATGTCGAGATCCGCGAGCGCGTCGGGCCGGACAACATCGCGATCTTCGGGCTGACCGCCCGCGAGGTGGCTGACCGCAAGCTCAACCCGTTCCACGCGCGCGAGGCCATCGAGCGCTCGCCGCGGCTCGCCGCCGTGCTGGCGAACCTGCGTTCGGGCGTCTATTCGCCGGACGATCCGGGCCGCTTCGCGGGCCTGGCGGACGGCCTCGCCCACCACGACACCTTCCTGGTGACAGACGATTTCGACGCCTACTGGGATGCGCAGCGCGGGCTCGACCGGCTCTGGCACCAACCGGACGAGTGGTGGACGAAGAGCCTGGCCAATGTCGGCGGCGTCGGCTGGTTCTCGTCCGACCGCACCATCCGGGAATACGCGCAGGAGATCTGGCAGGTGCCGATCCAGTAGGCCCGCCCCGGGCTCCCCGGCACAGGATCATCGGCCTGGTGTCACTCGGCCGGGGTCACTCGGCCGGTGCGGGCGCCGGCTCGGCCCGGGTCGGGCTCCGGTCGGGCGCGGGGCGGCCCCGGATCGCGGCCCACCAGACCGGGATGCGGCCGGCGAGCCCGTCGAGATAGATGTACACGACCGGCGTCGTGAACAGGGTGAGCGCCTGGCTGACGATGAGGCCGCCGACCATCGCGTAGCCGAGCGGCTGGCGGATCTCGGACCCGGCCCCGAACCCGATCATCAGCGGGATGCCGCCGAGAAGCGCCGCGAGCGTCGTCATCATGATGGGCCGGAAGCGCAGCAGCGCCGCCGTGCGGGCGGCCTCCTCGGCCGGCATGCCCTGCTCGCGCTCCGCCGTGATGGCGAAATCCACCAGCATGATGCCGTTCTTCTTCACGATGCCGATCAAGAGGATCACCCCGATCATCGCGATCAGGCTGAAGTCGAAGCCCGACACGTACAGGATGCCGATGGCGCCGAGCCCGGCGGACGGGAGCGTGGACAGGATGGTGAGCGGGTGGATCAGGCTTTCGTACAGGATGCCCAGGATGATGTAGACCGCCACCAGCGCCGCCAGGATCAGGAGCGGCACCGTCGCCAGCGAACGCTGGAACTCCTGCGCGTTGCCCTGGAAGGTGCCGATCGTGGTCGCCGGCAGACGGATCTCCGCCTCCGCCCGCTTCACCGCGTCCGTTGCCTGGCCGAGCGAGACGTTCGGCGCCAGGTTGAAGCTGATGGTGGTGGCCGGGAACTGGCCCTGGTGGGCGATGGACAGCGGCACCACGCCGCGCGTGGTCCAGCTCGCGATGGCCGAGAGCGGCACCTGCTGGCCGGTGGTCGGTGAGGCGACGTAGAGGCGCTGCAGCGTCTCCGTCTCGGCCTGCAGCTCGGGCATGATCTCCAGGATCACCCGGTAGGTGTCGACCTGCGTGAAATACTGCGCGACCTGGCGCTGGCCGAACGCGTTGTAGAGCGCGTCGTCCACCTGCTGCGGCGTGATGCCGAAGCGTGACGCCTGGTCGCGATTGATCTCGAGCCGGAGCACGCCGCCGAGGGCCTGCTGGTCCGTCGCCACGTCCCGGAGCTCGGGCAGCCGCCTGAGCGCGTCCAGCACCTTCGGCGACCATTCGTCCAGAACCGCGCCGTCCGGATCCTGCAGGGTGTACTGGAACTGCGTGCGCGAGCGGCGGCCGCCGACATTGATGTCCTGCGAGGCCTGCAGGAACATGCGGATGCCCTGCACTTTGTCGAGTTCCGGCCGGAGGCGCTCGATGACCTGGTAGATGGAGACGTCGCGCGCATCGAGCGGCTTGAGCGTGACGTAGACGCGGCCCTGGTTCAGCGCGTCGGTGCCGCCGACCTGCGCCGAATAGCTCTCGACCGCCGGGTCTTTGGCCAGAACGGCGAGCAGCGCCTCCTGCCGGCGCACCATCTCCTTGAACGAGACGTCCTGGGCCGCCTCCGAGGTCCCGACCAGCAGGCCCGTATCCTGCTGCGGAAAGAAGCCCTTCGGGATCGCCACGAACAGGGCGCCGGTCGCCGCGATCGTTCCGAGAAAGATCATCAGCGTCACGAAGCGGAACCGCAGCGCCAGGTCGAGGGTGCGGGCATAGCCGCGGTCGATCGCCGCGAAGCCGCGCTCCAGCATGGTGTAGAGGCGGCCGTGCTTCGGCTCGCTCCCCTTGGGGCTCAGCAGCCGGGCCGCCATCATGGGCGTTAGCGTCAAGGCCACGAAGGCCGACACGACGATCATCATCGAGACGGTGACGGCGAACTCGCGGAAGAGGCGGCCGATGATCCCGCCCATGAGAAGCAGCGGAATGAACACCGCGATGAGGGAGACCGAGATCGACATGATGGTGAAGCCGATCTCGGCCGAGCCCGTGTGGGCGGCCTCCGTCGGATCCTCGCCCTCCTCCACTCGGCGGACGATGTTCTCGAGCATCACGATGGCATCGTCGACCACGAAGGTAACCGCGATGATGAGCGCCATCAGGGACAGGTTGTTCAGGCTGTAGCCCGCCAGGTACATCAGCCCGAAGGTGCCGAGCAGCGCGACCGGCACCGTCACGCTCGGGATGATCGTGGCCCAGACGTTGCGCAGAAACACGAAGATCACGAGCACCACGAGCGCGATCGTCAGGATCAAGGTCACCTCGACCTCGTGCAGGGAGGCCCGGATCGTCTGCGTGCGGTCGCTCACCACCTCGACCTTGATGGTCGGCGGGATCGCGGCCTCGAGCCGCGGCAGCTCCGCCTTCACCCGGTCGACCACGTCGATGACGTTGGCGTCGGGCTGCTTGAACACCACCAGGAACACGCCCGGGCGGCCGGACACCCAGGCGGCCCTGCGGATGTCCTCGGGCCCGGCCACCGCCTGCCCGATGTCCCGCACGCGCAGTGGCGCACCCTCCCGGTAGGCGACGATCACGTCGTTCCACTGCTTGGCTTCGGTGAGCTGGTCGTTGGCGTAGATCGTGAACGACCGGCGGGTGCCGTCGATGGTGCCCTTGGGCTGGTTCACGGTCGAGATCGCGAGCCGCGCCCGCACGTCGTTCAGGCTCAGGTTCTTGGCCACCAGCTTGGCGGGATCGATCTGCACCCGGATCGCGGGTTTCTGCTCGCCTCCGATGAAGACCTGGCCGACGCCCGCGACCTGGCTCAGCTGGCGGGCGATCCGCGCATCGGCGTTCCGGTTCACCTCGATGATCGGCAGCGTGTCCGAGGTCAGGCCGATGATCAGGATGGGCGGATCGGCCGGATTGACCTTGCGGTAGGTCGGCGGGCTCGGGAGCTCGCGGGGCAGCTCTCCGCCGGCGGCGTTGATCGCGGCCTGCACGTCCTGGGCGCCCGCGTCGATGTTGCGGTCGAGGTCGAACTGAACCGTGATCGAGGTGGTGCCGAGCGAGGAGGTGGAGGTCAGCAGCGACACGCCGGGGATCTGCGCGAACTGGCGCTCGAGCGGCTGCGCCACGGAGGTCGCCATGGTCTCCGGGCTGGCGCCCGGCAGGCTCGCGCTCACCTGCACGGTCGGGAAGTCGATGCGGGGCAGCGACGCCACCGGCAGCAGCGGAAAGGCCGCGAGCCCGGCCAGCATCACGGCCACCATCACGAGGCTGGTCGCGATGGGCAGCCTGATGAACGGGCCGGACAGGTTGATCCGCATGTCAGTGGCTCGCCGGCGCGGTGCGGCCGGACGGTCCGGTCCCGCCGGACGCTGTGCCGCCGGCGGATCCGGCGCCGCCGGTGCTGCCGGTGTCCCCGGTGCTGCCGGTGGTGTCGGCCCGGCTCTCCCGGACCGGGCGCGGGCCGGGCCCGTCGGGCGCGCGCTCGATCTCCACCGGGCTGCCCGGCTGCAGGCGCGACTGGCCCGCCGTCACCACGCGGTCTCCGGGCTTGAGTCCGTCCTCGATCACGACCTGCCCGCCGCTGAACGCCCCCACCCTGAGCGTGCGCTTCTCGGCCTTGTTGTCCGGCCCCACCACAAAGGCGAAGAGCTCGTTCTGGCCGCGCTGCAGGGCCTCCTCCGGCATGGTCACGGCGCCCCGAAGCGTGCGCACGAGAAGCCGGGTGTTGACCGACAGGCCCGGCCAGAGCCGCTCCTCCGCGTTGGCGAACTCGGCCTTGAGCCGGACCGTGCCGCTCGCCTGGTCGACCTGGTTGTTGATGAGAACGAGCTTGCCCTGGGCGAGGGGCGTCTTGCCGTCCGAGCCGAGGGCCGACACCGCCACCTGGCCGGCCCGCATCGCCTGCGCGATCTCGGGCAATTGCTGTTCGGGCGCCGCGAAGATCACCGCGATGGGCTGGATCTGGGCGATCTCGACGATGCCGGTGGTGTCGGCGCTCCGCACGACGTTGCCGCGGTCCACGAGGCGCAGCCCCGTGCGGCCCGCGATGGGCGCCCGGATGGTCGCGTAGTCGAGCTGCGTCCGGGCGAGGTCGATCGCGGCTTGGTCCGCCGCGATCTGGGCGGAGGCGGCCCCGACGCTCGCGCTCTGCTGGTCGAGCTGCTGCTGGGTCGCGAACTCGCGCGACGCGAGCTGGCGGGTCCGGGCGAGGTCCTGCCGGTTGCTGGCGAGCGTCGCCTCGTCCTGGGCCTTCTTGGCGACCGCCTGGTCGAGCGCCGCCCTGTACGGGCGGGGATCGATCTCGGCCAGGAGGTCGCCGGCCTTGACCATCTGGCCTTCCGTGAAGGCGACCGTCACGATCTCGCCGTCGACCCGCGACCGCACCGTGACCGTGTTGAAGGCCTGAACCGTCCCGAGCCCGTCGAAATAGACCGGGACGTCGGTGCGGCCGGCTTCGACGACCTGGACCGGCACCTTCGCGGGCTGGCGCTGCTCGGCCGCGCGCGCCGGCTCGCTGCCGCCACGCCGCTGCCAGCCGTACCAGCCGGCCGCGGCCGCAACGATCAGGAGCGCGATTGCGGCCCAGATGCCGGGGCGGCGGAGCCAGAAGCGTGCGGACGCTCGGGCGGGGACCGGCGGCCGCGCCGGGTCACCCGCCTTCGTCGAAGGGCTGTCGTGATCCATTGCGATCCCGGCTGAAGTCGAACGCTAATACTCGCCGGACGCGAGGAAGTTCACCGCAGCAGATCACACCCGCGTCAGAGGGAGCGCGACCTAAGCGCGCGTCGAGCCGGGATCCCTGAGCGCGCGGCAGACCGAACCGGCCAGGAAGGCGGCGAGGTCCGTCGTGACGTGGTCGATATGGGGCGCGACCACGGCCTCCTGCTCGAATGCGTCCCGGAAGGGATCCACCGTCTTCGGCAGAACCAGGCAGGTGGTCATGCCGAGGTCGTGCGGCACGACGAGGTTCTTGGCGATGTCCTCGAACATGGCGGCCCTGCGGGGCTCCACCGCGTGCCTGGCCAGGAAGCGGTCATAGGCGTGGCGCTCGGGCTTGGGCACGAAATCGGCCGCCTCGATGTCGAACACGTCCTCGAAATGATCGAAGATGCCGAGCTTGGTGGCGACGTTCTGCGCGTGCCGGCGCGAGCCGTTGGTCAGGATGAGCTTGCGGCCGGGCAGCTTCTCGATGGCGTCCCCGAGCAGCGGGTTCAGCTCGATCGCCGAATGGTCGATGTCGTGGGCGAAGTCGAGAAAAGCCGCCGCGTCGACGCCCTCCTCCTCCATCAGTCCGCGCAGGGTCGTGCCGTAGCGGTGGTAGTAGTGCTTCTGCAGCGCCCGGGCCGAGAGGCCGTCGATCTCGAAATGCTTCATCACGAACAGCGTGATGCGCTCGTCCACCTGCGGCCACACGCGGGCCTCGTGCGGATAGAGGGTGTTGTCGAGGTCGAAGATCCACGTGTCGACCTCCGCGAAGCCGCGCGCATCGGGGGCCGACAGGTGAGGGGAGGAGGCAGGGATCATCGCAGATGGAAACGGGGCCGCAGCGGCCCCGGACCTCACACATAGTGATCGCGCCCCCCGGGCGAAAGCGGCGGCCTTCCACTGCCTCCGCGCGCCGGCGGGTTGACTCGCTTCGCGGCGGCAAACCAGAGTCCCGTCTCCGCAGACGTGAGAGCTTTTCGATGCGCCGCTTGTTCGGGTCCCTGGTCCTGTCTCTCGCGCTGGCCGCCACGCCGGCGCTGGCCGACAAGGCGTCGAACACGGTTCGGTTCGCCTACGACCAGGCGCCGGAGAGCGTCGATCCGCTGTTCAACAACGTCCGCATCGGCGTGATCATCGGGGCGCATGTCTGGGACACGCTCGTGTACCGCGACCCGAATTCGGGCGAGTACAAAGGCCAGCTCGCCTCCGCCTGGCGGCAGATCGACGACAAGACGCTCGAGTTCGATCTGCGCCGGGGCGTGAAGTTCCACAACGGCCAGGACTTCACCGCCGACGACGTCGTCTACACGCTGAACTTCGCGGCGAAGCCCGAGAACAAGGTCACGACCCAGGCCAACGTGAGCTGGATCGCCCGCGCCGAGAAGATCGATCCCTACCGGGTCCGCATCGTGACCAAGGAGGTGTTCCCGGCAGCGGTCGAGTACCTGGCCGGGCCGGTCGTAATCCACCCGCACGAATATTACGAGAAGGTCGGCCCGAAGGGGCAGAACGAGAAGCCGGTCGGCTCCGGGCCGTACCGGATCACGAGCCACGTGGTCGGCAAGTCGGTCACGCTCGAGCGCAACCCGGACTATTTCAGGGACTCGCCCAAGGGGCAGCCGGCCATCGGCAAGATCGAGATTCGCTTCATCCCGGACGGGCAGACCCGGATGGCCGAGGTGATGTCGAACGGGCTCGACTTCATCATGAGCGTCGCCAAGGACCAGGCCGACCAGATGGGCGCCGTGCCGTTCCTGCAGGTCGTCTCCGGCGAGACGATGCGGATCGCCTTCATGCAGATCAACCGCCTCCCGGAGACGCCGACCGCGCCGCTGCAGGACGTCCGCGTGCGCCGTGCGATCAACCACGCCATCGATCGCGACACCATGGTGAAGCAGATCGTCGGCACGGGATCGCGCGTCATCAACACGATCTGCTTCCCCGCCCAGTTCGGCTGCACGGACGAGGGCGCCACGCGCTACCCCTACGATCCCGCCAAGGCCAAGGCGCTGCTCGCCGAGGCCGGGTTCCCGAACGGTTTCGAGGTCGACATCGTGGCCTACCGCGAGCGCCAGCAGACCGAGGCCATCATCAACTACCTGCGGGCGGTGGGCATCAAGGCGAACCTGCGCTTCCTGCAATACGCTGCGATGCGCGAGCTCATCAAAGGCAACAAGGTCGGCCTGACGCACCAGACCTGGGGCTCGTTCTCGGTGAACGACGTCTCGGCCGGCACGCCCGTGTGGTTCGGCTTCATCGGCGAGGACGTGACGCGCGACCCCGAGGTGCGGGACTTCCTGAAGACCGGCGACACCTCCGTCGACCCGACGGCCCGCAAGGCCGCCTACAAGACGGCCTTGTCGCTCATCGCCGAGCGCGCCTATGCGGTGCCGCTCTACTCGCTGCCGACCTATTACGTCGCCTCGTCCGACCTCGTGTTCAAGGCGTATCCGGACGAGATGCCCCGCTTCTGGGAGATGAGCTGGAAGTGAGCGGCCGGGTCACCGTGGAGCGTCTGTCGCGCCGGCTGCCGGCACCTCGTCGCGAGGCTGCCGTCGGGAACCGCGCCACGGCCGACAGGCCGGGGATCGCCGTCGGGCGGTACCTGCCGTGATCGCCTTTGTCGCGAAACGCCTCGCGCTGGCGCTCGCCGTCGCCGTGGCGGTGTCGATCCTGTCCTTCATGCTGGTGAGGTTGTCGGGCGACGTCGCGACCGCCATCGCCGGGGAGGGGGCGCGGGAGGAGGACATCGCCATCGTGCGGGCCACCTACGGGCTCGACCGGCCCGTGCTCGTGCAATACCTCGACTGGGTTTGGAGCCTCCTGCGGGGCGACCTCGGCACCTCCTACTACTTCAAGAGCGACGTCGCCGGGCTGGTGCTCGACAAACTCCCGGTCACGCTGAAGCTCGGGATCGCCTCGCTCGCCGTGGCGCTCGCCATCGCGGTGCCGCTCGGCGTCGTGGCGGCCTTGCGGCCGAACAGCTGGGTCGACCGGGCCGCGCTCGCGGTCGCCGTGGTCGGTCAGGCCCTGCCGAACTTCTTCTTCGCGCTCGTGCTCGTGATGCTGTTTTCGGTGACGCTGCGCTGGCTGCCGGTGTCCGGCTCGACCACGGCCTGGCACTTCGTCATGCCGACGATCGCGCTCGGGTATTACGTCGCGCCCGCCTTCATGCGGCTTGTGCGGGCCGGGATGATCGAGGTGCTGGGGTCGGACTTCATCCGCACGGCCCGCGCCAAGGGGGTCCCGGAGCGCCGGGTGGTGCTGAAACACGCGCTGCGCAACGCGCTCACACCCGTCGTCGCGCTCACCGTGGTGCAGCTCGGCTACCTGCTCGGCGGCTCGGTCGTGATCGAGACGGTGTTCGCGCTCGACGGCCTCGGTTACCTCGCCTACCAGGCGATCAGCCACAAGGACCTGCCGGTGATGCAGGTCGTGGTGCTCATCCTGGCGGTGGTCTACGTGCTGCTGACGCTGGCGGCCGACATCCTCAACGCCTGGCTCGACCCCCGTCTGAGGGCCGGCATGTGAGCGCGCAGATCGCCCCGCCCGTGCGGACCGCCGCTCCCGCCGCCGGCCGGCGGCGACGCTGGGCCCGGCAGGGCAGCCTCGTCATCGGGGGCGGGATCGTGCTCGCGGTCGTGCTGGTCGCGGTGTTCGCGCCGCTGCTCTCGCCGCACGATCCCTATGCGCAGAACCTGACCGCCCGGCTCATCCCGCCGGTCTGGTACCCGAAGGGGAGCTGGCTCCATCCGCTCGGGACGGACAATCTCGGCCGCGACTACCTGGCCCGCACGCTCTACGGCGCCCGCATCTCGCTGCTCATCGGCGGGGCGGTGGCGCTTCTGTCGGGGATCATCGGCACCGTGCTGGGCGTCGCGGCCGGGTATTTCGGCGGGCGGGTCGATCTCGTCGTGACCTTCCTGATCACCGTCCGGCTCGCGCTGCCGGTGGTGCTCGTCGCGCTCGCGGTCGTGGCGGTGGTCGGCGGCTCCCTGCCGCTCGTCATCCTGGTGCTCGGCCTGCTCAAGTGGGACCGCTTCGTCGTGGTGATGCGGAGCGCTGCCCAGAAGGTCCGCACGCTCGACTACGTCTCGGCCGCCCGCGCCACGGGGGCCAGCACGCCGCGCGTGCTGTGGCGCGAGGTCATGCCGAACGTGCTGCCGTTCCTGATCGTGACCGCGACCCTCGAGGCCGCGAGCGCGATCCTGCTCGAGGCCGCGCTGTCCTTCCTGGGGCTCGGCGTGCAGCCGCCGCTTCCCTCCTGGGGCCTCATGATCTCCGAGGCCAAGCCCTACATGTTCTTCTCGTTCTGGATGATCGCGATCCCGGGCACCTGCCTGGCGATCCTGATCTTCGCCGTGAACCTCTTGGGCGACGGCCTCCGGGACGCAATCTCACCCGACGGACGCAACAGCCCATGACCCGCGACGCCGCGATCGCCCGCGCCTACGAGCATTTCGATACCGGAGCCTTCAGGGCCGATCTCGCCCGCCGGGTCGCCATCCCGACCGAGAGCCAGAACCCGGCCCGGGCGCCCGAGCTCGTCCGCTACCTCGAGGAGGAGATGCGGCCGGAGCTGGAGCGCATGGGATTTGCCGTGCGGCTCATCGAGGAGCCGAACGCGAAGGGGCCGTTCCTGTTCGCCGAGCGCATCGAGGATCCGGGGCTGCCGACCGTGTTCGGCTACGGGCACGGCGACGTCATCCGGGGCCTCGACGAGAGCTGGGAGCCAGGCCTCTCGCCCTGGACCATGACCGAGCGCGGCGACCGCTGGTACGGGCGCGGCGTGGTCGACAACAAGGGCCAGCACGCGATCAACCTGGCCGCGCAGGCGGCCGTGCTGGCCGAGCGCGGCCGGCTCGGCTTTAACGCCAAGTGGCTCATCGAGACCGGCGAGGAGACCGGCTCGCCGGGGCTCCGCGAGGTCTGCGCCCGGCACAAGGACCTGTTCGCCTCCGACGTGCTGATCGGCTCGGACGGGCCGCGCCTGAACCAGGACCGCCCGACGGTGTTTCTCGGCTCGCGCGGCGGGGCCTCCTTCGACCTCTGGATCGACGCGCGCGAGGGCGGGCATCATTCGGGCAACTGGGGCGGGCTCCTGTCGAACCCGGCCATCCAGCTCGCGCACGCGCTCGCCTCGCTGGTCGGGCCGACCGGCCAGATCCGCGTGCACGAGCTCGTGCCCAAGCACGGCCTGCCGGAGAACGTGCGCCGCGCGCTCGCCGATTGCGAGCTCGAGACCGGCCCCGGCGCCCCGACCATCGACCCGACCTGGGGCGAGCCGGGCCTGACCGGTCCGGAAAAGGTGTTCGGCTGGTGCGCGCTCGAGATCCTGGCCATGGAGGCCGGGGTGCCGAAGACGCCCGTGAACGCCGTGCCGCCGCGCGCCTGGGCGCGCTGCCAGCTCCGCTTCGTGGTGGATGTCGACATGAACGACATCGTTCCGGCCGTGCGCCGCCACCTTGATCGGCACGGCTTCGGCTATGTCCAGGTCGCGCCGGCCCGCGAAGAGGTGTTCCCGGCGACGCGCCTCGACCCGGACAACCCGTGGGTCCATTGGGCGTTGGCCTCAATCGAGCGCACGACCGGAAAGACGCCGGCGCTCCTGCCCAATCTCGGCGGCTCGCTGCCGAACGACGCCTTTTCCGAGATCCTCGGGCTGCCGACGATCTGGGTGCCGCATTCCTACCCCGGCTGCTCCCAGCACGCCCCGAACGAGCACGTGCCGGTTGCGCTCGTGCGCGAGGCGCTGGGCATGATGGCCGGTCTGTATTGGGACGTGGCCGAGAGCGGGATCGGCAGGCGGGGCTGAAGGGGCGCCGTCAGGCCTCGATCAGATGCGGCACGAAGCGCGAGGTGTTCTTCGTGATGGAGCTCGCGTCCTCGCGAATGCCGAGGCCGCAGGGCTGGGACGCGACGAGCCAGGAGCCCAAGACCGGGTAGCGGCCGCCGAAATCCGGGATGGTGGCGGCGTCCTGCAGGATGAAGCCCTCCTCCCCGTAAGGGCCGTCGTCGCTGTCCCGCACGATCCCGTCCTCGACGAGCGCGACATTGGCGCCCTCGCGCGAGAGGAGCGGCTTTCGCACGTAGCGCCGGCCGAGCGCGCCCGCACCCGGATCGCCCTCGAAGAAGGCCGGTAGCAGGTTCGGATGCCCCGGGAACATCTCCCAGAGATAGGGCAGAAGCCCCTTGTTGGAGAGAAGCGCCTTCCAGGGCGGCTCGATGAACCGGCAGGCTGAGCGTCCGAGCGCATCGGCATAACGCTCGCGGAACATCCATTCCCACGGATAGAGCTTGAACAGGGCGGCGATCGGCTCCCCCTCGGCGTCGCAGAACCGTCCGTCCGACAGGAGCCCGACGCTTTCGATCGTCACGAACCGGGTCTTGTGCCCGGCCTGGGCGGCGCAATCCTCCAGGTAGGCGACCGTGCCGCGATCCTCCGGCACGTCGGCCATGGAGGTGAAGTGCAGACGCGGCGGCGCCGGCGTCGTGATGGTCGCGAAGGCCGCGACCAGCTTCTCGTGGATCGAATTGTACTGGTCCGAGCCGCGGGAGATCAGCCCGCCCGCCATAGCCGTTTCGAGCCAGTCCCATTGGACCACGCTCGCCTCCAGGATCGCGGTCGGGGTGTCCGCATTGTATTCCAGCAGCTTGGCTGGACCCCGGCCGCCATAGGCGAGGTCGAGCCGCCCATAGAGGTTGCGCTCGCCACGCCGCCAGCTCTCGCGGACGAGGGGCCACATCGCGGGCGGGATCGCGAGGCGCGAAAGGATCGCCTCGTCCTCGACCGCACGGGCGACAAAGGCGAGGCAGAGCTCCTCGATCTCCCCAGTCGGCGCCTCGATATCCTCCTCGATCTGCCTGAGCGTGAACGAGTAGGCGACACTCTCGTCCCAGTACGTCTCGCCCTCGGGCGTGTGGAACGAGAAGCCGAGCCGCTCGACCTGCGCGTCCCAATCGGGCCGCCTTCGGGGAGCGAGGCGCTGCATCTCAGGACGAGGACGCCCCGAAGGAATGCCCGATCGATCCGAAGCCTCCGCGCGACGCGACGCTTGCGTGCGCGGTTCCACCGTTGGCCACGAGAGCCTGGCCCGACATCGTCGTGTAGGCTCTGGATCGGGCCGCCGATCCTCCGCTCACGTGGGAGGAGGAGCTGGTGCCGGAACTGCGGGACGCAGGCTGGCACTCCGGGGCCTGGCTGCCGGGCGGGCAGGCTTGACGGGTCGGCGGCAGCAAGGGTTCGGCCCGGCGCCCGCCGCCGAACAGCGTGCGGGCCAGCACCATGCCGGCCAGGGCGGGAACCACCATGCCGACCCCGTTCACGGTGCGCGTCTCGCAGCGGCCGGTGCCGTATTCCGCCTCGCACTCGCTCGTGTTCGAGAACTTCTTGGCGTCCCGGACGTGTCCTGCTTGCGCATCCGCGAACCGCGCCTCGCACTCGCCGGGCGGGAGCTGGCCGGCATTCTTGCATTCGCCGACATCGGCATAGACGAGCTTCTCGTCCTCGCCGGACAGCATCGACCAGGCGCTCGCCGCCAGGAGGACTCCCGCGGCCGTCAACCCGATCTGGGTCGAGCGCTTCATGGCGTCCTCACGCCGTCATGCTGGCGGCTGCCAGCGTGCCGCTGATCACGGCGGTCACGGCCAGCAGGACGGCCGTGGGTAGCTCGCCCTGCTCGATCCGGCGCGACAGGTCGGGGAGGAGCCGGCGGCAGAGCCCATAGGCGGCGAACTGGATCAGCATGGCGGCGACCGCCCAGAGCACGCAATCCGGGATGCTGCTCGCCTGCGCGATGGCCTTCTCCAGCGGGATGGCGAAGCCGGCGAGGTTGCCGCCGAGCGCGATCGCGGCCGCCAGGTTGCCGCCCCGGATGAGGGCGATCTCGTCATGCGCGGTCAGCCGGAGATAGACGGCCGCGAACGCCACGATGAGCGCGACGCCGACGGCGAAATAGGCAGCGAACGCCGGCAGCCCGGCCATCGAGATCGTCAACCGCGCGCCTCCGATGATCCAGGCGTCGTTTGTAGAGGGATTCCTTGCAGAGTTGAAGCCGCGGCGACGGCTCGTGCCCGCTGCGGCGGGAGCAGGCTCCGAAGGGACAAAGGCCTCGAGCATCCGCACCTCGCGGTCCAAGCGGAGCGGGTGAGAAGCCTCTGCTCTCGTCGATTGCGAGTTCGAGACTAAGCCCGGGGCGGCCGATGGCGAGGTGATCGGCAAATCTTCCCTCTTGTTGGGCAGCCGGCCTGATTTGAAGTCAGGTGGACCGCAGCTGGATAGACAGTGTGCAGCTTCGGCGCCAAGCCGGCGACGAACCGAGCGAAGCGGGCCGGTCTCGGTTGTTCCTCCCTGGCACACCCCTTGCGGTCATCGTTCGGGCTGCGCGTCAGCCGGAATGCGTTAGCGGGAGTCACACATGACACTGACGAGACGGGGCGCTTTCGGCGCACTTGCGGGTGCCGCCTTGCTGGCGGGCTCGGCCGGCGCGGCCTTCGCGCAGGAGACCATCAAGGTCGGCATCCTGCATTCGCTGTCCGGCACCATGGCCATCAGCGAGACGACGCTGAAGGACACGATGTTGTTCCTCATCGACGA
>JAQGJJ010000019.1 GCA_028290695.1 Enterovirga sp. | reverse complement strand
AGAAGATCGCCTTCCTGGCGCCCCGGGCCGACCTGACGCCGGAGGACTTTCGGCGCCATTGGCGGGAGGTGCATGGTCCCGTGGTCTCGCACGCGCCCGGCTACGCGGCCTGGCGTCGGCGCTACCTTCAGAACCACGTGCTCGGGCCCGGCCCCTTCGGCGAGCCCCTCGCCCAGGCCGGCATGGCCGAGTTCTGGCTCCCGAGCGCCAATGAGGACGCCTACGCGCTCTCCCCGACCTATCTCGACCACGTGCGGCCGGACGAGGCGAACTTCATCGATTTCGACCGGACGGTCTCCATGACGGCCGTCGAGGTCGAGATCTCCCTCGCCCGGCCTCCGCTCAAGCTCGTCATCCTGTGCCGGTGCGCCGCGGCACTCGCCCCGGAGGAGCACGCCGCAGCCTCCGAAAGCAGGGCTCGGGCGATGCGCGGGCGTCTCGCCGACGCCGGGCTCGGCTACGCGCTCAACCTCGTCCTGCCGGGCTCGCTGCGGCTCCCCGGAGCGCGCGCCACCGACGGTCCGGCCATCGACGCCCTGCACGCGCTGTGGTTCCGCGATCGGGCCGCGCTGGACGGCCTCCTCGCCGATCGCGATGCGCGCACGGCGCTGGGGTTCGAGGATTCCTCCCTGAACGATCCCGGCGGGCTGGTCTCGTTTCTGGCCGAGGAGGTCGTGTTCTTCGAGAACGGCCGCCCGGTCTGATGCACCGGCAGCCCGGGTCCCGGGACGGCGAGGCCTGCCCGATCGTGACCCCGGCCCGCACCCGCCCCGGACCTCGGGCGACAGGGGAGCCGGCTCATGCCCCGGCTCTGGCGAGCCGGCAGGCAGCCGTGCCGCAATTTCCGGCGCGGAGCCATGTTTACAGCCCCTGACATAATGTCATACCAATAAGCCAACAGGCGGCTTTCGCCGTCGTTGGCCGTTCGCGGAGCTTGGCGTTGGAGCAGTCGGGAAAGACGGCGCGGGAGCTGTTCGCGCAGATCAAGGCGAACCCGACCCGGCCGCGTTTCGGGTTCGGCCGCAAGCCGATGCTGATCAACATCGACCTGCAGAAGGCCTACACGGCGGTCGGCGAGTTCGCCACCGCGTACGAGACCGACCCCAGGCAGATCGACTACGTGAACCAGCTCGCCGGGCTGTTCCGCGAGAAGCGGCTCCCGGTCGCCTGGACCTATGTGGCCTATATGGAATCCGGCGAGGATTGCGGCGTGTGGGGCACCCGCACGAACACCCCGGATTCGCTTCAGAACATCAAGGTCGGCTCCGCCCGCTCCGAGTTCGACCCCCGGCTGGAGATCGACCCCGTTCGCGACATCGTCGTGAACAAGCGGATGGCCTCGGCCTTCTTCGAAACCAACATCCCGTCGCTGATGGTCTGGCACCAATGCGACAGCGTCATCCTGACGGGCGGCTCGACCTCGGGCTGCGTGCGGGCGACCTGCGTCGAGGCCCTGTCGCGCGGCTACAAGGTCGCGGTGCCGGAGGAATGCGTCGCGGACAAGCACGAGAGCCCGCATTTCGCGAACCTGTACGACATGGCGGTGAAGTATGCCGACGTCGTGCCGGTGGCGGACGTGATCGCCTACCTGACATCCTATCCCGGGACGAACGCGTGAGCGGCGGGGCGGCCGGCGACCCCGGCCTGTACGACTACCTCCCCTACAAGGGCCGGCCGCGGATCACCTGGCCGGGGGGCGCCCAGATCGCGGTCTGGATCGCGCCGAACATCGAGTTCTACGAGTACGAGCCGCCTAAAAACCCGGTGCGGACGCCGTGGGCGCGCCCGCTGCCGGACGTGCTCGCCTATTCGCACCGCGATTACGGCAACCGGGTCGGCTTCCGGCGCATGCTGGAGGCGATGGACCAGGCCGGCTTCCGCGGCTCCGTCTCCCTCAACGTGGCCATGTGCGACCACCATCCCGAGATCGTCACGCTCTGCGCGGACCGCGGCTGGGAGTTCTTCTCCCACGGCGTCTACAACACGCGCTACGCCTACGGCATGAGCCCCGAGCAGGAGCGCGAGATCATCCGGGACTCGGCCGAGACCATCCAAAAATGGACCGGCCAGAAGCTCGACGGCTGGCTCGCCCCGGCCCTGTCGAACAACACCTGGACGATGGACCTGCTGGCCGAGGAAGGCCTCCTCTACACCTGCGACCTGTTCCACGACGACCAGCCGACGCCGATCCGGACGAAATCCGGCCGCTTCGTGAGCGTGCCCTACTCGCTCGAGATGAACGACACGATCGTCTACAACACAAACAGCTACGATCCCCGCCATTACGGCACGATCATCAAGCGCCAGTTCGACCAGCTCTATCGGGAAGGCGCGACCTCCGGCACAGTGATGTGCATCCCGCTGCATCCCTACCTGGTCGGCCAGCCGCACCGGATCGAGCCCTTTGCCGAGGCGATCCGATACATCGCCGGCCACGACAAGGTCTGGAAGGCGACGGGCCGCGAGATCGCGCAGCACTTCCTCGCCAACAGCTACGACGATTTCGCCGCCGCGGCGGCCCAGGCCGGCTGACGGGAGGACGACGATGCCGCTTCCCGACGACCACCTGCGCTACCCGCACCGCGGGCACCACATGGACCACGCGCTCTACGGGTGGTCCGACCTCCTCGACCGGCCGAAGGTCGCCTGGCCGAACGGGGCGCGGGTCGCCCTGTGGGCCGCGCCGCTGCTGCAATGGTTCCCGATCGACTCGGCCGGCAAGCCGTTCCGGGCGCCGGGCGCCCTCACGATGCCGTTTCCCGATTACCGGCACTACACGAACCGGGATTACGGCAACCGGGTCGGCATCTTCCGCCTCCTGGACGCGATGTCGGAGCTCGGGATCCGGGGCTCGGTCGCGACCAACGCCGCCGTCGCCGAGCGCTATCCGGGGCTCGTGAAGGAGGTCGTCGGGCGCGGGCACGAGATCCTGGCGCACGGCCTCGACATGGACCACATCCATTACGGCGGCATGCCCGAGGACGAGGAGGCCGAGCTCGTTCGCCGCTCGCTCGACATCCTGCGGACCGCGTCGGGGCAGCCCGTGACGGGCTGGCTGTCGCCCGGCCGCTCGCAATCGCACGCGACGCTCGGCCTGCTGGCGGAACACGGCGTCGCCTATGCCTGCGACTGGGCGAACGACGATATGCCGTTCGCCATGACCACCCCGCAGGGCCGGGTCTGGGCGATGCCCTTCGCGCAGGAAACGGACGACCGCACGGTGATGCTGGACTTCAAGCACACCGAGGACAGCTGGCTGCAACAGGTCCGGGACCGCTTCGACGTCCTCTACCGGGAAGCCGCGACCGGGGGCGGCCGCGTCGTCTCCGTCCCGCTCCATGCCTGGGTGGCGGGGGTGCCCTACCGGATCGGCGTCGTCCGCGAGGCCCTGTCCTACATGATGGGGCACGAGGGGGTCTGGGCCGCGACCGGCGCCGAGATCCTGGCCGCCTTCCAGTCCTCGGAGGCCCAGTCCTCGGAGGCCCAGGCATCGCAGGCCCTGGGCTCGGAGGCCCGCAATGGCTGAGGCCGCCCGCCCGCGCTCGATCTTCGACAAGATCTGGGACCGGCACGTCGTCATCGCGCGCGAGAACGGGCCGTCGCTGCTCTATATCGACCGCAACATCATCCACGAAGGCTCCTTCCACGCCTTCAACGACCTGCGGACGCGCGGGCTGAAGCCGCGCCGCCCGGAGCAGATGTTCGGCGTGCCGGACCATTACGCGCCGACCCATGGGCGCCGGCCCGAGGACGCGCCGACGGAAGAGATCGCCCGGATGATCCGGGTGTTCGACGACAACATGCGCTGGGGCGAGGTGCCCCACTTCTCCCTCCAGGATCGCCGGCAGGGCATCGTCCACATCATCGGGCCGGAACAGGGCATCACGCTGCCGGGCCTGACCATCGTGTGCAGCGACAGCCACACCTCGACCCAGGGCGCGCTAGGCGCGATCGCGTTCGGCATCGGCCAGTCCGAGAGTGCGCTCGTGATGGCGACGCAGACGCTGTGGCAGGTGAAGCCGAAGACCCTCCGCATCACGGTGACGGGCCGCCGCGCGCCCGGCGTCGAGGCCAAGGACGTCATCCTGACCATCATCCGGACGATCGGGGCCGGCGGCGCCTCGGGCTACGCGGTGGAATATGCCGGGCCGGTGATCCAGGGCCTCTCGGTCGAGGAGCGCCTGACGGTCTGCAACATGTCCATCGAGGCCGGCGCCCGGTCCGGCATGGTCGCGCCTGACGACACCACCCTGTCCTACCTGCACGGCCGGCCCTACGCGCCGAAGGACGCGGCCTGGGATGCGGCCGTCGCCTACTGGCGCACCCTCCCGTCGGACGACGGCGCGCCGTTCGACCGCGAGATCGAGATCGACGGCAGCGCGGTCGCGCCGACCGTCACCTGGGGCACGAGTCCGGAGGACGCGCTTGCGATTTCCGACCGCGTGCCGGACCCGGCCGACATCCCGGACGCGCAGAAGCGCGGCACGGCCGAGCGCGCGCTCGCCTATATGGGGCTGACGCCCGGCACCCCGCTGTCCGAGATCGCGATCGACCGCGTCTTCATCGGGTCGTGCACGAACGGCCGGATCCAGGACCTCCGCGCCGCCGCGGCGGTGCTGAAGGGCCGCAAGTCGGCCGTCCCCGGAATGGTGGTTCCGGGCTCCGGCCTCGTGAAGGAGGCCGCGGAGGCCGAGGGTCTCGACCGCATCTTCAAGGATGCCGGGCTCGAATGGCGCGACGCCGGCTGCTCCATGTGCTCGGCCATCAACGGCGACGTCGTCGGCCCGCAGGAGCGCTGCGCCTCGACCTCCAACCGCAACTTCGTCGGCCGCCAGGGCCCGGGCGCCCGCACCCACCTGATGAGCCCCGCCATGGCGGCGGCGGCCGCGGTCACCGGCCGGCTGACCGACGTGCGCCGTCTGGTCGGGGGCTGAGACGACGATGCAACCCTTCATCAGCCTCACCGGCATTGCGGCCCCCATCCAGGGCCGCAACATCGACACGGACCAGATCCTGCCGGCCCGCTTCCTGAAGGCGGACCGGGCCCGCGGCTACGGCCAGTTCTTCTTCCACGACGCCCGCTTTGAGGCGGACGGCCGCGAGAAGCCGGATTTCGTCCTGAACCGCGAGCCGTTCCGGCACGCCACCATCGTGGTCGCGGACGAGAATTTCGGGTGCGGCTCCTCCCGCGAGGGCGCAGTCTACGCGCTGCACGATTTCGGCGTGCGGGCCGTGATCGCACCGTCGTTCGGCGACATCTTCTACAACAATTGCCTGAAGAACGGCGTGGTCCCGGTGCAGCTCGAACGGGCGGTCGTGACCGGGCTGCTGGACCGGCTCAGGGCCGAGGACCGGCCGGAGATGACGGTTGATCTCGAAAACCTGCGGATCGGCCGTCCGGACGGCGCGCAGCATGCTTTCGCGCTTGATCCCTTCTGGCGGGAATGCCTGCTGCAGGGGGTCGACGAGATCCAGCTCACGCTGGGCAGTCTCGATCGGATCGAGGCGTTCGAGCGCCAGTACCGGGCCGACATGAACTGGCTCGGCGAACCGCCCGCGGCGGCGCGCTGAGGCAGGACCAAGAGGGCGCGACGCAGCGTCCGACGACATAAAACAGGGGAATGGCAGATGACGGACCGAAAGAGCGACATCGATCACACGGGCGGCCAGAGCCGGCGAGACCTCCTGAAGGCGGGCGGCTCGACGCTGGCCGTGGCGGGCCTGGGCCTTGTGGCCGCTCCGGCGGTGCTGCGGGCCCAGACCCCGACGATCAAGATCGGGGCCATCAACCCGATGACGGGCGGCCTCGCCTATAACGGGCAGCAGGCGAAGGCCGGCTTCCAGTTCGCGGTCGACGACATCAACGCGGCCGGCGGCATCAAGAGCATGGGCGGCGCCAAGCTTGAGCTCATCGTGGCGGACGCGGAATCGCGCCCGGACGTCGCGGCCGCGCAGGTCGACAAGCTGGCCGAAGCCGGCGTGTCCTGCCTGGTCGGCTCGCAGTCGAGCGCGCTGACGCTCGCGGCCAGCCAGGCGGCCGCGAAGTTCGGCCTGCCGATGCTCGTCGACGTCGGATCCGCCGACCAGGTGGTCCAGCGGGGGCTGCCCAACGTGTTCCGCTTCTCGCCCGGCACAGCCCGCTCGGTCGAGCAGGGCATGACGGCCCTGAAGGCCCTGAACGAGGCCGCCGGAAACCCGGTGAAGACTGTCGCCATCGTGCACGAGGACGGCCCGTTCGGATCCAGCATGGCGAAGACGCTGAACGAGAAGCTGCCGGGCCTCGGGCTCACCGTGGTCGAGACGATCAGCCACCCGACCCCGCAACGCGACTTCACCAACATCGTGCTGCGCCTGAAGAACGCCAAGCCCGACCTCGTGATGCCGTCGCATTACCTGAACGAGTTCATCCTGTTCGCCCGCACCATGCGGCAGCAGCGCTTCTCGCCCAAGGCGATCTACTCGATCTACGGCGGCGGCGCCTCCAACCCGAAATTCGTGCGCGAGAACGGGGACGCGGCGCAGTTCGTGATCGACACCAACCACTATTACGACGCCCGCAAGCCCGCCTCGCAGGCGCTCGCCAGGAAGGTGGCCGAGGCGAAGCTCGACATCACCTACGACATCATGGTGGCCTACGGGACCATGCAGGTCGTCGGCCACGCCCTGGAGGCCGCCAAGTCGAGCGATCGCGCCAAGCTGATCGAGGCGCTGTCAACCCAGACCTTCCCCGAGACGATCATGCCGTACGGCCCGATCCGGTTCGAGAAGGGCGACAACACGGGCTCGCAGCTCGTGAACGTCCAGGTCCGGGGGGAGAAGATCGAGGTGATCTTCCCCAAGGAATTCGCGACGGTCGCACCCGTCTTCCCGATGCCCGAGCGGAACTGAGCGGAGTTCGCGCCGCCGAGCGATCGGCGGCGCCCTCTTCCGCGGCGGGAGTGATCGTCACATGCTGGGTCTCGTCGTTCCGGCGATCCTGAGCGGATTGACCACGGGGGCGGTCTACGCCCTCGTGGCCCTTGGGCTGACGCTGATCTACGGCGTCCTGCACATCATCAACTTCGCGCATGGCAGCCTGCTCATGGCGGCGCTGTACGTGGCGCTGGTCCTGAACATGCGGCTCGGGCTCGATCCCTATGTCGCGCTGCCGATCGTGGTCGCCGTGTTTTTCTGCGCCGGCTACCTCCTGCAGCGCTTCGTGGTGGACACGTTCAGCCACGGCCGAGACGCCAACATCCTCCTGGTGACACTCGCGCTGTCCATCATCATCGACAACGGTGCGCTGTACCTGTTCACCTCGAACACCCGCACGGTGGACGTGCCCTACGCCTTCGACATGATCGAGGTCGGCCCCGCCTTCATTCCGCTGCCCAAGGTCGTGGCCTTCGTGGCGGCGCTCGTCATCGCGGGCCTTCTCTGGCTCGTGATGCGGCATACGCGGCTCGGCGCGGCCATCCGGGCCGTCGCGATCGAGAAGCGCGGCGCAGAGCTCATGGGCATCGACGTGAAGCACACCTACGCCATGTGCTTCGGCATCGGCACCGCGTGCGTGGCCGCGGCCGCCTGCCTCCTTCTCCCGACCTTCTACGTCACGCCGCAGGTCGGCTACGCGTTTGTGCTCGTGGCCTTCACGACCGTCGTCCTGGGCGGCATGGGCTCCCTGGGCGGTGCGCTCGTGGCGGGCCTCCTGCTCGGCGTCGTGGAGGCGCTGTGCGGGCTGTTCCTGGGCGAGACGCTCGGGCAGATCGGCATCTTCGCGGCCTTCATCCTGACCCTGCTGTTCCGGCCCGCCGGCCTCTTCGCGCCCAAGGTCGCCTGATGAAGCGCTTCGGTCCCGGCGAAAGCGTCGCCGCCATCCTGCTCGCGCTGGCGGCGCTCTCGCCCTTCGTGCTGCCCTCCCAGGCCTGGATCGGCTTCGCCGTGAACGCCGTTCTGATCAGCGTGCTGGCCATCGCCTGGAACGTCACCGGCGGGTTCTGCGGGCAGATGTCCTTCGGGCACGCCGCCCTGTACGGCACGGGCGCCTATGCGGCCGCCATGCTGCAGATCCGGCTCGGCCTAAACCCCTACCTGGCGGCGGCGAGCGGCGTCGCGGCCGGCGCCGCCATGGGCGGCCTCATCGGCGCCCTCGCGTTCCGGTATGGGCTGCGGGGCTCGTATTTCGCGCTCGTGACGCTCGCCTTCGCCGAGGTGCTGCGCATCCTGGCGAGCTCCTTCGAGATCACGGGCGCCGGCAGCGGCCTGACCCTGCCGTTCAAGCCGGGGCTCGCGGACCTCCAGTTTCCGGACCGCTATGCCGCCTACCTGTTCGTGCTCGCGCTCTGCATCGCGGCGCTCGCCGTGTCGGCGGCCGTGAAGGGCTCGCGGCTCGGCTCGAACATGATCGCGGTGCGTGAGAACGAGGAGGCGGCGGGCGCGATCGGCATCGACGCGTTCCGGGTCAAGGTGATCGCCATGACGATCTCGGGCGCGATCGCCGGGGCGGCCGGGGTCGCCTACCTGCAGATCCAGCTCTTCGTGGACGCGCCCATCGCGTACGGCTCCCTGATTTCGGTGGAAGCGCTGCTCGGCCCCATCATCGGCGGGGCGGGCACGCTACTCGGGCCCATCATCGGGACCATCGTGCTGCACATCGTCGGAGAGGTCGTGAAGAACGGCGTGGGCGGCGCGCCCGGCCTGAACCTCGTCTTCTACGGCATCGTGCTGCTGCTGATCCTCCGGTTCCTGCCGAACGGCCTGATGGGCCTGGCGGGCCGCCTGCGCCGGCCCGCACCGGCCGCGGCCGCCGCCCGCACGGCGGAGGCCCGCTGATGCTCACCGCGTCCGGTGTGACGAAACGGTTCGGCGGCCTCGTCGCGGTGAACGACGCCTCGCTGCACGTGAAGGAGGGCAGCATCGTCGCCCTGATCGGCCCGAACGGGGCCGGCAAGACGACGATGTTCGCCCTGGTGGCCGGCTTCCTGAAGCCGAATGCCGGAACGGTGACCTTCCGGGGCACGCGGCTGGACGGCATGGCCCCGCACCGGATCTGCCGCCTCGGCCTCACGCGCACCTTCCAGATCGTGCAGCCCTTCGCGGGCCTCAGCGTGCGCGAGAACATCGCCTGCGGGGCGCATCTGCACCATGCCGGCCGCAAGGACGCGCTGGCCCGGGCGGCCGAGATCGCCGCGCAGGTCGGCATGGAGCGCATGCTCGACCAGCCGGCCCAGGACCTGACGGTCGCCGGGCGCAAGCGCCTCGAACTCGCCCGCGCCCTCGCGACCGAGCCGAAGCTCCTGCTCCTGGACGAGGTCATGGCGGGCCTGATCCCGAGCGAGGTGGCCCAGATCATCCCGACCATCCGGCGGATCCGCGATTCCGGCGTGACGATCCTGCTCATCGAGCACGTGATGCAGGCCGTGATGAGCCTCTCGGAGGAAGCCTACGTCCTCAACCAGGGCCGCATCATCGCGCACGGGACGCCCCAGGCGCTGGTGCGCGACCCGACCGTCATCGAGGCCTATCTCGGCCACGGCGCGGCCGAGCGCCTCCACGCGAGCGAAGCCGGAGCCGCGCTCCATGCTTGAGATATCCGGCCTCAAGGCGGGCTACGGGCCGGTCACGATCCTGCACGACATAGCCATGTCGATCGAGGCCGGCGAGATCGTGGCCGTGCTCGGCTCCAACGGCGTCGGCAAGACCACGCTGAACAACGTCATCAGCGGCATCATCAAGCCCCGTGCGGGCACGCTGCGGTTCGACGGCCAGGACATCACGGGCAAGCGCCCGCGCGACATCGTCGCGATGGGGCTCGCCCAGGTCCCGGAGGGTCGCAAGATCTTCCCGAACCTCACGGTGCGGGAGAACCTCGAGCTCGGCGCGTTTCGCCGCGCCGGCCGCAACCGGGCCCGCAACTTCGAGCGGATGTGCACGATCTTTCCGCGCCTGCGGGAGCGGCTGAAGCAGCGCGCCGGCACGCTGTCGGGCGGCGAGCAGCAGATGCTGGCGATCGGGCGCGGGCTGATGTCGGAGCCGAAGCTCGTGATCCTGGACGAGCCCTCGCTCGGGCTCTCGCCGCTCCTGGTCGAGGAGATGTTCTCGCTTATCCAGACGATCAACCGGGACGGCCTCGCGGTTCTGCTGGTGGAGCAGAACGTCGTCCAGTCGCTCGCGATCTCGAAGCGGACCTATGTGCTCGAGCAGGGCCGCTTCGCCATCGTAGGCCAGTCGGCGGACGTCCTGAACGACCCGAAGCTGCGCCAGACCTATCTCGGCCTCTGAGCCACCAAACCCATAACCAACAAAGAAAGGGTGCGCCCCTTGTCCATTCGCCCCACCACCCGCCTACGCGAGCTTCTCTCCAGGCCCGGCGCCGTCATGGCGCCCGGCGTCGTCGACCCGCTCTACGCCCGCCTGGTCGCCAGGCACGGCTTCGAGGCCATGTACATGACGGGAGCCGGCACCTCGGCCACCCGCCTCGGGATGCCGGATATCGGCCTCCTGACCCTGACCGAGATGGTGGACAACGCCGCCCGCATTGCGGCCGTGTCCGACCTGCCGCTCATCGCGGACGCCGACAACGGCTTCGGCGGCCCCTTCAACGTGCGCCGCGCGATCCAGGAATACGAGCGCGCCGGCGTCGCGGCGATCCACATCGAGGACCAGGTGCTGCCGAAGCGCTGCGGTCATCTGGCCGGAAAGCAGCTCATCCCGGCCCGCGAGATGGTGGCCAAGATCAAGGCCGCGACGGACGCGCGCCGGGACGGAGACTTCGTGCTGATCGCCCGCACGGACGCGATCGCGGTCGAGGGCTACGAGGCGGCGCTGGAGCGGGCCGAGCTGTACCGCGAGGCGGGCGCCGACGTGCTGTTCGTGGAGGCGCCGAGCCTCGCGCAGCTGGACGGCATCAACACGCGCCTCAACTACCCGACGCTCTACAACATGGCGACCAGCGGCAAGACGCCGTTCCTGAAGCGCGAGGAGATCGAAGCCTACGGGTTCAAGATCATCCTGTACCCGAACTGGCTCCTGCTCTCGGCCATCAAGGCGGCGGACAACACGCTCGAGGTGCTGAAGCGCGAGGGCACCATCGCCAGCATCGCCCCGCACGTCCCCTCCTTCCAGGAGTTCTTCGACCTCGTCGGCATGCAGGAGGTGCGCTCGCTCGAGGCGCGCTACGGCGTCCCGGACGAGGCCCGCACGGATTACTGAGCCGCGGCCGATGCCGGTCAGGCCGGCCTCCGAGGCACGCCCCGAGATCCACGTTCCGGTCGTGGTCATCGGGGCCGGGGCCTGCGGCCTCACGGCCGCGCTCACGCTGCACGGGCAGGGCACGGAGGTGCTGGTCCTGGAGCGCGACCCGCGGCCGGCCGGCTCGACCTCGCTGTCCGCCGGCCTGATCCCGGCCGCCGGAACGCGGCTCCAGCGCGACAAGGGCATCGAGGACGACCCCGACCTCTTCGCGTCCGACCTCGCCGCCAAGGCGCACGGCGAGAACGATCCCGAGGTGGTGCGGGCGGTCGCGCACGCGTCGGGCCCGACGATCGACTGGCTGGTGGGCGAGCAGGGCCTCGACCTCCATCTCGTGGAAGGCTTCACCTATCCGGGTCACTCGCGCCTGAGGATGCACGGTCCGAAGACCCAGACCGGCGCCGATCTCGAGGCGATGCTGCTGGCGGCGGCCGAGCGGGCCGGGATCGACATCCTGACGGGCGCCTCCGTCGAGGACCTGTTCGCCGACGAGAGCGGCCGCGTGGTGGCGGTCGGCGCCCGCCGTCCGGACGGGGCGGAGGAGATCGTCGGGTGCGAGGCGGTGGTTCTCGCCTGCAACGGCTTCGGGGGCAATCCCGACCTCGTGCGCCGGCACATCCCGGAGATGGCAGAGGCCGAATATTGCGGCCACACCTCCAATACGGGCGACGCGCTCGCCTGGGGGCAGGCGCTCGGCGCGGCGGCCGCGGATCTCGGGTCCTACCAGGGACACGGCTCCGTGCCGCGCCCCCATTCCGCGCCGCTGACCTGGGCGGTGATCACGCTGGGCGGGTTCCAGGTGAACGCCGAAGGCCTGCGCTTCGCCAACGAGATGCGGGGCTATTCCGAGCATGCCGGCGAGGTGCTGAAGCAGCCGGGACGCTTCGCCTGGGACATCTACGACGCGCGCTGCGAGGCCCCTGCCCTCGCCTTCCACGATTACCGGGAGTTCAAGCGCCTCGGCGCCATCAAGGAGGCCGGCAGCCTGTCCGAGCTCGCAGCCGTCACCGGCCTCCCGGAAGCCGCCCTGGCCGCCACGCTGGCCGAGGTGAAGCGCTGCGGGACGGGCGCCGGAACGGACCCGTTCGGACGCGACTTCACGGCGTGCCGGCCGCTCGCGCCGCCCTACCGGGCCGCCAAGGTCACGGGCGCGCTCTTTCACACGCAGGGCGGGCTCGCGGTCGACAGCCGGGCCCGGGTGCTTCGACCGGACGGCAGCGCGCTTCCCAACCTGCTTGCGGGCGGCGGGGCGGCGCGCGGCCTGTCGGGCCCGTCGGCCTGGGGCTACCTGTCCGGCAACGGCCTGCTTTCGGCGGTGGTGCTCGGTCGCCTGGCGGGGCTCTCGGCGGCGCGCCTCGTCCGCGGCTGAG
>JAQGJJ010000009.1 GCA_028290695.1 Enterovirga sp. | reverse complement strand
CGCCAAGCTGTACGAGATCGGGGCCGGCACCTCCGAGATCCGCCGCATGCTGATCGGACGCGAGCTGTTCGAGAAGAGCGCGTGAATGGCGTGCCTCGCCTCCTCCTGGCCGCTGCGGTCGCGAGCGGGCTGCTGATCCCGGCAGCCCGGGCCCAGGACGGGATGAGCGCGGCGGACCGGGCCACCCTCGCGGCCTGCCTGTCGGCGGCGCAGGGGGGCAGGCGCACCCCGGAGACCTGCATCGGCGCGGTCCAGGGGCCCTGCATGAAGCAGCCTGGTGGCGAGACGACGTCCGGCATGAAGGCGTGCGGCGGACGCGAGATCGCGGCCTGGGACGAGCGCCTGAACGCGGCCTACCGGTCCGCCCTGGCGGGCGATCTCGGAACCCAGGCGGCGGTGCGCGGCGGCGGGTCGCGCACGCTGACCGGGGCCGACATCCTGCGGGACGCGCAACGAGCCTGGATCGCCTTCCGGGACAGGAAATGCGACGCCGCCGGGCTGCCGATGGAGGGCGGCAGCGGCGCCGGCCTCCAGTCCGTTGAGTGCCACCTGGGCGAAACCGCCCGGCAGGCGATCTTCCTGGACGGGCTGAAGGCGCGCGAGCCATAGCGGCGGGCCGCCATCGCCGCCGCGCTCACCCGAGCGTAAACGCCTCGTGCACGGCCGATTGCACGGCGCCGCCTGTCACCGCGCCGCCACCCGCCACGTGGATCCAGTCGCCGATCACCGTCGCGGCCACCGCGTGGCGCGGCGTCGGCATCGGGGCGTGGCTGGTCCAGCTGTCGGTCTTGGGGTCGTAGCTCTCCATCTGGCCGAACACCTTGGCCTGCGTGATGCGGCCGCGCTCGACGATGCCGGCCTCGCCCCCCATGGCGTAGAAGCGGTCGCGGTAGAGCACGAGGCCGTGTCCGGAGCGGCTCGTCGGCAGGGGCGCGCGCTCCTCCCAGGTGTCGCGGTCGGGCAGGTACACGTGGTGCAGCGGCGTGTTGTACTCGAAGGTGTTGAAGCGCCCGCCCACGACGTGGATGCGGTTCGCGTGCGCGACGCAGCCGACATGGTCGCGCGCGCCGGGCAGCGGCTTCAACACCGACCACGTGTCGGAGACCGGGTCGTAGGCCTCGTGCCAGCCGACGCTGGCGCGCTCCTGCTTCGGGTCGGAGGCGCCGCCGATCAGGTGGATGCGCCCGTTCAGCGCCACGGCGGCGCCGGCGCCGCGCGATCGCGGCAGCGGCGGGATGCGGGTCCAGCGGTCCGCCCCGACCTCGTAGGCATAGGCGTTGGTGTCGGCGTTGCGGTTCTGCTCGGTGAAGCCGCCGAGCGCGTAGATGCGGCCCGCATCCGCCACCACGGCCACGTGGTTGGCGCCGCGCGGCAGGGGAGCCCCGGTCAGCCAGCGGTCTCCGGCCGGGTCGTAGACGTGGTGATAGGGCCGGTCCACGCGCCCCTCCCCGTAGCCGCCGATCACGTGCATGCGGTCGGCCCAGACCGCCGACCATGCCATCTCGCTGCGCGGGATCGGCAGCGGCGCCCGCTCGACCCAGCGGCCGGCCGGGCCGGCCGGGGCCGGACTGGCGATGTCGCGCTGCGCCTCCTGATCGCCCGTGAGGTGGTGCGGCGTCCCGCCCTGCAGGAGCGCGAAAGGGTCGCGGGACGGATTGGCGCCCGGAAGGTCCGGTGGAGCCGTTCCGTGCTGGCCCGCATGCTGCGCCAGCGCGCCCGGCGCGACCAGGAGGGCGGCGGCGCCCAGCAGGATTCCCCGACGATCGGCCACGAACACCTCCCCCACCCTCGGCCCGAAGCTGTAGGACGCAATTGCGGAGTCAGTGCGGCCGGGCAGAACCCGATGCCGTTCCGCGCGTTCGCCCACACGAGCCCCGCATGAAGCGCATCGCCCACATCTCCGACCTGCATTTCGGCCGCACGGATCCAACCGTGGTCGAGGGCCTCCTGGCCGAGCTGAACGGCGACCGGCCGGACCTCGTGGTGATCTCGGGCGATTTCACCATGCGGGCCCGGGAGCACGAATACGTGGAGGCCCGCGCCTTCCTGGACCGGCTCGTCTCGCCCTGGGTCGCGGTGCCGGGCAACCACGACATCTCGGCCTATTACCGCATCCAGCGCTTCATCAACCCGTTCCGGCTCTACAAGCGCTATGTCTCGCCCGATCCGGAGCCGGTCTGGAAGGACGACGAGATCGCGGTCGTGTGCCTCAACACGGCGCGCCGCTGGGCGCTGGACACGGACTGGTCGCAGGGCAGCATCTCGCGCGGGCAGATCAACCGGGCCGAAAAACTGTTCCAGGCCTTTCCGGACAACCTGTTCCGCATCGTGGTCGGCCACCACCCATTTCTGCCGCCGCCCTGGGACCCGGAGGGCCGCATCGTAGGCCGGGCCGACCTTGCGCTCGCCGCCTTCGAGCGGCGCGGCGTCCGGCTCGCGCTCGCAGGCCGCGCCGCGCACCCTCTCCCGTGTGGGAGAGGGTTGGGGTGAGGGCAGGACGGCTCAGAAAGAGGCGTTACGGCCACGCTGCCTGAGTGCCTCGAGCTTCACCTCCCGGCACCCAAACCACACCCCGGGCGGCTTCGCCGTCCGACCCTCTCCCACCCGGGAGAGGGTGGCGCGCGGTGGCCGAGGGCTCTCGGGCGGAAGAGTTGTTCCGTGCGTGAATCGGGGCGGCGAGCCGCGTCGGGGCAGCTTCGGCACGCCCGCGTGAGCGCGGCCGGGGCCGGCTCAGCGCGGCTTCAGCAGGGCCCAGGTCTTCACGGAGCCGTCGTCGGCGGTGATCCGCATGGTGGGCTTCGTCACCGGCGCCGGGCGCGCCTGTTTGGGCGCGCTCCGGGCCGCGGCGCGCGTCTTGGCCGGGCGTTTGGTGGCCACCCGGACGTCCTCGTCGCAGCGGATATAGGTCTGGACGCCCTTTTCGCTGGACCAGGTCAGCCGCCCCTGCGCCACGGCGAGGTGGACCTTGGAGGACCAGGCGTTGCTGCCGTCCGTGCATTCCGCGACCAGGTTCCAGGTGGCGCCGCGCCGGGTGCGGGCGCCGAACCGGCAGGCCGCGTCCCCCGCCGTGGCCTTGGTGGCCCCGATCACCAGCGGCAGGAACTCCGTGCCGTCCGGATTGGTGCACGCCTCCCGGTCCGGAACCCAGCGGCCGAGAACCAGCGGCGACAGGGCCGCGCAGACCGCCCGGGCCGGGCCGGCCTTCACGCCCGGGCGCGCC
>JAQGJJ010000008.1 GCA_028290695.1 Enterovirga sp. | reverse complement strand
GCCGGGCCTCCTCCCGAGGCGCCCCGCCCGGCCGCACCGGCCGGCTACCCGGCCCCGGCGGGGCCGCAGCCCGATTTCATCGCCCGCTTCGCCAAGGGCGCGGGGGTCTCGCCGGAGGTGTTGAACTGGCGCGATCCGGGGGATTTCGCCGAGGAGATGGGAGCTCTGGTGAAGCTCGCGGCCGAGAGTGTGAAGCAGCTTCTCGCCGGCCGGGCGGAGGCGAAGCGCGTCGCCCGCACGGGCTCGCACACCATGATCCAGGCGATGGACAACAACCCGCTCAAGTTCTCGCCGACGGTCGAGGACGCGGTGAAGATCATGCTCAGCCGGCCGTCCAGCGGCTATCTCGATTCCCGCAAAGCCTTCGAGCAGAGCTTCAAGGACCTGAAGACCCACCAGGTGAAGACCTATTCGGCCATGCAGCACGCGCTGCGGCTCCTGATGGAGGACCTCGACCCGGCCCAGATCGAGGAATCGGCCGAAGGCGGCGGCGGGCTCGGCAGCCTGCTCGGCTCCAAGAAGGCCAAGCTCTGGGACCTCTACGTCACCCGCTGGGACACGCTCACCTCACCGCACGAAGACGGCATGGTCGACGCCTTCATGATGTTCTTCGCGGAGTGCTACGACCGGGGTGGCGGGAAGGGATAGTTGCGGTCGTCAACGGGGCATCGTGCCGATCGGGAGAGCATACTCCCTGACCATCCTGTCGGCTTCGGATGCCCGGAGCTTCCAGGTCGCGTCGCCGGGATAGCAGGTGGCGCAGGCCCTCGCATTGAGGCGCGTCGTTCTCGCTGTCGCGAAGCGGGCGCGCTTGAGATCTCCCAACGTGCGAAGGGCGGCAGCCTTCTCGGTTGCCGAGCGGTTGGGCAGGGACGCCTCGAGCGCGTCCAACTGCGGATCGAGACCCTTCAGGGCAGCCAGAGCCTCGTCCGCCAGGAGCTTTGCTCTCTCGCAGTCGACGGACGCCTCGATCTCGGCGTCCGCGATCCGGCCGGGTCGCGGGCGGGTCTTCAGGGAGAAGCCCCGCCGGAGGGAGGCGATCGAGATCGGGGAGGGAACGACCACGCCGTAGCTCGGGTCGTTCAAGAACAACGTCTTCCCGGTCAGCTGTTCACGGGTCGCTAGGGGCAGATCCTTCAGGCCCGAAACGAGGATTTCCACCCGCTCCTTATCCAGAAGGTCTGGATTCAGCCGATCCGGAACGAGAGAGAGGCGTCGTTCGGTGTTTGCACGATCGACGGCGCTCCGCAACGAACCGGGTGACGCCTGGGCGGCCGTCATCGTGGTCTGCCCGATGCGGACGCTGAACTCCCAAGCTTCGGTCGCGGTTGCCGTGACGGGGTCGTTGAACACGAAGACGGCGCTCAGGGCGTAGGCGATTGCTGCGGCGAGAGTGTCACGAAGAGCGCGTGCTGGCGAGACACCGCTCGCGTGTGAAGCAGCAGGGCGTCGAGGTCCCTGCTGGTTTGTACGCGAGCAGCGCAATCGTCTAGCCATTCAACGATCGTGGCATTGTTGTCGACGTTGTACATCTGGCCAACGATCTCGAATGCCTCCTGAAGGGCGTCTCGAAGCCTCGTTTTCGGGTCTCCGCCGTGCAACGGCAGTGCTTGTTTCAATGCCTCGCAGGTCGCCGCGACCTCCTGTGGTGACGCCTCGCCGTCTTGAAGCTGGACGGCGACGGCGGTGGCGAAGATGTCGGCCAGCTCCGGCCTCGGCTCACCGTGTGGCGTGAGGTACCCGCCTTCGAGAAACAGGCTCGGTTTCAGGGCGAGAAGATCGTCACGGCTGAAATCCGCCATCGTCGATTCTCAAGGGACTGTTTTAGGGACTTCTACGGAGGTTATTTGATTCGAGCCCGCGATATCCAGCGTGCCGTTCTTGATGTCCTCTGCGCTGCGAGTGA
The DNA here is from genome assembly GCA_028290695.1 of Enterovirga sp. Lineage (GTDB taxonomy): Bacteria > Pseudomonadota > Alphaproteobacteria > Rhizobiales > Beijerinckiaceae > Enterovirga. Next base: position 17,469 of record JAQGJJ010000008.1, on the reverse strand, counting down.
CGGTTTTTCCAGTCCAGGGATCGTGAATGCTGTACCCCGCGGGCGAGCCTGCGGTTTTTCCCGTTACCACGACGTAGTGCGTATATTGTCCGGTGCCGTTTCCGATCACGATCGGGACTGGGTACCCGTCGGCCAAACCGGCGTCGATGCTGCTGATCGCTGCCTCCGGCGTGGGGTCTTTCGTCGGGGTGTAACGCGCTCCGGTGGTGGCGCTCATGTTGTTCAGGAGATCGTCCGCCCAACGGCCCGAGCCGGCGGAAGCGTCGTCCCGGGCTGCTGCAACGCCACCGCTCATTGGCCCGAGGGCGCCCGTATAATCGCTTTCGAGCATGGCGCGTTGCTCTTCAGCGAGCGTCGGGTTTTCCTTTGTCCCGTCGGCGCCGTCCGTCTTTCCGAGGTTCGGATTTTCCTCACGCACCTGGAGCGAGTAGATCGGGTCCATCTCACCCCGGACGGCCTGCACCATGGTTGCGTTGCACGAATGGGACCATTGCTGCTGAACGCCCACACCGGAGGAGTTCTCGGTCAGCCTGAGATTGTCGTCGAGCCATTGGTCGGGCTTGCCGCGGATCTTGTCGGCGAAGGGAGCGATGTCGGACACCGGGTGCCCGGCTGACAATGCTTTCCAGAGATAGAGTCTCTCCCGCGGGGATTGAGCCTCCTTGAGCAACCGGTCGAACCGATCCCGATCCTCTTTCTTGAGAGCGTCATGCTTCTTGAGGGCTCGCTTGCTCTGCGCATCGCCGAGCGGGGGCTTCGGCGTGCTTCGGTTGTTCTCACCCTTTTTCGGTTTGGGAGGGGCAGGCTTCGGCTTCGGTCCGAGCCCCACGAATGCGAGCAGATCCGAGATCCACTTCCCGATGAAGTCGAAGGGACCGCCGGGAGCGCTCCCAGGCGCTGCGGTGGCGGCGCCTCCTGGAACCCCGACCGGCATCGGCGCCGGTCTCGGCCTGAGCTTCGGTGGCGTCTTCTCATCCGCCCTCCGGCCGAGGGTGCGCCGCTCCTGGACCGCCCGGGCCGAATCGGCCCCGCGGCCTGCCGATTTGTCGAGCAACGCCACGAATCCTTCCGACTCGAGGAGCGCGATGGCGCGGCGGAGCGCGCGCCCCGCTTCCTCGACGTCGTCGGCCGCGCTCGCTTCGCGGACCATGCCGAGCGCGGCGACGATTTCGCGGGCGGCCGCGACGCAGGCCTGTGCCGTGGCGTCGAGGTTGGGCACGGCCAGCACGGCGTCCGCCACCACGGACGGGGCGCGCTCGCCGGCCCTGGTCCAGGCGAGAAGCACCGCCACGTGCCTCGGCAGGCGCTCCGGTTCGAGCAGCCTGGCCTTCAGAAACTCGTCCACAGCCTCCTGCTCGAGGTCCGATATGGTGCACAGGCGAAGCAGTTCGGCCAGCCGCTCCTCGATGCTGCCCGGTGCCATCGGCTCGAGGCTCAGGCGCTCGATCGCGGGCTCCAGCCGTGCCTCGATATCGCCGTTCGGCGGAACGAGCGCCGCGAGACGACCGCGCCGGCTGGCTGTCGCGATCCGGGCGAGCAGGGCGTCGTGGCTCACCCCGGCCATGAAGTCGCCGGGCTGCCATTGCGCAAAGGCCCGCCGCAGGGCGTCGAGCGCGCCGGGATCCTGACGCAGCCGATCGAGGCGGCGCCTCAGTGCGTCTTCGCTCTCAAGCGTCTGGTCGAACGCGCCCCCGAACGCCCCGCGCGATCCGATCAGGATCGAGTCCGACAGGGTCCGAAGAATAAAGATCTCTGGCGAAAGCTGCACGCGGCCCTCGCGATAACTTTTGACGGCGGCACGTTAGAGCCTGTGCTACGTTGCGCGTCAACAAAGCTCCGGGCATGGTCCCGGGGCACGTCGTCTTGCAGAGACGATCGGGGCAGCCCTATAGGGCTGCGGGGCAGTAGGAAACGCGGATGTCTTGGACCAGCAAGGTGGTTTGGTCGGAAGGGCTGTTCCTCCGTCCGCACCACTTGCAGCAGAGCGACCGCTACCTGGAGAACCTGGTTGAATCCCGGGTTCGCCAGATCACTCCCTATCCGTGGGGGTTTTCCACAATCGAGATCGACCGCGATCTCGCCCAGCAGAGCAAATTCGCCGTCCGCCGCGCCGTCGGCATCATGCCGGACGGCACGCCGTTCGACGTCCCCGGATCGTCGCCCATTCCGGCGCCGATCGACGTTCCGGAAAGCGCAGCCAAGCAGTTGCTGTGGTTGTCCCTGCCGCTCGGGTCGGCGAATACTCGCGAGGTCGAGGATGCGGACGCGGAGAGCGCGAGCCGCTTCTTTCCGGCCACCGAGCGCCTGATCGACGCCACCTCGCCCCTGCGGGTCGAGGAGGAGATCGACGTGGCCCATCCGCGCCTCGCTTTCGAGCTCCGCCGCACCGCCAAGCCCGGTTATGTCGGGCTGCCGATCGGACGCGTGCTGGAGGTGCGCGACCGGGCCATCGTGTTCGACGAGCGCTTCGCGCCGCCGGTCCTGAGCTGTTCCGCCCATCCGGTCGTCGACGGCTGGATCGACCGGGTCATCGGCTGGATCGACAACAAGCTCGAGGAACTCGCCCGCTACGCCGCCGATCCGACCGCCGGCGGCGGGCTGCAGAGCGCCGACTACTTCGTGCTGCAGCTGCTCAACCGGCATATCCCGGTGCTGAAGCATTTCCGGCAGTCCCGCTACATCCATCCGGAGCGGCTCTATGAGGAGTTCCTGCGCATTGCGGGCGAGCTCGCCACTTTCGCGACCGCGGAGCGGCGGGCCCGGACCTATCCGGCCTACGATCACGACAATCTGGAAGAGGTGTTCACACCGCTCGTCCGGGACATCCAGGATTTCCTGTCGGCGCAGCTCGGGCGCCGCGCCATCCGGCTCGAGATCATCGAGCGGGCGCCGAACGCCTTCGTGTCCACCATCCGGGACAGGAACCTGTTCCGCAACGCCTCCATGGTGCTGGAGGTCGCGGCCCGCCGGCCGCTCACCGAGATCCAGTCGCAGTTCCCGCATCTGTTCAAGCTCGGCCCGAACACGAAGATGAACGAGATCGTCCACGCCCACCTGCCGGGCGTGTCCCTCGTGCACCTGCCGACGCCGCCCCCGCAGATCCGGGCCATGGCGGACCACGTCTACTTCCTGCTCGACCGGCAGTCGCCGCTCTGGCCGGAATTCTCGGTCGCGAGCTCGATCGGCATGCATTTCTCGGGCGACTGGCCGGAACTTGAGCTCGAGCTATGGGCGGTGCTGGAGGGGCGGCGGTGAGCGCTGCCGCCCGGCCCGGCGGATTGGGTGCGCCCGAGCCGTGTCTCGGGTGTCTTGAGGGAGAGGGGCGATGAACGATCCCTTCGGGCGCAGCGACCGCACCATCATCATGCCCAATCCGGGTGGGCGGCGGTCTGAGCCCGCGCCGGCACCCGCGGCGCCGGCACGGCCGAGCGCCCAGCCGGCCTTTCCGCAGGCCGCCTTTGCACGTCCGCCCAGCGCGCCGGGTTCCACCGGCCAGGACGCCTGGGTGCAGCCGGACTACGCTCCGCCTCCGCCTCCGCCGGATCCGAACGAGCGCCAGCGCGCGCTTGTGCTCAAGCGCGACGTGGTGGTCGCCCCGAACGAGAACCCGTTCCTGCGGGCGGCCGGGCCTTTGCTGCTGCTGCTCGGCCGGTTGCGGGTCCAGCTCTCCCGCGCCTCCTTCGCCAACCTGATGGAACAGGTCGCGGCCGCGATCGACGATTTCGAGCGCGACACCCGCACCTCGGGCATCTCGGCGGAGCAGACAAAAGTCGCAAAGTACATCGTCTGCGCGACCGCCGAAGACATCGTCCAGAACATCCCGACCGACGACCGCCACATCTGGACGCAGTATTCCATGCTGTCGCGCTTCTTCGGCGAGCGCATCGGCGGCGTGAAGTTCTTCGAGGAGCTCGAGCGTGCCAAGGTCGACCCGGTCGGCAACTACTACGTGCTCGAGCTGATCCACGCCTGCCTGGCGCTAGGCTTCCGCGGCATCCACGGCACCTCCTCGGGTGGTGCGGCCACGCTGCAGACCATCCAGCGCAATCTGTACGAGCTGCTGCGCAGGACGCGCCAGACCGATCGCGAGATCTCGCCACGCTGGCAGGGGCAGGCGATCGCCGCGCTCATCTCGCGGTTCCAGGTGCCGGTCTGGGCTGTGGCGGCGGTTGTGGGCGTGCTGCTGCTGGGCCTGTTCTTCATCCTGCGCATGCTGCTGTCCGGCAGCGCGGAAGCTGCCGCGACCGCGATGGTCGAGGTGCACCCGACCACCGAGATCGGCATTCAGCGCCGCATCTACACGCCGCCGCCGCCGCCGCCCCCTCCGCCGCCGCAGAGCCAGGTGTCGCGCTTCCGGAACGCGCTCCAGGAGGAGGTCGCGAAAGGCAACATCTCGGTCCAGGAGACGGCGAACACGGTCATCGTGCGGATCGCTGCGGCGCTGTTCGCCCCCGGCGACGCGGCCGTGAAGCCCGAATACGCGATGCTCATCCAGCGCCTGACGGAGCTGATCGACAAGGAAGCGGGCACCATCAAGCTCGTCGGGCACACGGATTCGCAGCCGATCAAGAACGTGCGCTTTCCCTCGAACTTTCACCTCTCGCAGGCCCGCGCCAACGCGGTTGCGGATCTGATGAAGTCGAAGCTCGCTCAACCGGCCCGTCTGGAGGTGGAGGGCAAGGGTGCGGACGTCCCGATCGCGCCCAACGACTCGCCCGATGGCAGGGCCAAGAACCGTCGCGTCGAAATCCTGGTTCCCCGGAACGGGTGAGCCCAGGGGCGGCCCGCCGCCCCGCCGCTGGAGGCAAAGGGTCGCATGACTTGGAAGACCTGGCTTCGCTACGCCTGCATCGTGGTCGGGGCGCTCGCGCTCGCGGCCCTGATCTGGTTCGCCGGGCCCCTGATCGCGTTCGGCCGGATCCGGCCGTTCGACGGCTTCTGGCTACCCTTCGGGCTGTGCCTCGGCGTTCTCCTGCTCGCGTTCGGATATGTCGGCTTCGACATCTGGCGCCGCCGCCGGGCCGCGCGGGCGATCGAGGATGCCCTGAGCGAGGCCGAGGGGCCGTCGGACGATTCCGACGTGCTCTCGGGCGCCATGAAGGACGCGCTCTCGACGCTGAAGAAGGCGCGCGGCGCGAAGGGCGACTACCTGTACGAGCTGCCCTGGTACATCATCATCGGGCCCCCCGGCTCGGGGAAGACGACGGCGCTCGTCAATTCGGGCCTGAAATTCCCGCTGAACAAGAGCGGCTCGCCAGAGGCGGTCGCCGGCATCGGCGGCACCCGCTACTGCGACTGGTGGTTCACGGAAGACGCCGTGCTGATCGACACGGCGGGCCGCTACACGACGCAGGATTCCGACGCCAAGAGCGACCGTGCGAGCTGGATCTCCTTTCTCGATCTCCTGAAGACCAACCGGCCCAAGCAGCCGATCAACGGCGTCATCATCGCCATCAGCCTCGACGATCTCCTCACCGGAACCGAGGAGGAACTGACGGCGCATTCCAATGCCATCCGCAAGCGGCTGCTCGAGCTGCACGAGCGCCTCAACGTCGATTTCCCGGTCTACGCCCTCTTCACGAAGGCGGACCTGGTCGCCGGGTTCATGGAATTCTTCGGGAACATGTCCGAGTCCGACCGGCGCATGGTCTGGGGCCACACCTTTCAGACCAACGACAAGACCCGCAACATGATTGCGGAGGTCCCGCCCGAGTTCGACGCGCTGATCGAGCGTCTGAACCAGTGGCTGCCGGATCGTCTTCAGGACGAGCCGACCCCGACCTCGCGCGTGGTGCTGTTCGGCTTCCCGAGCCAGGTGGCGTCGGCCAAGAAGCACGTGGTCGAGTTCCTGAACCGGATCTTCGAGCCGACCCGCTACCACGCGAACGCCACCCTTCGGGGCTTCTACTTCGCGTCCGGCACCCAGCAGGGCACGCCCATCGACCAACTCATCGGCGCGCTCTCGCGGTCCTTCGGGTCGGAGGACATCTCGGCCGGCTCCTATTCCGGCACCGGCAAGAGCTTCTTCCTGACCGACCTGCTCAAAAAGGTGATCATCGGCGAGGCCGGCTGGGTGTCGACCAACCGGGCGGCGGTGCGGCGCTCGAACATCCTGCGCGTGGCGAGCTACGGCGGGCTCGCGGTCGTGTGCGCCACCCTGGTCGGGCTGTGGTGGACGAGCTACCTGCGCAACAGCCAACTCGTTCAGCAGAGCAACACCGGGCTGAACAAGTACCGGGGCGAGGCCACGGACGTGCTCCGCGAATCCGTGGTCGCGGACCGCAACTTCGCCAAGGTCCTGCCGCTGCTCAACACCCTCCGCTACCTGCCGACGGGCTACGCCGTGCGGGACGACGGCACGCCGGTCCTGGCCACGATGGGCCTGTCGCAGCGCGAGCGGCTGCAATCGGCCGCCGAGACCAGCTACCACACAGCGCTGGAGCGCATGTTCCGCTCGCGGCTGATCTTCCGCATGGAGGAGCAGCTCGAGGCCAACCGCAACAATCCGGGTTTCATCTACGAGGCGCTCAAGGTCTACCTCATGCTCGGCGGCCGCCCGGAGGCCCCGCCCGACCGTGAGCTGATCCTGACCTGGATGCGGCGGGACTGGGCCGAGACGCTGTATCCGGGAGCCGGTTTCTCCCGCGGGCGCGAGCTCCTGGAGCAGCATCTCGTCGCCCTGCTCGACCTCGAGGACGGACCGCCGATCGTCTCGATCAACCAGTCGCTCGTCGAGGATTGCCAACGCACGCTCGCCCGGCTCAGCGTGGCGGAGCGCGCCTACGAGCTCCTGAAATCCCAGGCTCGCGTGGCGACGCAGCGCGACTGGACCGTGCTCAAGGCCGGCGGCCCGGATGCCTCCATCGTGTTCGAGGTGGCTGGCGGCGGCGATCTCGACAGCGTGCGGGTGCCGTTCTTCTTCACCTATGACGGCTTCTTCGAGGCCTTCATCGACCGCTTCGGGGACGTCGCCGAGAACGTGGACCGGGATCGCTGGGTGCTCGGCGCGGCCGGCCAGCAGCAGGCCTACACGGCGCAGTACGGGTCGCTCTTCGCCGACCTCCTGAAGACCTATGCCCGCGAGTTCGTGCCCGCCTGGACCCAGGCGCTCGGGAAGCTGAAGCTGAAGCCGATGGCCGCGGACAAGCCGCGCTACACGGCACTCCAGGCCGTGTCCGCCCCGACCTCGCCGTTGAAGCAGATCATCGAGTCGATGCGCGACGAGACCCGTCTCACGCGCGAGCGGCCGGGGACGGCGCGCGGGGAGCCGGGCAAGCCGGGCGGGACCGGCGGCGGCATGGATCCCCGCACGGCCGCGCGAGCCAGGACGATCCTGACCGATGCCGGGGTGCGGCAGGCCGAGCAGAGCATGCAGGGCCTCGTCCCCTCGTCGCTGCAATATCCGGCCTCGCAGCTCGCGAGGCTTGCGGCGGAGGCCGCGCTGGGAAGCGCGGGAAGTGGCGGGGGTGGCGCCGGTGGCGGCGGGGCCCGCACGTCGGGCGACCGCTTCGCCACTCCGGCTGCCGAGGCGCCCGGCGCCAACATCGAGGCGTCCTTCAAGCAGTTCCACCTGCTCCTGGAGGGAGATCCCGGCCGCCGCACCATCGACGCACTGATCCAGAACCTGAACGAGCTGAAGAACTCCGCCCTGGAGGCGACCAATCCGTCGACCGCGCAGCAGGCCAACGTCACGCTCGTGACGCAGACCCGCAACCTCCGGTCGCTGGCCTCGCGCTTCCCGCCGCCCTTCGAGCCGATGATCCGGCAGGTTGCCGGCGATTTCGAGGGCAGCGCCACGGGTGCCGCCGTCTCCCAGCTGCAGCAGATGCTGGCCGACCAGGTGACCCGCGACTGCCAGCAGATCGTCACCAACCGCTACCCGTTCGTCCGGGGCAGCGAGCGCGACGTGCCGATCGCCGACTTCGCCCGGCTGTTCGCCCCGAACGGCATCCTCGACAAGTTCTTCGCGGCAAACCTCGCCGCACGGGCAGACCGGTCGCGGCCGGTCTGGGCCTGGCGTCCGGAGGACCAGATCGGGCGCGGGCTGTCCCCCGCGGCCCTGCGCGAATTCCAGCGCGCGAGCGAGATCCGGGACGCCTTCTTTGGGGCGGGCGGCAACATGCCGATGGTGAACCTCGCCGTGACGCCCCTCACGCTCAGCGGCGACATGGCGCGGGCGAAGCTCGACATCGACGGCACGACCGTCGTCACCCAGCAGGGCATCAACACGGCCTCCAAAGTCACCTGGCCGGGCCCGTCCGGCATCGGCCGCACCGTGATCTACATCGAGACGGGCGGGGGAGGCGGGTTCTTCGGCGGCTCGACGCCCGTGCAGCAGCAGATCTTGACCGAGAAGACCGGGACCTGGTCGCTGTACCGCATGCTCGATTCCGGTTCGGTGCTGAAGCAGGGCGACGCCGTCGTGGCGACCTTCGTGGCGGGCGGGCGGGAGGTGTCATACCGGTTCAACGTCACCTCCATCCTGAATCCGCTGGTGCTGCCCGCTCTGCGCGAGTTCAAGTGCCCGACAGGAATCTGATCCGTGCGATGTGGGCTGTACGGGAAGCTTCCCGCCAAGCGCGACTTCATCGCCATCGCGGCGCCGCGCGAGTTCCTCGCCGTGTGGGAGCCCTGGCTCCAGGGCGGGATCTCCGCGAGCCGCATGAAGCTCGGCCCATCCTGGCAGGAGGCGTTCCTGCGGGCGCCGATCTGGCGCTTCTGGCTGGGGGCCGATCTCTGCAACGGGGCGGTGATCGGCGCCATGATGCCGTCGGTGGACGGCGTCGGCCGCTACTTCCCGCTGACGATCTTCGCCCGCGCCGACCAGGGCGAACGCCTGTCCCCGCCGGACCTCGACACGCACGACGCCTGGCTCGACGGCGCCGAGGACCTGCTCCTCTCGGCGCTCACGGAGGGTGGGAACTTCGAGGCCCTGACCCGCGACTTCGAGGCGCTTGCTCCGCCGCCGCCCAGCGCGGAGAGCCCGCCGCCGGAGGGCTTCTTCCGGGCGCGCGACGGCACCGTCGTGGCGCCCGCCGAACCGCCTTCGTTCAAGGTCATGGCGGCGCTGCGCGACATCGATCAGGCCCGCCTCTACGGCGGATCGACCTATTGGTGGACGGTGGGCGGCGAGGGTTTTCCCCCGCAAGTCGCAATGGGCCGCCGCATGCCGGACCCGCATCTCTACACCGGGATGTTGACGGGCCGCTTCGACGAGGCCCTATGATCGGACCGGATCGGTCATTCTCGGTCGGGCGGTGAGCGGGCAAGCCTTCATGTCGACGGACCGCCTCTATTCCGAGTTGAACGGGTCGGCCGACAGCGCCGGGCTGTTCGACGTGGGCGCGACGAGCCATCCGGGCAAGATCCGGCAGGTCAACGAGGACAGCTACTTCGTCGCCCCGACGAGCGGCGTCTTCGCGGTCGCGGACGGAATGGGCGGGCACGAGGGTGGTGCTCTGGCCAGCTCGACCGTGGTGCAGTTCCTGGAATCGATCGGCACGCCGGTGTCGGCCGCGGACCTCCTGGCCCGCCTGGAGGACCGTATCCTGCGGGCCAACTCGGCCCTCCAGGAGATCGCCCAGGAGCGCGGCAAGATCATCGGCTCGACGGTCGCGATCCTGCTCACCTACGAGGATCACTTCGCCTGCGTCTGGTCGGGCGATAGCCGCATCTACCGGGTCCGCAGTGCGACCATCACGCAATTGTCCCGCGACCATACGGAGGTGCGCGACCTGCTCGAGCGCGGCCTTCTGACCGCGGAGGAGGCCCGGACCTGGCCGCGCAAGAACGTCATCACGCGCGCCATCGGCGTCCGGGACGAGCCCGAACTCGAGCTCGAGCACGGGCTGCTCGAGCCCGGCGACACCTTCATCATCTGCTCGGACGGGCTGACCGGGCACGTCGATGACGAGGAGATCCTGGCCTATGCCGGGCGGGGCGGTTCGCAGGAGGTCAGCGACGGCCTCGTCAATCTGACTCTCGAGCGGGGCGCCGCCGACAACGTGACGGTCGTGGTGGTCCGCTTCGACCCCCGCCGCCCGCGCGACTCCGACACGCGCGTCGTGCTGGGAGGCCGGCGCGCCGAGGACCAGGCCGCCGCCCCAGGCGCCGGTACGCTGCAATGAACGACGAGACCATCATCGCGTCGGGGCCGTTCAACCGCATCACGCCCGGCTATCGGCTGAACGCGATCTACGTGATCGACAGCCTGCTCGCCACGGGCGGCATGGGCGAGGTCTATCGCGGCCATGCCATCGAAACGGGCGACGAGGTCGCGATCAAGACGATCCGGCCGGAATTCGCCCAGAACACGGCGGCCCTCGCCCTGTTCAAGAAGGAGGCCTCCGCCCTCCGCAACCTCTACCACGAGGCCATCGTCCGCTACTTCGTGTTCTCCATCGACAAGGGCCTGCCGTACCTTGCGATGGAATACGTGGAGGGGAAGTCGCTCTCCGATTTCCTGCAGAAGGGACCGCTCAACCACGACCAGCTCAGGGTGCTGCAGAAGCGCCTGGCGAGCGGCCTTCACGCTGCGCACGAGCTCGGCATCATTCATCGCGACGTGTCGCCCGACAACATCATCCTCCCGGGCGAGAACCTCGCGCGGGCAAAGATCATCGATTTCGGCATCGCCCGCTCCTCCCAGGGGGAGGGCACCGTCATTGGCAGCGGCTTCGCGGGCAAGTTCGGCTACGTCTCGCCCGAGCAGCTCGGCCTGTTCGGCGGCGACGTGACCGGCCGCTCCGACATCTACAGCCTCGGCCTCGTTCTCGCGGAGGCCGCGCTCGGCAAGCCCATCGACATGGGCCACAGCCATGTCGAGGTCATCGACAAGCGCCGGCGGGTTCCGGATCTCTCTGGAGTCGAGCCCCGGATCCGGCCGCTCATCACGTCCATGCTGCAGCCGAACCCGAAGGATCGGCCGGCCAGCATGGCGGAGATCGCCGAGTGGACGCCCGGCGGCTCCGGTGGTGCGGGCCGGGCGGCCAAGCGCGTCGGCCTCGTCGCAGCCGGTCTTCTCCTGGTCGCGGGAGCAGGGGGCGCCGCCTACCACTTCCTGCCCCAGCTCAGCCAGATGTTGCCGTCCGGCGGGTCCCCGGATGGCTCTGCGACCACGCCGGGCCAGCAGGCGGCCGCCCCGCCGGACCTTCCGGCCGAGCCCCCGGCCCGTTCCGCGCCTCCGTCCTCCGGCTCGGGCGGGTTGCTGCCCGGCGCGGATGCCCTTCTGCCGCAAGCTCCGCCGGTTCGGCTCGAGGAGCGCACCCCCGCGCCGCCGCGGCAGCCGGAGGTCGCGGCCGTCAGTCCGAGCCAACCGGCACCGTCCGTTCCCGTGCCGGCCCCCGCACCCGCCCCGCTTCCGGAGACCCGGACCACGCCGGAAGCAGGCCCGCGGCCCGCTCCGTCGGCCGATCAGGTCGCAAACTTCCTGGCGGAATACAGCGGCGGGGACTGCTTCTTCGTGGCACCTATCCAGGTCGCCGCCCGCGAAGCGAAGATCGAGGCCTTCGGCTCGACGCCGGCGCCCTTCATCTCCTTCGACGATGCGTTTCAGCGCAACATGGGGTTCGAGCCGGAGATCAGCCTCCGGCAGGTGACGGCGCAGCAATGCCCCGTCGTCGAGTTCCTGGCCCGGCGCACGCAACGAAGTTCGCGGCCGCCCCGCCTGTCCCTCCGGGCCGATCGGCTGCGGTCCGGGCAGGAGCTGAGCGGCGCCGTCGACGCGCGGGGCGATCCCAACCTAGAGATACTGCTCGTCGCGGATGACGGGCTCGTCCACAACCTCGGCGCCTTTGCCAAGCGGACCGGGGAGACCGTGAACTTCAACCTGCGGGTGGAGGCCAGCGGTGCCGGGGAGAAGCCCCAGCTCGTGGTCGCGGTGTCCTCGCCGCGACCACTCTCCACCCTCAAGATGAACGGTCCCGTGCCGGCCGACCGCCTGTTCCGTCAGCTGGCCGACGAGGCTCGCGGCCAGGTCAACGTTTCGGCGAAGTACTTCAAGCTGGGCAGCTGAGCCTGCCCGTGGGCCCCGGCGGCGCCGGGTCTTCGCGACGACGATCCTGCCGACGGCCGGCTGGCTCCACGCGGCGCCTGCTGGCCCTTGCCGGCGCGGGACCCACGGTTTGCGCTGCGCAGGGCAGCGGTCAGGAATCCGGAATGGATCGCTTGTTCACCATGTTCGCCACGCGAACCGCGACCGCCGCCGGGCAGCCGCTGACCTTCGTGGCCGCAGTGGCCCTCATCGTCGTCTGGGGCGTCACCGGTCCCATCTTCGGCTTCACCGATACCTGGCAGTTGGTCGTGAACACGGCGACGACCATCGTCACCTTCCTCATGGTGTTCCTCATCCAGAACAGCCAAAACCGGGACGGCGCGGCCATGCAGGCCAAGCTCGACGAGCTTCTGCGCGCCCTGGACACGGCCCGGGAGCAGTTCATCGGGATTGAGCATCTCACTGATCGGCACATCGAGAAGCTGCGGGCCGCGCTGGAGGAGGAGGTCGGACAGGAGCAGGGAAAACCGGCGACGGCGGACGACAGCGTCCACCGGATGCTCCGGCGCTTCTGACAACGGGGGGCCCCGCGGCGGGCTGACCGGCCCGCCGGGACGGGTTCGACGCAAGTCGATCCCCCATCGATTATTTCTCTCTTCGGCTGTATGTCTATGGTCCGCCGGAAAGCCCCGACAACCGGCGTCGAGGGTTGCTGGTGCGAAGTGTCGAGCCACTGCAGACGCGGCTGACCGAGGAGAAGTGCCTCGACGAGGTCTTGCGTCTCCAGCGCGGCGACGCTCCGTGCCCGGCCTGCGATCAGCGGGCCGGCTTCAGACCCACCGCCAAGCGCCGCGCCTTTGCCTGCCGGGATTGCGGGTTCCAGGTCTATCCGACGGTCGACACCCCTTTCTCCCGACCGTCGCCCACGCTCAAGCAATGGTTCCTGGCGATCTACCTGGCGGCCGGGCAGGGAAAGCTGGCGGCGCGCGACCTGAAGGCCGCGCTCGACGTTTCGCCCAAGCTCGCCGAGGAGCTGCTGGACGGCATCTCCGAGCTGAAGAGCGGCAATTACCAGACGGCGCGCGGCGACGACTGGTTCGAGGCCGTCCGGGAGTTCACCGAGGCCGAAGCCGACCGGGCCGGGCCGGCGGGCCAGCTGGCCCCTAAAGGCCCGGTGGTCAGCCGGGCTCTCGGCTCGTCCGATTTCCGCTGGCACTACATCGGGGTGGCCGGCATCGCGCTCCTGGCCTGTCTCGGCGCCGGGATCGGCTGGCTCATGGTCCCGGACGCGCCCGAGGAGGACCAGGAGCTCGTCCAGGCGACCGCAATCCTGTCGCTCGCCTCGGACCGGCCCGTCATCCTGGTCAGCGCGGAGGTCGCCGAGCAGCTCTACGACGTGTCGGACGTGGAGGAGGAGGCCTCGTCGCCGCTGAAGGCCTCGATCCGGCTCGCGCCTGTGCCGGGCGACGCCAAGGAACTCGACGGGCAGGCCGGAAAACCCCTCTCCCGGCCGTCGATCAAGCTTGCGCCGAGTATCGGTCAGTCCATCCTGAAGGGCGATATGTCCGGCGTGAAGGGCAAAACCGGAACCCGTCCCGAACTCGCGGCGTACGAGGCGCTGGCACGCGAGCTCGAGGCGCGCGGACCGCGCAATCCGGACGAACTGCTCGTCTTCGGGCCGATGAAGATCCGGCGCCACCTCGTCGAAAAGATCATTCGGGCGGCCCGCGAAGTGCAGATGGACCCCGTGCTCCTGATGGCCATCGCCGACAAGGAATCCAGCTTCGCCACGGAGGTGCAGGCGCAGACCTCTTCGGCGACCGGCCTCTTCCAGTTCATCGAGAAGACGTGGCTGGGGGTCGTGCGCGAGTTCGGGGCGGCGCATGGGCTGGAGAAGGAGGCCAAGCTCGTCCAGGCGTCCCTGCCGGCGCCCGAGCGGACCCGCATCCTGGAGCTTCGGCGCGATGCGTATCTGTCCGCGCTGCTCGCGGCCGAGATGCTGAAGCGGGACTCGCTGCGGATCCAGAAGCGCATCGGCCGGCCGCTGACCGGGGGCGAGATCTACCTCGTGCACTTCCTCGGCCCGGACGGGGCCGAGCGGCTGCTCGAACGTGCCGCCCAGGCGCCGACCGCCGCGGCCGCGGAGCTGCTGCCCCGGCCTGCCGAGGCGAACAAGACGATCTTCTACTCCACCTCGGCCGACGGGGCCGCGAAGAAGCTCTCGGTGACCGAGGTGAGGGACAAGTTCGAGACGATGATTTCGCTACGGGTGGAGCGTTATCGCAACGTCCACGGCGTCGCGCTCGGGGCAACCGAGAAAGCCGTCGCGAAACGGTGACAGCACGGCGCCGCCGTCGCGGCGGCGCAGCGGCGAGCCGGAGGACCCCGGTCGCCGCGACCGGAGGTCAGAAGCCGACGCCGAGCAGGGTGTATTGCAGGCAGCCGACGCCCGTGCAGCGCCGGGACACGGGCTGCAGAACCGCGGGGGCGCGCAGATCGTTCTGCGCCACTGCGACGATAGGCCGGGCAGCGATCCGGCGTGCCACGGGGGCCGGGGCAGGGCGCGATGCCGCCCGAACGGCCGGCTTGGTCGGACGGATCTCGGCGGGGCGGGCATCGGCCGGGGCGACCGGCCGGGGCGCGGCGGCAGCGGCCGGAGCCGGCTTGGCGGTGTCGGAGATCAGACGAGCCACGTCGTTGTAGCAGCGGGTCGCCTTGTCGAACATGCCCTGCGTCTCGAGGGGCCGGCAGACGAGCTCGACATGGCGCTTCGCCCAGGCGACACGTGCCTCGGCGACGCTCGCTTCTCCGGATGCGGATTGGGCGAGGGCTCCGGTCACGGCAGTCAGGGCGCAAAGGCCCGTCGCGGCCGCCAGTATTCGTGAGCTGATCGGCATCGGACCGTCCCCCCTACTCTACCCGGTTCTACGGGACTGGATTCCGGGTGTCACCCCGAAACTCGGTTCCATGCCACAATCGCACCTGGCGGTTTCGCAATCCTTAGTAGGTGTGGGATCTATGCCGCGGCTTCGGCGGAAGCGGTTTGCCCGAAATCCTCGAGGTTCGGAGACCTGAGCCGGTAGATCGGAACCGGCTGGGGCACGCCGTCCAGCACATGGCTTCCGAGCGGCTCGGGATCGCCCCAGAGGTGGTCCGCAAAAGCACGCGACATCAGAAGGGGCTCGCTCAGCACCTTGTTCATGGTGGCGATGCGGCTCGCGAGGTTCACGTCGGGGCCGATCACGGTGAAATCGAGCCGCGTGCCGGAGCCGACGTTGCCGTAGGCGGCCTCTCCGTGATGGAGCGCGATCCCGGCATCCACCCGGACCGGGAAGCGTCCCTCGGCATTGGCCTCGTCGAGGCGGACCAGGCCCTGTACGGCGGCCGACAGCGCGGCCTGCGCGCTCTGGCCCGTATCGTCCCCGCGGTCGCGGAAGATGGCGAGCAGCCCGTCGCCCAGGTATTTCAGCACCTCGCCTCCCTCGGCCTCGATCGGCGGCACGAGGCAGTCGAAGAAGTCGTTCAGGAGGTCGACAGCGGCTTCCGGCTGCAGTTCGGAGGAAATGCGGGTGTAGCTCCGCATGTCCGCGAACAGGATGGCGGACCGGATCCGGCTCACCTGGCCGCGCTGGATCGCGCCGGACAGGATCGCCTTGTGCGGCTCGTCCCCGACATAGATCCTGAGCACGTTGTCGAGCCGCTGGTTGACCGACCGCATCTCGATCGCGGCTGCCAGGGTCGGCATGACGAACCGTAGAATCGCCATGGCACGGCTGTCGAAGGCGCCCGGGGTGCGGCTCGCGAAGGTGATGCCGTTCTGGCTCCCGTTCGTGAAGCACAGCGGCACGCAGAGGTAGACCTGGTAGCCCTCCGCCTTCAGCTCCGGCACGATTCCGAAGCGTTCGTCCGGGGTCTCCGCGAGGTCGAGCAGCAGCCATTCGCCCGTGTCGTGGACGTATTTGAAGGGGCTGCGTCGGTACACGTCGTCCGTGTCCGGTCCGTGCGGGAACAGCCGGAAGCTGTAGCCCTCGCCCATGGTCCAGATGCGGCCGATGCCGGAATATTCCGAGTGAAGCGCGTCGATCGCGCTGGTCAGGCGGTCGACCTTCACGCCGAGCGCGTTCAGCCGCTCGGCCAATCCCGTGAAGAGCACCGGCCAGTCCTGCTGGCGGACGCCCGCGGTCAGGAGCCAGTCCCGCACGGACACGGCCGGCGCGAACAGGTCGTCCGGCAGCCCGATCGCCTCCTCTCCGCCGGCATCCGTCGTCGGCCCGGAGCAGACGCCGGCGGCGCGGGGGGCTGGAACCCTGGGTGGAATCGTCATCGGGGAGAACCTGGCTAGGCGGTCGCGGCTTCGCAAGCGGACCGTAACCCTGCCGTCGAATGTCTGCGGAACGACTCGCCTGGGAGTCATGTTGAACTTAACAGTAGCGTGCTGCTTGCGTGCGGAGTTTGTTCAAATGGCGGCCAGGGCCAACTGGAAGGGATACCTCAAGCTGTCCCTGGTCTCGTGCCCGGTTCAGCTCTTCCCAGCGACGAGCACGAAGGAGCGCGTCTCCTTCCACCTCCTCAACCGTGAAACCGGAAACCGGCTCCGCCGCAAGCTCGTCGACCCGGACACGGACGAGGCGGTCGAATCCGAGGACCAGGTGCGCGGCTACCAGGTCGCCAAGAACGAATACGTGCTGGTGGAGGAGGACGAGATCGATTCCGTCGCAATCGAATCGACCCACACCATCGACATCGAAACCTTCGTGCCGCGCGAGGAGATCGACGCGGCGTATCTCGACACGCCCTATTACCTGACGCCGGACGGCAAGATGGCCGAGGAGGCCTTCGCGGTCATCCGCGACGCCATGCGGGAGAAGAGTGTGGTCGGCCTCGGTCGCGTGGTGCTGTATCGCCGCGAGCGGCCGATCCTGCTGGAGCCGCGCGGCAAGGGGCTGGTCGCCACCACGCTGCGCTATGCCTACGAGGTCCGCAAGGACGAGGATTATTTCGAGGAGATCGGCGAGCCGAAGGTCTCGGAGGAGATGCTCGACCTCGCCTCGCACATCATCGGCCGCAAGATGTCGCATTTCGAGCCGAAGCGGTTCGAGGACCGCTACCAGGAGGCGCTGCTCGAACTGATCGAGGCGAAGAAGGAACACCGGCAGGTGGCGCCCTCCACCGGTCCGGCCAAGCCGTCCAACGTGGTCAGCCTCATGGATGCTTTGCGACGCAGCATGGCGGCCGAGCAGGGCGATGCGCAGGAACCCAAGCCGGCGGCCCCGGCCAAGGCCGCCGGAGCGAAGCGCAAGGCCGAGCCTCAGAAGGCGGCCGCGAAAGCCGAACCGCCCGCCAAGGCGGAGCCCGCCGCAAAGGAGAAGCCCGCGGGGAAGTCGGCCAAGAGCAGTCCGGCCGCATCCCTGCCGAGCGCGCGCCGCGCGCCGTCCAAGACCGCCTCGGGCCGGCTCAAGCGCGCCGGCTGAGGTCTC
>JAQGJJ010000004.1 GCA_028290695.1 Enterovirga sp. | reverse complement strand
ATCGCCTGCGCGGATGGGGAATAGGCGGACGGAAACGGGTCGAGGGCGGTCGATCGCAGCGGCTCCTGGCCGACCAGCCGGTGGATCAGGCGCATGCCGTGCACAAGGCGGTCGCAATCGCGCTGGTCAGACACGAAGTTGAGCTGCGCCTCGACGCCGGCATCCTCCCCAGGCCCCGCCAACGCGACGTGACCGCGCGAAAACGGTTTGCCGATGAACACCTGGAAGGTCGCGAGGCGGGCGCCCAGCGGGTGCCAGGCCGAGCGTGACACGGGGTTCAGCACCATGTCGACGGGCGGGCAGTCCGGGACACCGGAGGAATAGCGCAGGTTCAGGTAGGCGTGACGCCGAATCTGCGCGTTGAACCGCGCGTGCGGGGGGAGATAGGCCGAGACCGAGACCGACGGGTGATCCTGGAGGTTGGCCCCGACCCCGGCGAGATCGGCAACCGGAGCGATCCCCAGTTCGCGGAGGCCCGGCGCGGACCCGATGCCGGACCGCATCAGGACGCGGGGCGAGTTCATCACCCCGGCGGCCAGCACGATCTCGCGCCCGGCCAGCGTCTGGCGCGCGCCGTCCTTGACGATCTCGATCGCGACGGCCCGACGGTCCTCCAGCTTGACACCGACCACGCGTGCATCGGTCAGGATGCGCAGGTTCGGCCGGGCCCGCACGGCGCTGCCCAGATAGGCGGTGGCACAGGACACCCGCCGGCCATAGGCGTTCGCGATCGGCAGCGACCCGAACCCCTCGCGGTAGCCGTCGTTGAGGTCCGCGAGCCGCTCGAACCCCATCGTCTGCAGGGCCTTGGAGGTGGCGGTCGCGAAGGCGTCCCACTGGTCGGGAAAGATGCGCCGGATCGGGATCGGGCCGCAGGCGCCGTGCTCGGCGCCGTCGAAATCGAGGTCCCGCTCCAGCCGCCTGAAATAGGGCTCGACCTCGTTCCAGGTCCAGCCGCGGGCGCCCAGGGCGCTCCATGCATCGTAATCGCGCGGGTCGCCGCGGAGCGCGACCTGTCCGTTGATGCTGGAGCCTCCGCCCATGATGCGGGCCTGCTCGTAGGGTCTCGCTACGGCGGCGTCCGGCCGCTTGCGGGCCGTGATGTCGCTCCAGCGGTAGCGCTCGTTCAGATAGGCCCGGCCCGCATAGCTGTCCGAGATGTCGTCGGGCTCGTAGTTCGGCCGGATGTCCATTCCGGCCTCGACGAGCAGGACCTTCAGGCCGGGGCGGGCCGAGAGGCGCCCGGCCAGCACGCAGCCTGCCGTCCCGGCTCCGACCACGATCACGTCATAGACCATCCTCGCCCCGCTCCGCCGGCCTGCCCCGCCCACCTTTCCGGTGGGACGGAAAAAGAGGAGGAGTGGAAACCGCGTGACTGGATGTCACCAGCCTTATAGGTTCCAACCTCATCTTCGGGCAGCTCTAACTCAGGGCAAGATGTGGAAGCTAATGCGGGATTCGGATGACAGCATAACGATTTTAAATAGGTCCGTGGAGCTGTCGTGGCTCCAGGATTTCTGTGTATTGACGCAGACCGGGAATTTCTCGCGATCGGCCGAGCAGCGCAACCTCACACAGCCGGCCTTCAGTCGCCGCATCCGGAGCCTGGAGGAATGGCTCGGGGTCGACCTGTTCGACCGCAGCGCGCAGCCGGTGGCGCCGACGGCGGCCGGGCGCGCGTTCCTGCCCTTCGCCGAAGAGACGGTGCGCCGGCTCGCGGCCGGTCGCGCGGCCGCGCGGGCGACCCGGAACGCGGAGGCGGCGACGCTGCGGTTCGCGACCACGCAGGTCCTGTCCCTGAACTTCTTTCCCGACTGGCTGCGCAGCCTGGAAGCCCGCCTCGAACTCGGCCCCATCCAGCAGAGCATCAATTCGCGGCTCGCCTGCGAGGAGATGATCCAGCAGGGCCAGGTCCAGTTCCTCGTGTGCCATGCCAATCCGGGCCTGACGACCAGGCTCAGCACGAGCGGGTTCGAGGAACTGGTGATCGGGCACGACCGGCTGATTCCGGTGTCCGCCTCAGGCCCCGACGGGCGGCCGCGCTATTCGCTGGCCGATCCGTCCGCGAAGGAGCTGCCCTTCCTGACCTACAGTGCGGCCTCCGGATTCGGCCGCATGATCCGGGCGCGGCTGGAGGACCTTGCGCCGGCGGTCGCGATGCGGGTCGTCTTCACATCCCAGGCTGTCGTGCTGAAACGTCAGGTCCTCGAGGGCCGGGGCATCGCATGGCTGCCCGAGATCCTGATCCGGGCCGATCTCGGGTCCGGCGCCCTGGTCCCGGCGGGAACGCAGGAGGCGGAGATCCCAGTCGACATCGTGGCGATCCGCCGGTCGGTTGCCGATACGGCGGCGGGCGAGGCGTTCTGGGGCGCCGTCCACGCCAAGGCCTGCGAGGACGGTCTGGCGCCGTGAACGGCCCCGCCCCTCTCAGGAGGCGGCGGCCGCATCCTCCAGGATCATCGCGGATCCCTTCTCGCCGATCATCACCACGGGAGCGTTGATGTTGCCGCAGACCATGGTCGGCATGATGGAGGCGTCGACGATCCGGAGACCGCCGATCCCCCGCACGCGGAGGCGCTCGTCCACGACGGAGGTCTCGCCGACACCCATCTTGCAGCTCCCGGCCGCATGGTGCGTCGAGCGGCCGTGGGTCCGGCAGAACTCCCTCAGCTCCGCGTCGGATTCGAGCGCCGGCCCGGGCAGCACCTCCTCCGACACGTAGCGCCGCATGGGCTCGGTTTCGAGGATGCGCCGGGCGGCCCGGAGGGCGCCGACCAGCGTCTCGTGATCACGGGGGGACTGGAAGAAATTGAACCGGATGGCCGGAGGAGTGGCGGCGTCGGGCGACCTGATCTGCACGGAGCCGCGGCTGTCGGGCTGCAGGATGGAGGCCGTGAGGGAGAAGGCCGGGAAGTCCACCAGCCCGTAGCCGTCGGCGCTGCGGCCATTGCCGCTGCGCGCCCAGCCGACCATCGAGATGTGAGCGTCCGGGAGGCTGCGGGACGGATGCGAACGGATGTACCCGGTGCAGTAGGTTCCGTGCGTGGCGATAGGGCCGTTGCGCAGGGCGAGGTACCGGATGCCGAGCGCCGCCCGCCGCAGGGGGTTTCGCACCTGATCCGTGAGCGTGACCGCCCCGGTGCAGCGCACGACCATGTTGACGCCGAAATGGTCCTCCAGGTCCGCCCCGACCCCCGCGAGGTCCGCCACCACCGGGATCCCGAGCCCCTGCAGCAGCGGGCCTGGCCCGATCCCCGAGAGCTGCAGCAGCTGGGGCGTGTTGAAAGCGCCGGCGCTGACGATCACCTCGCGGCGGGCCGTGAGGACGCCCCCCCCGGCGGGCGACCGGTAGGCCACCCCGCGGGCCACGCCGCCGCTGACCACCACCCGGGTCGCGAGCGCGCGGAGAACGACCCGCAGGTTCGGCCGGTTGCGCGCGGGCCGCAGAAAGGCCGTGGCGCTGCTGCTCCTGCGGCCCTTCCGGATGGTCATCTGGGCGACGCCGAAGCCCTCGTGCTCGGGGCCCGCGTGATCCGGATTGGCAGGAAATCCGCAGCGTTCGGCGGCCGCGATGAAGGCACCGCCTAGCGGGTGCCTGGGGCCGTCCACGACCGCGATCGGCCCCCCGGCCCCGTGGAATGGGCCGGCGCCGCGGCTGTTGTCTTCGCTCCGCCTGAAATACGGCAGCAGGTCCTCGTAGCCCCAACCCGGGTTCCCGAGCGCGCGCCAGCCGTCGTAATCCTCGCGCCGGCCGCGCATGTACACCATGCCGTTGATCGACCCGGTCCCGCCGAGCAGCTTGCCCCGCGGCTGGAAG
>JAQGJJ010000200.1 GCA_028290695.1 Enterovirga sp. | reverse complement strand
GGTGGTTCTGAAGGCCGATCGTCGGTCCCGCAAACCAGTTATCGGTCGGGACGGACCGCTTACTCGAACCGCGGCTGCGTCCGACGCACCGCGCGGGAGGTCAGCTCAGCTCGATGCGCGTGCCGTTTGCGCCGTTGAGCAGCCGCTTCAGGTGGAAGCCGGCGAGGCCGTCGTCGGATTGCTGCCCGACAAGCGCTGCAAAGGCGGGCATCGCGCCGGGGTCGCCGGTCTCGAGCTTGCCGAAGGCCTCACGGTACCTCGCCGTGGCGGCCGCCGCGTGAGCCTGTTCCGTCAGCGGCTCGAAGGCGCGCAGCGGCTCCCGCTTTCCGCGCAGGACGAGGTCGCCGACCGGCCTGCCACGAAACCCGTGCACGCGATCCGCGACGGCGGCGCTGACGCATATGCGCGTGCCGAGTTGCTTGTTCGCCGATTCCAGACGCGCCGCCGTGTTGATGGTGTCGCCGTAGGCCGTGTAATCGAAGAAGCGGCCGCCGCCGAAATTGCCGACGATCGCCGGTCCGGCATGAACGCCGATCCGGGTCGCGCCAAGGTTTACCCCGCGCTCCCGCCAACGTGCCCGGAACGTCTCGGCGTAGGTGTCGAGATCGAGGGCGCAGGCAACTGCCCGGTCGGCATGGTCGGGCTGGTCGCCCGGCGCGCCGAACAGGACGTGCAGGGCGTCTCCCACGATCTTGGCCACCGTCCCGTCATGCGCGAAGACGATGCCGGTCATCTCGCCGAGATACTGGTTCAGGATCTCCGCCAGAATCGCCGGATCGAGGCTCTCGACGAGGGTCGTGAAGCCCGCGATGTCCGTGAACAGCGAGGCAACCTCGCGCCGCTGTCCCCCAAGGTCCAGTCCGGACGGATCGCTGGCGAGCCGCTCGGCAAGGTTCGGCGAGAAGAAGCGCGACAAGCTGGCATGGGCGCGCTCCGCGTGGGACTGACGCCGCCGCGCCTCGCGGAGAACGTGGACCTGCCGGATCGTCCTGTCGATCGTTGTCTCGAGGTCGGCGAAATCGATCGGTTTGGTGAGGAAATCGAATGCGCCGCGGTTCATGGCAATGCGAATATTGGCCATGTCCCCGTACGCGGACACGATCACCGTCGAGAGCTTCTCCTCCGCCTCCTGCAGCTTGGCCAGCAGCGACAGGCCATCCATTCGCGGCATGTTGATGTCGGACACCACCATGTCGAGGTCACGGTTCTCGGCGATGGTCGAGAGCGCCTCGATCCCGTCATGGGCGAACAGGAAGGTCACGGCGCCGTCGCGTATCTGCCGCCGGAATTTCTGGACGACGAGCGCCTCCAGGTCGGGCTCGTCGTCGACGACCAGGATCTTGGCGGTCATGCTGCGCGGTCGACCTCGGACAATCGGCGCTCGACCTCCTGGCGGAGCGCCCCGAAGTCGATCGGCTTGGTAAGCAGGCCAGCCGCCCCGGCCTCCAGCGCCTTCCGTCGCGTCTCGGGATCTCCATAGGCCGTGATCATGATCACCGGGACCTCGGGCCGGGCCGCCTTCACCTTCGGCAGCAGCTCGAGGCCGGTCATGCCCGGCATGTTGATGTCCGACAACATCAGGATGAGGCTGGTGTCGTCCGACACCGCGATGCGGTCCAGCGCCTGCGCCGCCGAATGCGCGAAATCCATGGTGAAACGACCGGACCGGAGCTCGCGCCGGAACTGTTGGCGAAACAGGTCGGCGACGTCGGGTTCATCGTCGACGACCAGGATGAGGACGCTCATGAGCCGCTCTTCTTTGTCGCCTGGGATACGCCGCCCCTCGGCAGTACGATGGTGAATTCGGTGAAAGCGCCCGGCTCCGTCGCGACCTCGATCGAGCCGCAATGCTGCTTCACGATGATGTCGTGGCTGAGGGACAGCCCCAGGCCGGTGCCCTCGCCGGGGGGCTTGGTGGTGAAGAACGGATTGAACATTTTTGCCTTCACGTCGTCCGGAATGCCTGTGCCGTTGTCCCGTATCCTGATCTCGACCGTGTCGCCGAGATTGCGGGTCGCGGCCGTCATCGTGGGCTCGAAGGCGCCGTCCATCGCGGCCTTCCGCTGGGTCGCTGCATAGAACCCGTTCGAGAACAGGTTCAGGAGGACGCGCGTGATCTCCTGGGGATAGAGATCGACCTCGCCGGCAGCAGGATCGAGCTCTCGGACGAGTGTCACGTTGAAACCCGGCTTCTCCGCCCGAGCCCCATGGTAGGCGAGGTTCATGCTCTCCTCGACCAGGGCGTTCACGTCGACGGGGCGATGGTCGCCCGATCCCTCGCGCGAATGCAAAAGCATGTTCTTGACGATCGAGTCTGCCCGCTTCCCGTGCTGGACGACCTTTTCCAGGTTGCCTTTCAGCATGCCGGTCAGGTCGTCGACCTCGTCGCGCGTCTTGTCGTCGAGCCCAGCGGGTTCGAGCACTTCGCGCAACTCGTCGATGAGGTCGGCCGAAAGCGAGGAAAAATTGTTCACGAAGTTCAGCGGATTTTTGATCTCGTGCGCGATGCCGGCCGTGAGCTGGCCGAGGGAGGCGAGTTTTTCGGACTGAACGAGGCGGTCCTGGGCCTTGCGCAGGTCGTCGAGCGATTGCTGCAGCTCGGCCGTCCGTGCCTGCACCTGTTCGAACAACCGGGCATTCTCGATCGCTATCACAGCCTGGTCGGCGAAGGTCTGCACGAGTTCGATCTGTCGGGGAGTGAACTCGCCCGGCTCAGGGCGATCCATTCCAAGCACACCGAAGACGGTGTCCTCTCGCATCAACGGCACCCCCAGGAACGCCCTGAAGTCACCGACCTTCATCATCTCGGAGTTGCGGAAATCGGGGTCGGCGAGAACGTCAGCAACGTGAACCGCGCGCCGCAGAAGAGCTGGCCGCCCTGTCACCGTGTCCATACTGATGGCGGCCGGCTTTTCTCGCAATCGTTCGACGTGCTCCGGGGAGAAGCCGAAATGGCTCTGCAGCCGCAGCACGGAGCCGTCCACGAAATGTATGCCGCCCCGGTTTGCTCCACCCAGCCTGACTGCCGACTCGATCAAGGTGTCGAGCACGGTGTGCAGATCGAAGGCCGAACGGCTGATCACCTTCAGCACATCCGCCGTTGCGGTCTGCTGCTGCAGCGTCTCGCTCAGTTCCCGCGTGCGCTCCTCGACCTTCCCCTCCAGCGTCTCGTAGGATTCCTGGATCCGGCCCGCCATCAGGTTGAAGCGGTCGGCCAGTGTCTCAATCTCGTCGCCAGTCCGGATCGCGATCCGCTGCGAGAGGTCGCCGCTACCGAGCCGCTCGGCGCCTTCCTGAAGGCGGCGGATCGGCACCACCATTCGGCGGGACAGGAACGTGCCGGCGACCGTGGCGAGGAAGAGCCCGAGCCCGAGCAGCGCGGCGGTCTGGATCAGCGAGCGATAGACCGGCGCCAACGCCTCCGACACCGGGGACTGCACGAAGACGAGCCAGCCCACCCGCCCGATCGGCGCATGGGCGGTCAGGACCGGGTTGCCGGCGAGATCGTTCGCGATCTCGGAAGCCGAGGAGGTCGCGACCGGGGCTGCGCCGGCCGAAAGCCTCCCGCCCGGCGGAGCCAGCGCAGTGGCGACCTGCGGAACGCGCGACAGATCGGTGTCCCGGAGCACGAGGCTGAGGTCAGGATGAGCGATGAGCCGGCCGGCCGAAGTGACCACGAAGGCAAAGCCCTTCTCACCGACCTTGATGGCGGTGATCACATCCCACACGAGCTTGAGGTTCACCTCGGCGGCCGTCACCCCGGGGTTGCGACCGGCATGCGCCACCGCAACGGTGATGTAGGGCTCCGAGCCGCGCCGAAAGTAGACCGGGCCGAACCACACCTTTTCGGCGACGGCCTGCTTGAAGCGAGGCTCGGCGGAGAAGTCCTTGCCGCTGCCGACCATGTCCGGCTCGAGCCGCGAGACTTTCAGTTGCTCCTTGCCGGCCGCGTCGATGTAGGAGACCTCCGTTACGGCCGGCGCCTGCCGGAGCAACCGAATGAAGTCATAGCGCTGCTGCTCGAGCGGCACGCGCCGCCACTCCGCCCGGGTTGTCCAGCCGATCTGGTTCTCGACGTCCGAGAGGAAGCCGTCCACTCGCTCGGCGGCAGCTTGCGCCTTCTCCTGCTGCACGCTGACGGCCGCGCGCTTCGCTTCCTCGTAGTTCAGCCAGAGGTTCACGGCGCCGTTGACGAGCAGCACCAGAGTGACGAGCCCAACCAGCGCGATGCCGAGCTTGAGCGCGAGCGGCATGCGCCGTCGGGCGCGGGACGGCGCACGTGGATTGCGGTCGGTCACGGCAAGGACTGGCGAGGCGATCGCCCCGGCGGTCATTCGATCACCTCGTCGGCACGGGCGAGGAGCGGGGCCGGAACGTCGAGTGCGATGGCTCTCGCGGCCTTCAGATTCAAGACCAGCTCATACTTGCTGGGCGCCTGCACCGGGAGATCTCCGGGCTTCTCGCCCGTGAGGATTCGGGCCACATAGGGCCCGGCTCGCCTAAAAAGGTCCTGGGCGTCAAAGCCATACGCCGCGAGCCCGCCGTCCCTCGCGTGAAATGCGAAGGGGTAGATCGCCGGGAGGCGATGCCTCTCGGCCAAGGCGAAAATGCTTTGCCGCTCGACCGAGTTGATCGGGTTCGGCAGCACGACCAGTGCGCCGTTACCGCGGGAGGCGAACTCCTCGATTCCGCTTCGGATCTCCGTCGGGTTGCGGGCATGGATCGGGACCGCGCTCAGGGCGAAGCCGGCGGCGGCCGACTCGGTCCCGCGCCAAAGGGCCAGGAAGCCCGCCGCTTCCGGATCATGGAGAACGCCGACGCGCGTGAGGCGGGGTGCAAGGGCTTTCAAGGTTTCGAGCCATTTGCCGCCGATCTCCGGCTCGAAGGTGCTGAACCCCGTGATGTTGCCGCCCGGACGGGCGAGGCTGTCGACGAACCCTGCGCCGACAGGGTTCGTGACCACGACGAAGACAACCGGAATCGTGCTGGTCAACGATCGCAAGGCCGAGAGGCCCGGCGTGCCGTTCACCAGGATCACGTCGGGGACTTGCGCAACCAGCGCCTGGGCTTCGCTCCTGGCGCGCTCGGCACTGCCGGCAAGCCAGCGCACCTCGAGCGAGGCGTTGCGGCCTTCGCTCCAGCCAGCCTCGCGTAAGCTGTCGCGAAACGCCGCCAAGCGGCTCTGGCCTTCCGGGTCACCCTCCCGATAGGACATGAGCACCCCGACGCGCCGGACCGAGCCTTGCGCAAACGCCGTGACGGGCCAGGCTGCTCCGGCCGCCGCGAGCGCCAGAAACACCCTTCGGGTCACTCGATCACCTCGTCGGCGCGGGCCAGGATCGATTGCGGGATTGTGAGGCCAAGCGCGCGGGCGGTCCTGGCATTGACCAAGAGTTCGTAGCTCGTGGGTGCCTGGACGGGCAGATCGCCCGGGTCGGCGCCCCGGAGAATGCGGTCGACATAGCCCGTGGAGCGCCGGAAGATGTCGATCGAATTCGGGCCGTAGGACATGAGTCCGCCCTCGGTCACGAACTCCCGGTAGACTGCAATCGAGGGCAGGCGGTGCTGCATCGCAAGCTCGGCGACGCGGCGCCGATTGGCTCCGATCAGCGGGTTGGGGGGAATGATGAGGCCGGTCCCGCTCGTCCTGCCCAGGTCGGCGATGACGCCCTCCAGATCGTCCAGCTGCGGCACAGGCGCCGGTACGAACCGGGTCGCCCCGGGCTCTGCGGACAGCGCGAGGGTGCGGACGAACTCGGCATAGAACGGCGTCGTCGCGGGGTTGAACAAGAGAGCCGCCCGCGTCACGCCTGGCGCGATCTCGCGGAGGATCTCCGGCCATTTCCGAATGAGTTCGAGATCCACGAAGGTGAACCCGGTCAGGTTGCCTCCCGGCTTGGCGAGGCTCTTCACGTAACCGAGCCCGACGGGATCCACGATCTGGGCGAAGACGATCGGGATGGTCTTCGTCAGGCGAACGAGCGCGCCGATCGCGGGCGTCGAGTTGGCCAGGATCACGTCCGGGGCGAGGGCCACGATCTCGGCCGCGCTGGCTTGCAGACGACCCGCGTCGCCGGCTGCCCAGCGCAGGTCGATCCGAAGGTTGCTGCCTTCCACCCAGCCGCGCTCGGCGAGCGCCGTCCGCACCGCCTCCAGGCGGGCCTGCCCTTCGGGATCGGCCTCCCCGCGCCCGCCCATGAGCAGGCCGAGCTTGCGGGGCGACGAACCCTCGGCACGAGCCAGGTCGCGCCAGAGAGCGGCCGTCGCCGTGAGGGCGGCGAGAGCCGTCCGCCGTCTCACTCGATCACCTCGTCGGCGCTTGCCAGGAGCGAGGGCGAGATGGTCAGCCCGATTGCGGTCGCGGTGTTGATATTGATCACGGTCTCGAAACGCTCGCTCGCCTGCACAGGCAAGTCGCTCACCTTCGCTCCCCGGAGCAACCGGTCGATATAGCCGGCGGCACGCTGAGCATCCTCAGCGACGCTGTTCGTATAGGCCGCGAGGCCGCCGGTTCGGACCTGTGCGCTGTAGGCAAACACGGCCGGCAGCCGGAGTTTTGCGGCTAGTTCGATGATGAGCTTGCCGTGGAGTCCGGTGGTCGCGTCCGGCAGCACCAGCAGTCCCCCATTCGGCGTCTCCGCAAGGGAAGCGAGCGCGCGTTCGATGTCCGAAGCGTCGTGAACGCCCCCGGCGCTGGCCTGGATGCCGAGTGCTGGAGCAATCTTCTCCAGCGCCGCGGAGTACCCCGCAAAGCGGGCCTGGTTATCCGGGTTGATGATCGCCAGGGCCCGCGTCGTGTTCGGGCTGAGCTCCTTCAGGAGTTGCAGCCACTTGCCCACGAAGGAGTATTCGAAGTTGGTGAAGCCGGTGAGGTTCGCCGCCGGCCGCGACAGGCTCGACACGAACCCGCCTCCGACCGGATCCTGGACCTGGACGAACACGACCGGGACTGTGCTCGTGGCACGCTGCATCGCGGCGGCTCCGACGACGCCTTGGGCGAACACGACGTCAGGCGTCTGCGCCAGGATCTCGTCCGTGTAGCGCCTGACGAGTTCGGGTTGGGCCCGTGCGTACCGGACATCGACTGCGAGGTTCTGTCCCTCCGTCCATCCGAGTCGCTGCAGCGATTCCTTGAGGGTGCGCACCATGAGCGGTGCGTCCGGATGCTCCTCGCCGTACACGAGGAGCACGCCGAGCCGGCGCGCCGGGCCGTTTTGCGCCCGACTGGACGCGGGCCAAGCGGCCGCGGCCCCGAGGAGTGCGAGGATTTCGCGCCGTCTCATTCGGTCATCTCATTGGCTCGCGCGAGGAGAAAGGGCGGCTGTGAGGAGGAAGTTCTGCGCGGCCGCGCCGTGCCGCTGAAGTCGCGCCGGGTTGATGTCAGCTCGATCCGAACTGCGCTCTCCCCGAGACATTCCTTCCCGCGGAGTGCCGTCGGCTTTCCCGAAATCCACCGCTCGGAACCAGATACTCCAAGGCGGTCGAGATCGATGGTCGGCGGCGCGCGCGGTCCGCCCGCCGAGGACGTGCGCACCGAGGCAGGCGCCGCTCCCAAACCCAGTGCCGGAACAGGAAACCACGCCGCCTCATCAGGTCACCTCGGGCGAACCTTGGGCACCCTACGACCGTGACCTGTTCTATTTCAACCGGGCCGGAGAGGCAGGTCGCCGGCGAGGCTGGGCGGAAGGGCCCGACACAGGGAACCGCGCGCTCTCCCTCGGGGTCTCGTTGGCGAGCGGTGCTGCGCGCACCGGGTGGGGGGGCGAACGCACGGCAGCGCCGGAGCAGCCGAACACGATGCGGCTTCGGCGTTCCTGAACCATCAGAGGAGGGGTTCGGCGGACCGCCCCGGGCGTGTTCCGTCGACTTTTTCGTGGGGTCGCCGGCGCGTTGCGAACGGCCGGTCGGTTGCGCCGCCGCCTAGAGTTTCGCCGAGATCGCGCGAGCCGTCGCGAGCAGCGCGTCGATCTCCGCTGCCTTAGGCTTGGAGGGGAGGGATTCTGCCGGCGCGAACAGGCCGATGGATCCCTCGAAGCCATTGCGCGAGATGATCGGCGCTGCGACCGTGTTCATCCCGCGGACGCTTTCCTGCGACGCGGAGGCCCAGCCTTGCTCGCGGATGCGCTTGATCTCGCGTCGGAGCCGCTTGGCGTCGGTGATCGTGAATTCCGTCGGGCCTTCGAGGTCCGCCTCGAGCGTCTGCTCCAGCAGGTCCGCCGGCCCGAACGCCAACGCGACCTTGCCATGGGCGGAGGCGTGGAGGTGGAACGTCACGCCGACCTTGAGCCGATACTGGACGGCTTGCCGGCTGGATTCGACCTCGACGATCATCACCCGCAGCCCGTCCACCGGGCGCGCGAGGGTCACGGTATGGCCGTGCTCGTCGCGCAGGCGGGCCATGTCCTCCCGGGCCCCCCGGACCAGTCCCTGGCGCTCGGGCAGGGCCTGAACCAGATCGTAGGCCCGGCGACCGACCCCGAACCGCTCGGTCTCCTTGTTCTGCACAAGGAAGCCGGCGTCGCAGAGCGTGTGGAGGTGGCGGAAAATCTGGAACTTGGTGGTGCCGAGCTCCTTCGCGAGCTCCGATATGCCGCGCTCGCGTCCGCTCTTCACGACCGCTTCCAGGACGTCGAGCCCGACCATCAACGAGCGTATCGCGTAGCTGCTGGTGGCCTTTACGGCGGCCTTGTCGGCCGTGTCGGCTGGGCTCACGGGCCCGGTCGAGCGTGTCACGAAAGGCTCCTCCTGGCCCGTGTCGCCAGATCGGCGACCGCGGTCCGCAATATCGCCTGGTCCGTGCCGAGCAGGAACATCCGAACGCCATCGTGGCGGAGCGCGGCACACAGCTCGGCGCTGCCCGCCAGCGCGCCAAGCGGCTTTCCGAGAACCGGCGCGGCGGCAACGATGCGCTGCACGGCGGCTTCCACCGCCGGATGAGCGACGTCGCTTTGGCCGAGCGAGATCGTCAAGTCCACCCGGCCGATGAACAGGGCATCGATCCCGTCCACCGCGGCGATCTCGCGGAGGTTCTCGATCCCGGCCTCGTCCTCGATCATGGCAACCACGGCGACCGCCGGGTCGGATTCCTGGGCGTGAGCCGCGACTGGGCGCAGCCCGTAGTCACCGGCTCGCGGCGAATTGGAGAAACCGCGCGCGCCCGCGTACTTGGCGGCCCGCACGGCCCGTTTTGCCTGCTCGGCATTCTGGATATGCGGAACCATCACGCCGGCCGCACCGAGATCGAGCGGCCCCAGAATGGCGGCGTCGGTCAGCTCCGGAACCCGCACCAGGGCCGGAAGTCCGGTGGCATGAGCCGCCAGGAGGCAGACATCGAGGTCGCCACGGCTGAACGGCGCATGCTCGGCGTCGATCACTATGTAGTCGAGGCTGCTGCGGCCGAGGACCTCGATCGTTTGATGCGAGGCGGTCTTGGCGAAGATCCCGAAGACGTCCTCTCCGCCTGCTAGGCGCGCCCGGAACGACGTTCTCATGGGTTGTCGACCTGATCTACGGGAGCGAGCCGGCGGGGTGTGCGGACCGACTACTTTGCAGGATTGTTGCGTATCGCGCAACGATGTTTCCATGCCGGGTCGCATCCGTCAAATCGGCACGCCCAATATTTCTAACTGGCCTTCGCTTGACAAAGGCTTGCCGAGCCGAAAAACTTCGAAACGATGTTGCGCATGACGCAACACTAAGGGAGTTAGCGATGTCTGAGCAGGCGCCGGTGCCACAGTACAATTGGGACACCATCCCGGAGCGTGTCCTTCGCCAGGGCGTCGTCCAGAAGGTGTTTCGGGGCGACGATGTCGTGATCGGACAAACGACCCTCCACCCGGGGATGCAGACGGCGCCGCACAGCCACGTCTACGAGCAGATTTTCATGATCCTGAAGGGTCGGGTGACGCTTCACGTGGGCGACCAGACCTATGATTGCCCGGCCGGCACGGTGGTCCGCATCCCACCCAACGTGATGCACTGGGCGGACGGCCCCCGCGAGGAGGACGGCCCCGCTCTGAACCTGGACGTCTGGACGCCGCTTCGGCCCGACTACGCCAAGCACACCGAATACCAGACCGACGTTTTCAGCAGCTGAAGCCGGGAAGCGCGGGCCCCCACGGCGGGACCCGCGCACCTGAGCGCCGCGCCGCGTCCCGGGGCGCCGCGGGTGGTGAGAACCGCGGCGAAGATCCGTCCGGCGCTTCGAGCGGCCGGCCGCGACGCTGAACGCATCGGCGGCGCTTCGGCGCGACCCGCGGAGCGTCGGCCAAGGACAACGCCTCACGAGGAGCCGGTCCATGAGGGCAATCATCTCGCTGTTCATGCTCCTTGTCGCCGGCATGGCGGCGGAAGCGGACACCTATCCGTCCCGCACGATCAAGGTCGTCGTTCCGTTCTCGGCCGGCGGCGGGACCGACCTCGTCGTCCGCCACTTCGTGGAGCGGCTCCGCCAGCGGCTCGGACAGGCCGTGATGGTGGAGAACAGCGGTGGCGGCGGCGGCAATCCCGCGACCGCCCAGGTCGCCCACGCTCCGCCCGACGGCTACACGCTCGTCGGGCAGACCGACCAGCTCGTGTTCACACCGTTCTTCGCGCCGAACCTGTCCTACGATCTCTTCCGCGACTTCACGCCGATCTCGTTTCTGGCGAAGGCCCCGGTCGTGGTGGCAGTGAATCCCAACGTCGCCGCCAACACCCTGGCGGAGCTTCTTGCCCTGGGACGGGCGCATCCCGGCACGCTGAACTACGCAACCCCCGGGCTCGGGACCTCCCAGCACCTGGCCGGGGAATTGTTCGCCCACGCCGCCAAGATCCGGATGGTTCACGTTCCCTACCGGGGCGCGGCGCCCGCCCTCAACGCTGTCGTGGCCGGCCACGACGAACACGCGAAGATCTCTAACGGCATCACGCAGACCCACTCGCAG
>JAQGJJ010000168.1 GCA_028290695.1 Enterovirga sp. | reverse complement strand
CCCGGACCCGTCGCGTGACCACTCGGGCAAACGGCACGGTTCAGCCTACGAAAGGCGACCTTCCGAACGGAATAGGAGCGGCAATTCCTGCTAGGCTGGCTGCGTCGAGGCACAAGACAATCGCGCCTCGCAGCCCCGTTTCCGCCTCCATGGCGGTGCTACCCTGCCCGACGCATTCCGGAAGGTCGGGTGCGTTCGCGCTCCAGTCGCCGCCTGGCGCGCCAGGGTTGAAATTGAACTCTACGTGGTAGTCGAGCCGGCTTCTCATCGAGGGCACTCGGCGACGGACATGCTCGTGATGATCGAGGCGTCGATCACCGCCTTGGAACTCAGCATGGTATTGAAGCCGTTGGCGCTGTCGTACTGCAACGAAGGATTCTTCACGAGTTTGAAGCTGCCCCGAGACGGGCTGACAGAGTGCGCGTCAAGGGTCCAGCTGATCGAATTCAAGATGTACGTGAGGTTTTCACAGCCGTCCTGATCGGTATCTAACGGAGTCGCGTCGAGTGTCGGCATAGAGGTCTACCTACTGGGAGACGATCAACGCACAATTACGTTTCCTGGCATCTGCGCTATTTAGAAAGGGCACAAGGGCGCTCAGGTATTTATTTTGCGCGGGAGCATCGTTATCTTTGCTCCTACACCGGTCAGGTCGGGATCGCTCTCTGGCTTTTGATTGATGCCAAACAGCCGTTCGAAGTCTGCCGGGGCGTGGAGCCGGCCGGTGTGATCCGAGATCTTGACGAATTCGTAACCCTTGCCAGTCCACGCGGCTGCCCGGGCGAGAGCCAGTACCGGCGTAACGCAGTCGGATGTGGTGTGACCTTCAGGCCCTACGCCGCTGATCCGATATCTTGTCATGAGACAAGGCCCCAACGCTCCTGCGTCGATTCAGCCACGCGCATGGTTCGGCAGCTCACGTGAACTCTATAGACCACGCCGCCGTTGCGAGCTGGCTTGAAGCTCAAGACCCTGCGGCTCGAAGTAGGATGCTCCTGGGCGAACCAGGCATCGAACTCGTCGAATTTGGCCTCGCCGATCTGAAGATCGAAGTTGGTCATGGAGCCTTCTGAACAGCGCCCGCGCACCGACAAACGCCTCTTCTCACCAGGCCGCAAGGAGCGGCGGAGGCAAAACCTCTGCATCCCGGCCTTGGTGTCTCCGCTTGCCGGTGCTTTCCTGGTCGCCTATCTCTGTGAGGCTCGGTACTTCGGGAATGCCCATACCTTTTCAGGGCCGATCGGCGGCCTGCAACCTCGCAGCCCTGCCGCCACAACCCGAGCGCAAGGTCCACTGATATCTGCACCCGCTCCGCGAGGCCCCCAAGGAGCTCCTTCACGCGGGCGACGGGTACCGCTGCGCTCTGACCATCCCGCACGAACAGCGTGATGCGCTCGAGGTCCCCAAGACCGGTCAACCCGCGGTATGTCTTGAAGCCGGTGATTGCTCCATCCGCAACGAACCCATTCAGGCAAATGTTGAGGTTGCCCCAAACCGAACGGGCGGTGCCCGCGATCTTGGCTCTAGCGAAACTCACGAAGCGGTACCCTGCCCAACGGCTAAGCGAGGTTAGTCGCCCGGGGCTCGCTAGCGGATCATAAAGACGGTTATGGCGAGGAAGGTGCCCCAATTCCGGAAGCGCGAAGCGAGCCACGTGCGTGTCCGCTCACACGCCAGTAGAACCGCCGGAACCGCGGGCCTCGTTAACCTGCGTTAAGTACCCGTGCGTCGGTACGGCGGATGACAGGTTCGACGGACGCTCAAGGACGGGACGAACGCGCATTCCAGCAACGGTGGCCCGCTAGGTCCCTTCAGCCGTTGCGATGCCGACCTACGACCACCAGCATGTCCGCTTACGGGAGACGGATAAAGCCGCTCGGTCGACCGTGTTGGGCGCAAACCGGAAGGTCTGCTCCAGGCAATGTCATGCCTTCGCTCGTGGCGCACGCTGAACGTCATCCTTTGCCAGCCGCAACCGCTCCGCCGTATGCTTGTTGATCAACCCTGCTCAGGCCCGCAGGTCGACTTCGTAGTGACAGCAAGCTGATGGTAAGCTCGGCGCCTCAACTCAGGCGCCCTGACAACTCGCTCTTAGAGCCCCATTTCCCTCTTGGAAGCCGCCGAAACGCGCATTCTGCGCGACCGCTCACGCACGGTCCCGGTAACCGAAGGAGCTGAAGCCGAGCGGGCCGACAGGGCAAGTGGCCGGTTTGAACGCGCCGATCTGGGTTACCCCTACAGTTACCCCGAAGCGCTTCGCTGGGACCCAATCCCGTGCTGATCCTGGCCAAACCGCTGATATGATTGGTACCACCGCCCGGGCTCGAACCGGGGACCCCCAGATCCACAATCTGGTGCTCTAACCAACTGAGCTACGGCGGCCCTTGAGCGCTCCTCGGAGCGCGCGCCCGGATGTATCGCTCTCCGGCGCCGAAGACAAGGTTCGCCTGCCGCCCCTGCGGAGGCGGGCATCCGCCCGCGCCCGCATGGTTGACCATGCCGGCGCGATGCGGGAAGCCGTTTGCCCAGCGTGAGCGAGCCGGCCGGGTCCAATCCGGCGCCGACGGGAGGACAGGGCATGGCAGGACGCAATTACCGGATCGCGGTGATCCCGGGCGACGGCATCGGCAAGGAGGTCGTTCCCGAAGGCGTGCGGGTGCTGGAGGCGGTTGCCAAGCGCCACGGCATCGCCCTGCAGCTCGATTGGTTCGACTTCTCCTCCTACGATTACTACGCCAAGCACGGCCGCATGATGCCGGAGAACTGGAAGGAGCTCGTCGGCGGCCACGACGCGATCTTCTTCGGGGCCGTCGGCTGGCCCGCCAAGATCCCGGACCACGTCTCCCTCTGGAACTCGCTGCTGCTGTTCCGGCGCGATTTCGACCAGTACATCAACCTGCGTCCCGTCCGGCTCATGCCGGGCGTCAAGTGCCCGCTCGCCGGGCGGGAGCCTGGCGACATCGATTTCTGGGTCGTTCGCGAGAACACGGAAGGCGAGTATTCGGCCATCGGCGGGCGCGCCTTTCCGGGCACCGAGCGCGAGTTCGTGGTGCAGGAATCGGTGTTCACCCGCATCGGCGTCGATCGGGTGCTGAAATTCGCCTTCGAGCTCGCGCAGACGCGGCCGAAGAAGCACCTGACCGCCGCGACCAAGTCGAACGGCATCTCGATCTCCATGCCGTACTGGGACGAGCGCCTGGAGGCGATGGCGGCCGGCTACCCGGACGTGCGCTGGGACAAGTACCACATCGACATCCTGACGGCGCATTTCGTGCTGAATCCCGATCGCTTCGACGTGGTGGTCGCCTCCAACCTGTTCGGCGACATCCTGTCCGACCTGGGCCCGGCCTGCACCGGCACCATCGGCATCGCGCCCTCCGGCAACATCAATCCGGCCCGCGACTTCCCGTCCGTGTTCGAGCCCGTGCACGGCTCGGCGCCCGACATCGCCGGCCAGGGCATCGCCAACCCGATCGGGCAGATCTGGTCGGGCGCCATGATGCTCGAGCATCTGGGAGAACGGGAGGCGGCGGCCGAGATCGTCGCCGGCATCGAGCGTGTCCTGGCCGAGCGCATGCTGCGCACCCGCGATCTGGGCGGCAACGCCGATACCGTCACGTGCGGCAAGGCTGTCGCGGAGGCGCTGGGCTGAGCGGGTGGGCACCGGGCGCGCGAGCGGACTCGCCGCCCGGCTGGGCGGCAATCCGTATCTGCTTCTGACGCTCGCCGGCCTGATGTGGGGCGGCAACGCGGTCGCGGCGCGGCTCGCCGTCAGCGAGGCGTCGCCGATGACGATCACGGCCCTGCGCTGGCTCACCGTCGTGCTCGTGCTGGCACCCGTCGCCGGGAGCCGCATCCGGGCGGAATGGCCCGCGCTCGCGCCGCACTGGCTGTTCGTGTTCCTGCTCGGCGCGCTCGGCTATACGGCCTTCAACGCCGTCTTCTACCTGGCCGGCCATTCCACGAGCGCGATCAATCTCGGGCTGATCCAGGGCGTCGTTCCGGGTCTGGTCCTGGTCGGGGCCTTTCTGTTGCACGGCACCGCGATCCGGGCCCGGCAGGCGATCGGTCTCGCCCTGGCGCTGCTCGGCGTCGCCGTCGCGGTGAGCCGGGCCGACCCGGAGGTGATCCGGCATCTCAGCTTTGCGCCTGGCGACCTGTGGATGCTGGGCGCCTGCCTCCTCTACGCGGGCTACTCGCTCGCGCTGAGACGAAGGCCGCCGGTTTCGCCCATCACCCTGTTCGCCGGCATGTCGGCCGCGGCCTTCGTGTCCTCGCTCCCTCTCCTGGCCTGGGAGGCGGCGGTGGGCGCCACCACGCCGCCGACGCTCTACGGCCTGGCGATCATTGCCTATATCGGGGTCTTCCCGTCGCTGCTCGGCCAGCTCTTCTACCTGCGGGGCATCGAGCTCATCGGCCCGGGGCGGGCGAGCCAGTTCATGAACCTGATCCCCGTCTTCGCCGCCCTGCTCGGCGTGCTCATCGCCCAGGACACCTTCGCGCCCTATCACGCCGTCGCGCTGGGGCTCGTGGTGGGCGGGATCTGGCTCGCCGAGCGCGGCCGGCCCGAGGCCGGCTAGCGGCTCCGGGCGGTCAGAACCGGAGCGGCTTCGCCTGCTTCACGCCCGGAAGGGTGCCGATGCGGGCGAGCGCCTCCGCCGGGGCCGGACCGTCGATCTCAACAAGCGCGATGGCCGAGCCGCCTGGCCGGTCACGACCGAGCGCGAAGGTGGCGATGTTCACGCCCGCGTCCCCGAGCGTGGTGGCGAAGCGGCCGATGAAGCCCGGCTTGTCGTCGTTCGACACGTAGATCATCGACGGGCCGAACTCGGCTTCCACCTTCAGGCCCTTGATTTCGACGATGCGGGGCTTGCCGTCCGCGAAGACGGTGCCGGAGACCGAGCGTTCCTGCGTTTCGCTGACCACCGTCACGGTAACGAGGGAATCGTAGTCGCCTTCCGCCTCCCGGGTCACCTCCTCGACCACGATGCCGCGCTCCTTGGCGACGGAGGGCGCGGACACGACGTTGACGTCCGCCAGCATCGGCCGGAGCAGGCCCGCCACCGCGGACGAGGTCAGCGCCTTGGTCTTCATGCCGGCGACCTCGCCCTGGTAGGTCACGCGGACGAGCTTCAGGCCGGTTTCGGTGAGCTGGCCCGCGAAGGAGCCGAGCTTCTCGGCGAGCGCGATGAAAGGCTTCAGGCGCGGCGCCTCCTCGGCCGTGATGGACGGGAAGTTCACGGCATTCGAGATCGCGCCCTTGAGCAGGTAATCGGACATCTGCTCCGCGATCTGCAGCGCCACGTTCTCCTGCGCCTCCGAGGTGGCCGCGCCGAGATGGGGCGTGCACACCACGTGCGGGTGGCCGAAGAGCGGGTTCTCGGTCGCCGGCTCGGTCGTGAACACGTCGAAGGCGGCGCCGGCCACGTGCCCGGAATCGAGAGCGTCCCGCAGCGCCCGCTCGTCCACGAGCCCGCCGCGGGCGCAATTCACGATGCGGACGCCCCGCTTGGTGCGGGCGATCGAGTCCGCCGACAGGATGCTCCTGGTCTTCTCGGTCAGCGGCGTGTGCAGCGTGATGATGTCGGCGCGGGCCAGAAGCTCGTCGAGCTCGACCTTCTCGACCCCGAGATCGAGCGCCCGCTCCGGCGACAGGAACGGATCGAAGGCTATCACCCGCATGTGCAGCCCCTGGGCGCGATCGGCCACGATCGCCCCGATATTGCCGCAGCCGATGATGCCCAGCGTCTTGCCGGTGATCTCGACGCCCATGAACCGGTTCTTCTCCCACCGTCCGGCCTGCGTGGAGGCATCGGCGGCCGGGATCTCGCGGGCGAGCGCGAACATCATCGCGATCGCATGCTCGGCGGTGGTGATCGAGTTGCCGTAGGGCGTGTTCATGACGATCACGCCCCGCGCGGTCGCGGCCGGGATCTCGACGTTGTCGACCCCGATCCCGGCCCGCCCGATCACCTTCAGGGACGACGCCCGCTCGAGGATCTTGGCGGTGACCTTCGTGGCCGACCGGATGGCGAGGCCGTCATACTGCCCGATGACGGCGGCAAGCCGCTCCTTGTCCTTCCCGAGATCGGGCTGGAAATCGACCGCCACGCCGCGATCGCTGAAGATCTGAACGGCGGCCGGGGAGAGGGCGTCGGAGATGAGGACGCGGGGTGCGGGCATGGGCTGTTCCTGTGTGTGCGTCGCCACCTGCGTCACCCCGAGGAGCGGCGAAGCCGCGTCTCGCAACACGCATGACGGTCCGGAGCGTGCTTGGGACGGCCTCTTGCGAAGCCCGCCTCGGCGTAACGCCGCGGGAGAGTACGGCGGCGGTGGATGCGTTCAGTGGGCGGTGAAGTCGCCGCGCAGCATGGCGGCGACGTCGGTCTGGTCGATGTCCACCGCGTAGTCCGAGCCCGGGTTCAGCACGAACCGGGTCTCCGGGTGGCGGAGGAACAGGTCGCGGACCTTGTCCGGGGCGATCACGTGGTCCTGGCGGTAGAAGGCCTGGGCCCGGATCGGCGCGGAGAAGAACGGAAAGGCGGCCTCGCCCTCCCGTTCGACCGGCCCGAGCTCGAGCCGGGCGCCGGGCGGAACGACGGCGTTGCCGGCCGCATCCACCTCGACCCGGCTCCCGTCCGCGAGAAGCAGCGCCAGGAAGACCTCGGCCTCGAGCAGCTCGCGCAGGAAGGCGTCCCGGAAGCCGGGCTCGTGCGCGGCCCGCACCAGTTCGACCTCGAGCTCGTTCTGAGCCTCGAAATCTGCCGACCCGATGCTGCCCTCGGTCGTCGTGCCGCCCGCCACGCTAGGCCGCCTTCGCCTGGAGCTTGGCCTTCTCGGCCGCGTAGGCCCAGTCGAGCCAGGGCGTCAGCGCCTCGAGGTCGGCGGTCTCCACGGTCGCGCCGCACCAGATGCGGAGCCCGGGCGGGGCGTCCCGGTAGGCGCCGATGTCGAGGGCGACGCCCTCCTGCTCCAGCGCGCCCGCGATGCCCTTCGCGACGGCCGCGACCACGTCCTTGCCCCTCGCCGTCACGTCCGGGTCGGCGATCACGAGGCACACGCTGGTGTTGGAGGCGATCGCCGCATCCTGCGCGAGGTTCGCGAAGGCGGGCGTGCGGGCGACCCAGTCGTGGATCACCTTGGCGTTACGGTCCGAGCGGGCGACGAGCCCGTCGAGGCTGCCTTCGCGCTTCGCCCATTCGAGCGCGTCGATGTAGTCCTCCACGCACAGCATGGAGGGCGTGTTGATGGTCTCGCCCTCGAAGATACCCTCGATCAGCTTGCCGCCCTTGGTCATGCGGAAGATCTTGGGCAGCGGCCAGGACGGCACGTAGCTCTCGAGGCGCTCCACCGCGCGGGGCGACAGGATCAGCATGCCGTGCGCGGCCTCGCCGCCGAGCGCCTTCTGCCAGGAGAAGGTCACGACATCGAGCTTCGGCCAGTCGAGGCGCTGCGAGAACGCCGCCGAAGTGGCGTCGCAGATCGTGAGCCCTTCGCGGTCGGCCGCGATCCAGTCCGCGTTCGGCACCCGCACGCCGGAGGTGGTGCCGTTCCAGGTGAACACGACGTCGCGGGTCTTGGTGTCGACCGTGGAGAGGTCGGGCAGCTCGCCGTAGCCGGACTTGATGATGCGGGCGTCGGCCAGCTTCAGCTGCTTGGCCACGTCCGTCACCCAGCCCTCGCCGAAGCTTTCCCAGGCCAGCATGTCGACCGGGCGGGCGCCCAGCATCGACCACATCGCCATCTCGACGGCGCCGGTGTCGGAGGCCGGCACGATGCCGATGCGGTAATCGGCCGGAACCCCCAGCACCTCGCGGGTCAGGTCGATGGCGCGCTTCAGCTTCGCCTTGCCGACCTTGGCCCGGTGCGAGCGGCCGAGGGGTGCGTCACGGAGGGCTTCGGGGGTCCAGCCGGGGCGCTTGGCGCAGGGGCCGGACGAGAAAAAGGGCGCGCGCGGACGCGCCGTGGGCTTCACGGTCATAGCTCCATCCTTCCAGATGGTTGCCCCTCGGTGGGGAGGGGTCTCCCACCGCCGCATATCGGCCCGCCGGCCAGCGGCGTCAAGCACGCAGCGCGCGTCGGGCGGCGCGGGCGGTCCGCTCTTGTTGCTTCGGCGGATCGCGGCTACCCAGCGGGCAGACGAGGCCGGACCGGCCCGGGAGGACCCCGTGACATCACCCGTCCTGGTCGAGCCGCACGAGGGCTGGCGGCGCATCACCCTGAACCGGCCCGACAAGCTGAACGCCTTCACGGTCGAGCTGCACGAGGCCCTCGCGGCCGCCCTCGACGAGGCGGCCGCGGATGAGAGCTGCAGGGCGGTGCTGCTGACCGGATCCGGCCGGGCCTTCTGCGCCGGCCAGGACCTCGAGGCCATCGGGGACGATCCGGCTGGCGTGAAGACCCTGCTGACCGACCATTACAACCCGCTGGTGAGGCGCATCCGGGCGCTCGGGAAGCCGGTGGTCTGCGCCGTCAACGGCGTCGCGGCCGGGGCGGGCGCCAATGTCGCGCTCGCCTGCGACATCGTGCTGGCGGGCCGCCGGGCGAAGTTCATCCAGGCTTTCGCCAAGATCGGCCTCGTGCCGGATTCGGGCGGGACCTGGTTCCTGCCGCGGCTCGTCGGGGAGGCCCGCGCCCGCGCGCTGGCGCTGACCGGCGAGCCGGTCTCGGCCGAGCAGGCCGAGAGCTGGGGCATGATCTGGCGCGCCGTCGACGACGACACCCTGATGGCGGAGGCCGAAAGGCTGACCGCGCATCTCGCGACCCAGCCGACGGTCGCCCTCGGGCTGATCAAGCAGGCCTTCGGCGCCTCGGCCGCCAACACGTTGGACGCCCAGCTCGACCTCGAGGCGGAGCTCCAGCTCGCCGCGTGCCGCACGCCGGATTTCGCGGAAGGCGTCGCCGCCTTCACGGCCAAGCGTCGGGCCGTTTTCACGGGGCGCCCATGACGACCGGAGCGGACGAAATCGATACGGGGTCGGACCTGAACACCGGGCCGGACCTGGACGCCATCGCGCGCGCCTCGGCGGACGCCATGTGGGCGGCGGACCCGGCGAGCGCGGGACTGGGCATGCAGCTTCTCGACGTCGGGCCGGGCTACGCCATGATGACGATGGAGATCACGGCCGCGATGACCAACGGGCACGACACGGCTCATGGCGGCTTCATCTTCACGCTCGCCGATTCCGCCTTTGCGTTCGCCTGCAACTCGCACGGCGATCGCGCGGTCGCGCAGCATTGCACCATCACCTACATCAGGCCGGGCCGGCGCGGCGACAGGCTGGTCGCATCCGCCCACGAGGTGTCGCGCTCCGGCCGCTCGGGCATCTACGACGTCCAGGTTTCGGCCGGCGACGAGGTCATCGCCGAATTCCGGGGCCATTCCCGGACGGTCGGCGGGAGCTGGATTGCGGCGGCCTGAACGCTCGGGCTACCCGGCCGGCCGCAGTCTCAGGGCCGGGCGCGCGGGCCTCAGGCGCGCCCAGGCCGGGCGGCGGAACAGGAAGGAGAGCGGCGTGTGGCGAACCGCCCGCTCGACGAGGAGCGGCGCGACGACGGCTGCGGCCGTCACGATCGCCGCGACCGTCCCGATGTCCGTGACGATCCCGGTCTTGATCAGCACCGTGC
This sequence comes from Enterovirga sp., assembly GCA_028290695.1. Taxonomy (GTDB): domain Bacteria; phylum Pseudomonadota; class Alphaproteobacteria; order Rhizobiales; family Beijerinckiaceae; genus Enterovirga. The sequence goes on along the minus strand of JAQGJJ010000168.1, from coordinate 5,684 downwards.
GGGCCGCCGCCATCGGCAGAAAGAACGCCAGATAGATCGCGATCGAATGCTCGCCCGCGTAGCGGAACGGCTCCGCGGCGCGCGAGGGCGTGATCAGCGCGGCGAGGGCCACGATCGCCAGGGCACCGGCCCCCCCGAGCAGGAGGCCGACGAGCGGCAGCTCGGCGGCGGTCGGCGAGCCGGGGAAGCGGGTCGGCGTGAGGGCGAGCAGCCCGTTGACGAGCGCCCAGGCCAGAAGGGCCCCGAGCCCCGACCGTCGGTGCGCGCGAGCCCAGCCGGCCAGGCGGAAGATCTGCGGGGCCAGCATCGACCCTGCCAGAAAGAACACCCACCGCTCGCAGAACTCGTCCAGCAGGAACCACCCGGTCTCGATCGGCAGGATCTGGAGCATCGCGGCAGCCGCCAGGACCACCTGGTTCGATATCCGGCTAAGCAGCTTCGTCACGACGGAGAAGATCGCCAGGATGTAGATGAACCAGAGCGTCGAATAGGGCTCGTACAGCCCCACGAGCAGATGCTGCAGGAAGCCGAGCGGGGAGCCCCCGGAGATCTGGCCGTACTTGAAGGCGGACTGGATCGCGAGCCAGAGCAGGTAGAAATACAGGAAATGGACGACGCGCTTGTCGCCGTAGGAGCGCCAATCGCGGTCGATCACGCGCGACAGGAACAGGCCCGACACCAGAAAGAAATCGGGCATCCGGAACGGCTTCGCGAACGCGACCGCCCAGTGCATGAAACCCTGGCCGCCCATGGCGGCCTCCACGCCGAGCGTCGCGTGCATCATCACCACGAAGACGATGCAGATGCCCTTCGCGGTGTCGACCCAATCCACGCGGGACGCGGCGGGAGCGGCCGGTCGGCGGCCGCCCGCTGCGAAGCGCGCATAGGTGACGATGTCCATGGCGACCGCACCTTACGGCCAAATCTTCAAGGGATCGTAAGGAGGATCGCGCAGCCGCCGCCTGCGAAGCGGCGCTACTGCGCCAGAACGAGCGCCCAGTAATGGCCGTAGCCGTGGCCCGGGCTGTCCGCCCGGGCGAGGCCGATACGGCGCGCCTCAGGCATGAGCAGGTTTCCGTCGTGGCCGGGTGAGGCCTTCCAGCGCGCGATGGCGCCCGCGACGGTGTCGGACCCGGCGGACAGGTTCTCGGCCGAATAGCCGCCGATCCGGAAGCTCGCCATGCGGCTCGCGAAGGCGCCGTGCGACAGCCGGCCGGCCTCCGCGACGGCGCGCGCCTGGGACTCGGCGGCCTCGTTCAGTCGGGAATCGGCCACCACGGGTCCGAGCCCGCGGGCCTTTCGATGGGCCGAGATGAGGGCGGCGGCCTGGCCGGCGTCGCGCGTCGAGGTGGCAACCTCCCTCGCCGGAACGACGCGCGCGAGATCGTCGCCGGCGCATTGGGCGAGAAGGGGCGAGATCGCGATGGCCGCGAGGAGACCTGCGAGACGCAGCGCCGGGCCCCGAAGCCGCTTCCGCCCGAAACGGCAGGCCCGCATGACGGACGCCGTCACCGCGCCAATGCCCGGTCGTACCAGCTCGGATCGAACAGCCCTTCGATCGCCGGGGCGGTCGGGAAGTCGCCGATCTCGACCTCGAACGCCAGGCTGTCGCGGGTTGCGTCCACAATCGCGCGCGGATCCACCACGAAGGCGATGGCCTTCGAGCCGAGCGCGCGCTCGAAGATCGCGGTGTCGACCAGCCCGCCCGCGAGCACGGCCTGGATATGCGGGGCGGCGGCTTTCGGATCGGCCAGGACCAGGTCCCGAGCCCGGCTCGCCAGCCTCACGATCGAGACCAGCGCCTCCGGCTGCGCCGCCATGAACGCCTCCGTGGCGGCGACGACCACCCCGGGAAGGTTCGGGTACATCTCGGGCGCGAAGGCGATCGTCGTCACGTCGGGCTTGCGGCTCTGGACGATGGTCAGCGCGGGCTCCAGCACCGTGCCTCCGTCGATCGCGCCGGTCAGCATGGCCTGCTGCACGCCCTCGATCCCCATGGACACGAACTGGAAGTCCTCGGCCGCGACGGCGTTTCGCTTCAGCCAGTAGCGCAGCGCCACGGTGGGCGTGCCGCCCGGTGGCAGCACGCCGAGCTTGGCGGGCCGGCCGGTCTTGGCCCGAAACGCCGCGAAGGCGTCGCGCGGGCTGTCGGGCGTCGCCGCAAACGAGGCGGCGAGCGGCGCCTGCACGGCGAAGCCGCTGCCGCCGATTCCGGATGCGGCGACGACCTTCACGGGCAGCCCCTTGGCGCGCCCCACAGCGATCGGGGCGATGCCGACGAAGAGAACGTCGAGCGTCCCCGAGGCGAGCGCCTGGATGGCGGGCGGGCCGGATTCGAACTTGGTCAGCGCGAGGTCGAGGCCGGCCTCCCGGGTCCAGCCCGCTCCCGTCATCACGAACAGGGGCGCGGCCCCGATCACCGGCACGTAGCCGACCCGGACCGGAACGCGGGGCGACTGCGCGAGGGCGCGGGACGCCAGCAGCGCGGCGGGCGCGAAGACGACTGAACGGCGGGACGGCATGGCACGGGCTCCTCGGGGCGCCGACATGGCGTGGCGCGGCGCCTTGTTCAAGCGCCGTGCGCCGGCTCAGATGTTTCCCAGGACGGCCCGGGTCGCCAGATCGAACGCTGCCCGGGCCTGGCTGTACACGACCCCGTCGAGCTCGAGCAGGTCACCGGCCGGCCGACATTGCGCCAGCGCCTCCATGACGCGAGAGAGCTCGGGCGGGCCCGGGACGGTGTCGCGCGGCAGCCCGCCGCGGCCGAGCATCGATTCGAGCCCGTCGACATAGGCGTCGAGATCGTCCTCGAACCCGACGAGATCGAAGGCGGCGAGGCTGTCGAGCGCGAGGCCCACATGGTGCTTTTCGAGCGGGGCGTCGTAGGTCTTGGCCACGAGCTTGCGCGTGGTGGAGTTGCCGAGGGCGAAGAACTGCTCGTCGTCGAGCTTGCGCAGGGCTCGGCCGAGCGACGTCGGGTCGCCGAGATCGACCCCGTCGAGGACCTCGATCAGCGGATCCTGCCCCAGCCCGCGCCAGCCCCGCTGCCCCTCGAACTCCGCGCCGAGAGACTTCGCCCGCATGAGCCGCGCCGCGAGCTCGCGCGCGGGGTGGGACAGCAGGATGGTGCGGCTGAAGCCCTGACCCCAGGCGAGGCTGCCCTCGTAGTTCTTGAGCAGCAGCCCGCCCGACACGAGAACCGAGAGCCATGGGGTCCGCATCACGGAGACGAGCGCCTCCTCGGCGATCGTCTCGACGCCCGTGTAGATCATCTGCAGCATGGGAAAGAGGCTGCGGGCGATCGGGTAGACGGGAAGCGTCTGGGTCTCGAGATTGAACAGCCGGATCGCCACGTCGGCGGTGCGGCTTCGCCGGTACAGCAGGGTGTTGGATGCCACATCCAGGACGTCGAAGTCCTCGTCCGTCGCCATCAGGGGCAGCGTCGAGGCGTCGAGGGTGAAGCCGCAATGGCCGGTCGGGTGGAAGCCGGATTCCCTGATGTCGGCCCGGAACACGGCCGCCGGCACGCGTTCGCGCCTCAGCCCGCCGCCGCTCACCACCACGACCTCCGCGGGCGCGGCGGGGTTGTCGGGAATCAGCCAGCCATGGACCCGGTCCGGCACCATCTCGTCGATCTGGAACATCATGGGATCACATCTCCATTCGCCGTCCGGGGCCGCCGCGGGGGCCCGCATCGGGACGGCGCGAATCGGCTCACGTTCGGCTGCGGGCAGGCGATCGCATCGGCGCGGCCGCTCCGATCAGACGGGAGGCCCGGCCCAGGCCGGGACACCCGGGGAGCAGTCCCGTAGAACCGGATTAACGATAGCTCTCATGCGTATGACCTCGTTAAGGGTCACACAAGTCCGCTCCTTCATTGTGCAGTGAAAGCGAGTCCGGAGACAGAGATGGCGGCGCGGGACAATGCGTTGAACAAGGGGGAGCTGTACGAGCTCGCCTGTCTTCTCGGAATCGCGTCCTGCTTCTGGCTGATCGGCGACACGCTCGGCGTGTTCACGGCGATGCAGAACGTCATGACGGCCGGCGGAATGTCGAGCATCGTCTTTCTCGGCTTCCTGATGAGCTTCGCGCTCGCGGCGGCGTCCGCCCTGAAGTCGCTTCGGCTGCGCCGCGAGATGCGGGCCCGGGCCAGCGCGGAGCGGGCCGCCCAGTCCATCGCCCGCCGCGATGTCCTGACCGGTCTCGCCAACCGGCGCATGCTCATCGAGACCATGGAGGCGGCCACGGGGGCGGGCCCGGCCGGCGAGCCCTATGCGGTGTTCCTGATCGACCTCGACCGGTTCAAGCCGGTGAACGACATCTACGGCCACGCCGCCGGCGACGCCGTGCTCAGCCAGATCGCCAACCGCCTGACCGAGCTCATTCCGAAGGACGCCATCGCGGCGCGCCTCGGCGGCGACGAGTTCTCCGTGTTCATGCCGCACGAGGCTCGCAGCGCCGATCTGATCAGAGTCGCGCAGCAGATCATCACCCGCCTGTCGGAACCGATAACCTGGGAGCACACCAAGCTCGACGTGAGCGCCACCATCGGCATCGCGCTGTTTCCGCAGGATGGCGCCGACCCGGAGGCTCTGCTGCGCTCGGCCGACATCGCCATGTATCGCGGCAAGCGCGAGGGGCGGAGCACGTTCCGGTTCTTCGAAGCCCGCATGGACGAGGAGCTGAAGGCGCGCGTCTCGCTCGAGATCTCGCTGCGCTCGGCCGTGCAGAACGGTGAGATCAAGCCGCACTACCAGCCGCTCGTCTCGCTTCCGGAACACAAGCTGCTCGGTTTCGAGGTGCTGGCGCGCTGGTACCATCCCGAGCGCGGGATCGTGCCGCCCGACGTCTTCATTCCGATCGCCGAGGATGCCGGGATCATCACCGAGCTGTCCTATTGCCTGCTGCGGCAATCGTGCAACGACGCACGCGCCTGGTCGCCCGAACTGGGGCTGTCGATCAACATCTCGCCGTGCCAGTTCAAGGACCGGCTGCTCGCGCCCCGCATCCTGTCGATCCTGCGGGAGACCGGGTTCGACCCGCGCCGGCTGGAGGTTGAGATCACCGAATCGGCGCTGACCAACGATCTCGACGTGGCGCGTGCCACGCTCGGCATCCTGCAGAGCTCGGGCGTATCGATCGCGCTCGACGATTTCGGCACCGGCTATTCCAGCCTGTACCACCTGCGCGAGCTGAAGTTCGACAAGATCAAGATCGACCGCTCCTTCGTCCAGTCGCTGGATGACAACGAGGAGAGCGCGAAGATCATCTCGGCCATCATCGGGCTCGGGCGCAGCCTCGGCATCATGACCACGGCCGAAGGCATCGAGAACCAGACCAACTCGACCTGGCTCGCCGAGCGAGGCTGCACCTTCGGTCAGGGCTATCTGTTCGGACCGCCCGTTCCGGCCCATGCGGTGAAGCAGATCATCCTGGATACGGACGCCCGCGAGCAGCCGCCCCGCTCCGTCGCCGCCTAGCTTCGGCCGGAGCTTCAGCGCCCGGTCGCGCCGCAGGGACGCGGCAGTTCTGTCGGCCCGGATGCCGGGCAGGTTTTTGCGTCCTCGTCCGGTTGCCCGGCGAGGGTGGTGCGGGAGGTCTGGCGGCTTCCGCTCCGACGGACGGAACGGTTTGGCCGGCTTTGTGTGTCGGACCGTCGGGCGGAGCGCCCGGACCTCCCGCAC
>JAQGJJ010000117.1 GCA_028290695.1 Enterovirga sp. | reverse complement strand
CGTGTCGGCCGAGACGATCTCGACCGGCATCCCCAGCACCGGCCCGACCTCCTCGGCCGCCATTTTCACGGCTTCCAGGAGGGCAGGCCCGCCGACGCTGGCATAGGCGGTCGAGAAGTCGCCGAGGACTCCGACCTTCACGGGACGCTGCACCTGCGCCCGCAGGATGGTGGGCATGCCGAATGCCGAGGCTGCCAGCCCGGCCGCACCGGCCTGCAACATGCGGCGGCGGTCGATCGCGATCTCTGTCAAGGCCGTGTCCTCCCTTTTATTCTCAGGTCAGTTGTTCGCGGAGAATCCGCTTCAGTACCTTGCCGCCGGCGTTACGGGGCAGGGGATCGGGCCAGATCGTGAAGCCTTCTGGCACCTTGTAATCGGCGACGCGGCTGGCGCAGAACGACTTCAACTCGTCTTCCGGAACGGGCTCCTGGAGGCGAATGAACGCGTGGACGCGCTCGCCGAGAACCTCGACCGGCCGCCCCACGACGGCGCATTCGATGACGCTCGGATGTTCGTGCAGCGCGTTCTCGACCTCGATGGAGGCGATCTTGAACCCGCCCCGATTGATCATGTCCTTCTTGCGGTCGACCAGGAACAATCGCCCGTCGGCATCGACCCGCACGATGTCGCCCGTGTTGCAGTAGCCGCCAGTATATTCCCGCTCGGTCGCCTCGGGATCGTTCCAGAAGCCGTGGCCGACCGCCGGACCCCGGATCCAGAGCTCGCCCGTCACGTCGGTTCCGACCTCGCGCCCGTTTTCGTCCATCACGACGAGTTCGACGCCCGCGATCGGCCGGCCGACGCTTTCGCGGTAGCTGGCCGTCTCCTCCGGTCGCATGAGCGTCGCAGGGCCGCCGGCCTCCGTCGTCCCATAGGCGTTCATCAAGCCGAGGCCGGGGAAGGTCTCGCCCAGCCGCGCCAGCGTCGACGACGGCATCAGGGCGGCGCCGTAGAGCCCGATCCGCCAGGCGCTGAGATCGTGGCTGGCGAGGTCGGGCTGGCGCAGGCAGAGGTCGTACATGGCCGGCACCATCAGCGTATGCGTCATGCGCTCCGCTGCGGCCGTTGCCAGAAACGAGGGTGCCTTGAACTCCGGCAGGAGGATGATCGTGCCCGCGACCCGCACGAAACTCGCAAAGGTCGAGACGATCCCGGACGTGTGGCTCATCGGGATCGCGACGACCGAGCGGTCCCGGTGGGTGAGCCCCATCGCGGCCGAAAAGACGATGCCCGAGTGGATCACGCTGAGGTGCGACAGCATCGGCGCTTTGGGCAGGCCCGTCGTGCCGGAGGTCGGAACGATGAAGAGCGTGTCTTCCTCGTTCACGCTGGCCGGCTCGGGTGCGGGCCCCGCGTCCAGGAGGGTCCCGAATTCCACCGAACCCGCACAGGGCCCGACGGAGATGCGGGCGAAGGGCGCCGCGGACGCGCTCTCATCGGGCAGAAGATGCCCCAGGCCGCCTTCGTGCACGATCGCGGCGGGCGTGACCCGGTCCACCAGATAGGCGATCGCGGGGCGCTGCTCGCGGATGTTGAGCGGCACCGTCACGGCGCCGAGTCGCACCGCCGCCAGCAGTGTCAGGACGAACTCCTTGCGATTGCTCAGCAGCATGGCGACGCGGTCGCCACGCTTCACGCCATGAGCGGCAAGTCCCGCCGCGACGAGACCGGACACCCGGTCGAGGTCGCTCCAGCTGAGCCGCTCGGTTCCGACGACCAGCGCCTCGCCGCCGGGGTGACGATGCACCGCGTCCTGGAACATGGCGAAGAAGGAGTGCGGGCGGTCGGCCAGGCAGGACACCACACGGTCGCCGAAGTGGCTTTCGAGGCGCATCGGAGCGATGCCGCTCTGCGTCATTCTCATCCTCCCGGGGACACGGATCACGCGTCTCCGATGCAAGCTTGGACGAGCCGGCGAGGTCGCGGGTGAAGGCGGCGTGAAAAAGCCGTCGAACCTGCCGCGCACCGGCGCGCAGAACACGTTTCACGCAATCTCCACAGGCTCTTCACGCCGCCGATCGGGCCCGGGCCTAGCGTCCGGCATCGACCGATGCGCCGAGCAGCCGCGCCCGGAGTGGACACATGAATTTCGAAGACATCCGCTACGAGAAGACCGACGGGGTTGCGCGGATCACGATCGACCGGCCGAAGGTGATGAACGCCTTTCGGGGCCGCACGATCGAGGAAATGACGGCCGCGCTCCGCGATGCCGATGCGGACGACACCGTCGGGGTCGCGGTCCTGGCGGGCGCGGGCGATAGGGCCTTCTGCACCGGGGGCGACCAGGCGACCCACGACGGCACCTATAACGGGCGCGGCGTCGTCGGCATTCCGATCGAGGAGTTTCATGCCGCCATCCGGGACGCACGCATCCCGGTGATCGCGAAGGTCCAGGGCTATGCGATCGGCGGCGGCAACGTCATCGCGACGCTCTGCGACATGACGATCGCGTCCGAGAAGGCGATCTTTGGGCAGGTGGGCCCGAAGGTCGGTTCGGTCGATCCGGGCTGGGGCACGGCCTATCTGGCCCGGATCGTCGGCGAGAAGAAGGCCCGCGAGATCTGGTACATGTGCCGGCGCTACACGGCCGCCGAGGCCGAGCGCATGGGCCTCGTCAACAAGGTCGTTCCGCACGAGGAGCTCGACGCCGAAGTCGACCGTTGGTGCCAGGAGATCATGGAGCGCAGTCCGACTGCGATCGCAATCGCCAAACGGTCCTTCAACGCCGACACCAACAACATCACCGGTATCGCCAATCTCGGCCTCGAGGCTCTGGCGCTCTATTACACGAGCGAGGAATCCCGGGAGGGGGTCAAGGCCTTCCTGGAGAAGCGCAAGCCCGATTTCCGCGCCGCGCGCCGCCGACAGAAGAACGGCGCCTGATCCCGTAGGGCTTCGACCCGATGATCACCCTGTCCCAAGCCGGGCGCGTCGCCACGCTGACGCTCGATCGCCCGCCTGTGAACGCCATGAGCGACGGCTGGGTGGCGGCGTTCGGCAGCGTGCTCAACGAGCTCGAAGCGCGCGACGATTGGACGGTGCTGCTCATCCGGAGCGCCCTGAAGGTGTTCTGCGCCGGGGCCGATCTGAAGCAGATCCGGGACGACTTCGCGAAGACGCCCGAGGAACAGGCCGAAACGGGCCGTCGCTACCAGTCGCTCTTCGCGCGGATCGAGACACTGCCCGGCACCGTCCTGTGCGAGATCGGCGGTGCCGCTCTAGGCGGGGGGCTCGAACTTGCGCTCGCCTGCGATCTCCGGGTCGGCGCACGCGAGGCGAAGCTCGGGCTGCCCGAGGTCGGGCTCGGGCTGATCCCCGGTGCGGGCGGGACGCAGCGCCTCACGCGGCTCCTCGGCCCGGCCGTCGCGGCCAGGCTCATTCTCGGAGCGGAGGTGATCGACGGAGCCGAGGCCCATCGCCTGGGCCTGCTGGACTGGGTCTGCGATCGGGGGTCGCTCGCCGAGACCGCGAGCGCGATCGCCCGGCAGCGTGCCGCCCTGCCGCGCCATGCGGTCGCGGCCGCGAAGCTCTGCATCGCGGCCGCCCTCGATCCCGCGGCGGACGGGTTCTCGGAAGAGACCCGGCAGGTGCGCGGCCTGCTCGCCAGCGATGCGACCCGAAGCCTCGTACAGGCCTTCCTGGGCACCCAGGCCACGTGAGATGCGAGACAGCCCCATGGATCTGAGCGGCCGAGCCTACGTGGTCACCGGAGGCGCCTCCGGCATCGGGCGCGCAACGGCGCTCCTGCTCGCCCGGCGCGGGGCGAAAGTCTTCGTCGGAGACGTGAACCGGGCGACCGGCGCCGCGATCGAGGCCGAAGCCGGCGAGGAAGGGCTCGCCATCGCCTATCGGCCCCTCGACGTGACGAAGCCGGATTCCATCGAGGCCTTCGTCGATGGGGTGCATGCCGAGGTCGGCTGCCTGGACGGGCTGGTGAATTCGGCCGGCTGGGACAAGCTCGAGCCTTTCCTCGCCAACTCCCAGGAATTCTGGGACCGGATCATCGCGATCAACCTGATGGGCGTGATCCAGCTCACCCGCCGCATCCTCGATCCGATGGTGGCCGCGAAGCGCGGGCGCATCGTCTTCGTGTCGAGCGATGCGGGCCGGGTCGGCAGCATGAACGAGGTCGTCTACTCGGCCGCGAAGGGCGGGCAGATCGCCTTCACGAAGTCTCTGGCGCGCGAGATGGCCCGTTATGGGATCAACGTGAACTGCATCTGTCCGGGTCCGACCGACACGCCGTTGATGCGGGCGCAGGTCGGAGAGAATTCCGCCAAGATCATCGACGGGATGCTGCGGGCGATCCCGTTCCGGCGTCTCGGCACCCCCGAGGACATGGCCGGGCCCATCTCGTTCTTCCTCGAGGATCGGGCCGCCTACATCACCGGGCAGGTGCTCAGCGTGAGTGGCGGCCTGACCATGGTCGACTGAGCCGCCATCCGTCTCCACCCGTAGAACAGGCCATTCCATGTACGTCGCGGACGAGTACGAGGCGCTTGCGGAGACGGCGCTCCGCTTCGCCAAGGACAAGCTGCTGCCGCGCTATCAGCAGCGCGAGGCCGAGACCCGCTACGATCCCGCCCTCATGCGCGAGATGGGCGCGCTCGGCCTGATCGGGCCTGAGCTGCCGGAGGAATTCGGCGGGCTCGGCCTGACCAACGTGGCGAGCGGCATCGTCACGGAGGCGATCGCCTACGGGGATTTCAACGTCGCCTATGTGCAGTCGTCGGGCTCGCTCCTGGGCCAGGTGCTGGCAAGAAGCGCCGAGAAGGCGCTGGCCCAGGAATGGGTGCCGAAGATCATCCGGGGCGAGGCCCTGATCGGGGTCGGTCTGACCGAGCCCTCGGCCGGGTCGGACGCCGCCAAGGTCCGGCTCAAGGCGGTGCGGAAAGGGGACCGCTACGTTCTCTCCGGAGAGAAGACCTCCATCAGCTCCGCCGACCAGGCGGACGGCTTCGTGATCTTCGCCCGAACCGGCACCGTCGAGGACGGCGCGCGCGGGGTGACGGCCTTTTTCGTGCCCGGCGACGCCAAGGGGCTCAGCCGGACGCGTTTCGACGATCTCGGCAGCAAGATCGTCGGCCGCGGCTCGCTGTTCTTCGACGAGGTCGAGGTTCCGGTCGAGCATCGGGTCGGCGGCGAGGGCAAGGGCTTCTACGAGGTGATGTCCGGCTTCGATTTCAACCGCGCCATCATCGGGCTCATGTGCTGTGGCGCCGCCCAGGCCTCCATCGACGAGACCTGGCGCTACGTGCAGGAGCGCGAAACCTTCGGCGTGAAGCTCGCCCAGCACCAGGGCGTCACCTTCCCGGTCGCGGAGGGCGAGGCCCTCATCGCCGCCTCGCGCCAGCTCTGCCTGCACACCCTTTGGCTGCGCGACGCGGGCAAGCCGCACACCTCCGAAGCCGCGATGGCCAAGTGGCTTGCGCCAAAATCCGCCTTCGACGTGATCCGGCAATGCCTGCTCACCCACGGGCATTACGGCTGGTCGATGGACCTGCCCCACCAGCAGCGGATGCGCGACGTCATGGGGCTCGAGATCGGCGACGGCACCGCGCAGATCATGAAGCTCGTGATCGCCCGCGAGTCGCTCCGCCGCACGCGGCCCTAGCTGCACGATCCTCTGGCCGCCTTTTCGGATGCGGTCGGCAGCCGCGGGGCGAACGGAGGCCGAGGCGACCACCGGGCCCGCCGCCCCCGTGGGCGGCCGGCAAGCGCTCCTGGGTCGTGGTTGGCGCGAGCCATGCAGACACGCCGCCGGCGCCGGTCCTGCCGGGTCACGCCCCGGTGACCACCAGGCCGCGGTCGGTGCGTCCGACGATCATCGACCCGCGCGCGACATAGCTGAGCAGCACGGCCTCGCAGAGCGTTCCGGCCACGGCCAGCACGTTTCCCCGCCCAGCAGCGCCATGACGTATCGCGATGTACGGGCCATTGTCGTTGCAGGCGATCCCCTTCGGAACTTGTGCTGTCCTGTTCGGCATCGCGGCCTCCACCCCGGATGCTCGACATACTCGGCGAATGATTACGGAATGTTGTGCGGGCTCGCACCCGGACGGGCGCGCCGGCGTCGGAGCCGCCCGTGGGAGCGGCCGTCGTGCCATCGGAGGCGCCAGGCGCTCGGAGGGGCGAGGGGTCGGCCGGATGAGTACGGACGGAAGGGACGCCCGGAATCCGAGGCGGCGCAACCGCGCCTCGCCGTCAGGTCTTCGGAGTTCGGGGCCTGTCCCCGCCACCAGCGCACCCGGCGATCGGGATGCGATTGGTGGGTGCAGTAGGGTTCGAACCTACGACCCGCTGATTAAGAGTCAGCTGCTCTACCAACTGAGCTATGCACCCGTCCGGCCGAGCGACGTGCGCCCGTTCCGGGAGGGCGGCATGTAGCAAAGCTGCCGGGGCCTGTCCATGCCCCGTCACCGAACTCGTGGGGCGGTCCGGGATTCCACGCGGACAAGGGGGCGGGACCGGGCTTGCTTGACCCGCGCCGGACGGACTCCCATCGGTATGCGGGCTGAATCAGGAGGTCGCCTTGGCGGAACCGGGCCACGAACGAAGCGAGGCGGAGCGTTCGGAGCGCTGGGCCAGCGTATCCAAGGAGCGCTTCCCGCCGGATGGGTGGCAGATCGCAAGCGTGGACGAGTCCCTCGACGGCAACACGCTGACCTTTGTCCTGACACGGCGCGGAACGAGCGACGACGGCCGCATCTAGGCCCAGGGGCCGGGCTCCGCGCGGAGGCTGCAGCTCTCTTCGGGAACCATCTCGGCCGTCTGGCGATTGTTCGGCGGTCAGTGTGTCCTCAACGAGTGTGTCCGCGCCCGTCAGCTTTCCCCGGCTGGCGGGCGCTTTCATTGCGGGCTGTCGCTGCGGCCTAAGCCAAGGTTCGATCTGAGCCTCCGCGCCCCCGAACGCCCCTCATTTAAACTGAGACACTGCCGCCCGGCACAGACACTACCGCCCGGCGGGTAGTGTCTCAGTTTGAAATTAGCTGGGCTTGACCCGCGCGAGCCGCGCTCCCATCCCTATGCTTAGCGGAAAGCAGGGGCCTTGGGCGGTGAGCAGCGAGATCCGGTTGGTGGTCGTACCCTTCAAGGAAGAAGGCTCTAACAGCCGCCGGTTTCGGTGGATTCTCAGAACGGACGGCGATGAGCAGCTGCCAGGCATGGCAAGCTACGCGACCGAACGAGAGGCGACCAAAGTCGGTGAAGCCGCCCTTCTGCGAGCCAAAGAGCGAGGACGCCTCCGATGATACCTAACCGCCCCAAGCGCCCCGCCGATGTCGTCGGCAACGCCATCCGCGTCGCTCAAATCGCCACGGGCGAAGCC
>JAQGJJ010000112.1 GCA_028290695.1 Enterovirga sp. | reverse complement strand
CACCGAATGTGAAGCGCGGAGGGAACGGCCTGGATACTCGGCCCTCATCCCCCCGGCAGGCCGGGCTGCTCACGCCCGGCCGAAGGCGGCTCGTCCATCGCACGGTGGGACGGACGGCGTACTCGAGAAGGTGTGTCGCGCTGGCCCGAGAGGGCTTGTCGCGTTGGGGTCGGGCAGGGCGCCGGCCCGCTCGGAGCCAAGGCAGGAGAGGGTGCAGGCGCCCAGGAGCCGGCCTGCAGGTCACCTCAGCGCCGGCCTGCTCGGCGCTGCCGGCTTTCGGGCCGCGACGCGGGTTCGCTCCCGCAGCGCAATTCGGGCGAAGGACTTGCAGCGATCAGCGAACCGCCGCGAGAGCCCGGTCGAAGCCCTTGAACGGGAGGGTGAACTTCACCCCCTGTCCGGTCGTGCTGTAGATCGTCGCCTCGACATTGTCCGACGCGGAGGCGTCTCGGCTGAACGCCTCGTCGATGTCCATCGTGGCCTCGCAGCGGTTCGTCTCGCAATTGACGTACACGGCCTTGCGGGCCGCGCCGCGGGTGAGCTTCACCTCGACGCCCGGCGCGATCGCGACCCCGGTCGGGGTCTGGAGCACGCTCATCACCTTGCCGTCGCTGTTCTTGCCGATGATCCACACGAACAGCGTCTGGTTGTTCTGGGCCTGCACGACCTGCAGCACGCCCGAACAGGAGCGCTTCTTGTCGGCAAACTCACGGCAGGTGACCGTCCAGTTGTCGTGCTTGACGATCTCGGTCCGGATCGGTTCGGGCTGTGCGGCGGGGGCCTGGGCCACTGGGGCCGCCGGAGCCGCAGGCGGCTGTGCCGCGGGCGCGGCCGGGCGGGCAGGGGCCTGCGTGACCCGGTTGGGGGCGGCTCCCTGCTGGGCGCTGGCGGGCAGGGCAAGCGACGTCAGCGCGCCTCCCATCATGACGGCACATAGCACCCGGTTCATACGTTCTGCTTTCTTGGGGTGATTGGCGAATGGTCCCGCTTACCCGGCCGATCGCCCCGGTTCAATACCGGGAAAGCACACCCGGCGGGCCGGTTCGTTTGCGTAACCCTTGTGTCTCGAGTCGTATCCACAATTCGGGCAAGAAGGTGCATAATAGAGACGCAATTGTCCCGGCGGGAATTCCGGGCAATGTCCAGACGGGCTCGGCGGGCGGGCGTGCCGCCTCGCGCGGGCAGGACGTGCCCATCCAGTCGAACGCCCCTCGGCGTGCATAGAGGCCTCGTGGAATGAGCACCGTGCGGCAGAGAAGTGCGGCCGACGTGGTCGATGACGGGTTGAGGCGCCCGCCCGCCCGGCCCGGCGCCCCGGCTGCCGGCCGCAAGACGCTGCCCCGAAAACCGGCCTCGCGCGCGAAGGGGCGCGGAAGCACGGTGGTCCTGGTCGGCTGCCTGCTGTTCGCGATGTGGGCCGTTGCGGCGACCTGGTTCGCCATATCGGCCAACCTTGCCGCGTCGCGCATGGCGGAGGAGCAGGTCGACCTGAGGTTGACCTACGACGAGAAGGTCAAGGCGCTGACCCGCCGCCTCGTCGGCGTCGCCAGCCATCAGATCCTGGAGCAGGACGGGCTCAGCGGCCGGCTCGCGGACATCATCTCGCGCCAGGTGGAGCTCGAGAACCGGCAGTCCAGCCTGATCATGATGACCGACCGGCTCAACGGCGTCGCTCACGGGGGGGCCTCGTCCACGACCTCGCCCGCGACAGTCCCGCTCGGTCCGCCCCGCGGACGCGCCGAGGAGGAGGCGCCCGCCGGGCGTGGGCGTCCCGCAGCTCCTGCCGAGCCGCCGACCCTCAAACTCGGGGCGCCGTCATCGCCGGCCCAGAGCCCGGCTTCGCTCGGGCCGCGTTCGTCTCTCGACGCCGGAGCGTTGTCCGCGGCGTCGGCGAACCGCTTCGTGCGGCAGTTGCTCAACGCCGCCAATCTGCCGCTGCGGGATCAGTTCTCGGCTCTCGAGGGGTCGATCGGCCACCTGGAGAACGCCCAGGTCCGCCTCCTGGCCGCGGTGTCGTCGGGCGTGCACAACGCCGCCGGGTCCATCAAGACCGCGCTCGTCGGCCTCGGGCTCAACCCGCAGGTCCAGGAGGCGGCGCCTCCGGAAGCGACCCGCAAGCCGGGCGGGCTCCTGCGGCTGGCCGCGGTCGCACGGCAGCCGGCGGTCGATCCGTTCGAGGCGAAGCTGGCGGCCGTCGAGCGCGACTTCGCCTTTCTCCAGAGCTGGCGCGAGGTCGCAGACACCGTTCCGCTCCGCCGCCCCGTCGAGGGCGACAACAACCTCACGAGCAATTTCGGGACCCGCAAGGACCCCTTCACCGGCGAAGGGCGCAATCACGCCGGCATCGATTTCCGCGGCCCGATCGGCACCCCGATTCGGGCGTCCGGAACCGGCCGCGTCATCACGGCGGACGTGACGGGAGGCTACGGCAACCTCGTCGAAGTGGACCACGGCAGCGGGATCGTGAGTCGCTACGCCCATCTGTCCGCATTCAACGTGTCGGTCGGCCAGACCGTCGCGCCCGGAACGGTGGTCGGGCTTCTCGGGTCGACGGGCCGCTCGACCGGCCCGCACCTGCATTACGAGACCCGGCTCAACGGCGCCCCGCAGGATCCGATGCGGTTCCTGCTCGCCGGCGCGCAACTCTTCAACCAGCCGCCGCCGATCGACCTGTCCACCCAACAGGATGCGGGCGAGGATGCGTCCTTCGACTAGGGCCACGAATTTGCCTCGGACAGACCCCAAGGATAGTGTGATCGGTAACTTACTTCCTGCCGGCGGGGCATGCGCGCTCTCCTGACGCTGCTCGTCAGCGTTATCCTCACCGTCGCTGCGACGTCCGGCTGGGCGGCGTCGGATCGGCGCGTGGCGCTCGTCATCGGCAACTCGGCCTACCGGAAGTTTCCCCAGCTCCCGAACCCCAAGAACGACGCCGAGGACGTGTCGGCCGCGCTCAAGAAGGTCGGCTTCACCGTGCTGGGCGGGGCCGACCTGACGCGCGAAAACATGCGCGACTCGCTGCGGCAGTTCGCGCGGGCCGCCCAGGATGCAGAGGCGGCCCTGGTCTTCTACGCCGGGCACGGGCTGCAATATCGCGGCCGCAACTACCTGGTACCGGTCGATGCCAAGCTCGAGGACGAGTTCGACCTCGAATACGAGACCGTGCGGGTCGACGACATCCTGGAAGAGCTGAACCGGGCCGACGGCGCCCGCATCCTGATCCTGGATGCGTGCCGTAACCTCCCGCTCGCAACCCGGGCGCGGGACCCGTTCTCGTCGACCGGTCTCGCCAAGCTGAGCGGGCGGGGGCTCATCGTGGCCTATGCCACGCAGGCCAACCAGGTTGCCTATGACGGCACCGGGCGGAACAGCATCTTCACGGGCGCCTTCGTGAAGGCCGTGCAGGAGCCCGGCATCGACGCCGCGCAGATGTTCCAGCGCGTCAGCATGAACGTCGACCGCCAGACCAACGGGCGCCAGACCCCCGAACTGTCGCTCTCCTATCCGGGGCAGTTCTTCTTCAACCGGGCCGAAACGGAGCGGGAGGCTTGGCCGCGCGTGCGCGCCAGCGCCGACCCGCAGGCCCTGCGGGATTTCATCGCCCGCTACCCGGACAGCTTTCTGGTGGATGACGCCAAGGAGATGATCCAGCGGCTGGAGGCCCGCCGCCCCGGAGGGGCCCCGGCGGGCGCCGGTGAGCAGGTTGCCGCCCGCCCGCTCGGGCTCGGGGCGGACGCCTCCAGGGGCACGCCGGCCCGGCGGCCGGAGGACGAGTCCCCGCCCCAGCCGCGAGCCCGGGAAGAGGACGAGCGTGCCGTCTGGCAGCGGCTGCAAGAGGAGCAGAAGCGCCGGGCCGAGGCGCGCCAGCAGGCGGAGCAGCAGCGCCTCGCCAACGAGGGCCGGGAGCGCCAGCGGCTCGCCGAGGAGGCGAGGCTGGAGGAAGCGCGCCAGCGCAAGCTCGCCGAGGAGAAGGCCGCAGCCGAGGTGCGGGACCGACAGCGCCTCGCGGCCGAGGCGAAGGCCGAGGAGGAACGGCGCCGGGTCGAGGCGCGTCGGGCCGAGCAGGAGCGCCTCGCGGACGAGGCTCGCCAGCGCAAGATCGCCGAGGAGCGGACGGCCGCGGAGGCGCGCGAGCGTCAGCGCGCGGCCCAGGAAGCGAAGCTCGAGGAGGAGCGGCGGCGGGTCGAGGCGCGGCGCCTCGAGCAGGAGCGGGTCGCGGAGGAAGCCCGTCTGAAGAGGCTGGCCGACGACAAGGCGGCTGCCGAGGCGCGGGAACGTCAACGTCTGGCGCAGGAAGCAAGGCAGGAGGAGGAGCGCCGCCTGGCGGATGCCCGCCGTGCGGAGCAGGAGCGCCTGGCCGAGGACGCGCGGCAGAGGAGGTTCGCCGAGGAGGCGGCTGCGGCCGAGCGCCAGCGTGCGGCCCTGGAGGGTCGCGAGGCGGAGGAGCGTCGTCGTGCCGATGCGGCCGCCTCCGCACGTGCCCAGCAGGAGCGCGACCAACTTGCCTGGCTTGCGCTCGAGGAGCAGCAGCGGCGCCGCGCAGCCGAGGCCGTGGAGCCCGCCCGGGCGCGGGTCGCCGCCTCGGCCACCGGCCCCGATGCCGCGAGCCCGGCAGAGGGCCCGCCGAACTTCATCGCGGCAGGCTCGTCGGACGGTTCGGTGGACCGGACGCTGAGCGCGCTGAAGTCGGGCAGAGCCTCCTCCGTACCGTCAGCTCTTCAGCCGGGACCGGGTGCCGCGGATTCCGCCCAGCAGCCGATCCGGCTCGCGCTTGCCGATCCGGCGCAGCCCGCCGTGACGGCGCCGCCCCCGGCGTCGAGCGCTGCCCCGCGGGACGCTCTGAGCGAGGAGAAGCTTGTCCGGGACGTCCAGGCGGAACTCGGCCGAATCGGCTGCTACGACGAGGGCGCGAGTGGCGAGTGGGACACCGACTCGCGCGACGCGCTCCGCCGCTTCGGCCGGCTGGCCAAGCTCAGTCCCATTCCGACCAGGCCGTCTCCGGACCTGCTCGACGATCTGCGAAGCCGCCCGGCGAAATTCTGTCCGCTCGAATGCGGCGCCGGCGAGCGCCTCGCCGGAGACCATTGCGTCGCGGTCGCCCGGCCGGAGGCGAAGCCGGTGCGCAAGCCCAAACCGGCACCCGCCGTCGCGCGGCGCGAGCCGGAGCCGCGTCCTGCCGTGCAGGCGCGGCCGCGGCCGCAATCCGCTCCTCCACAGGCCCCGGTCGCCGCGGCAGCGGCGCCGCGCGCGGCGCCACGAGCGGTGATGGGAGTCGGCTTCTAGTCACGGCCGCGCGCCGTCCTGACGCCTGCCGCGGCGATGAAGATGCGGGTTCAGACCCGGAGCGTCAGGCCGGGTCCATGCGAGCCGCGCTGCCGGACCGCGTAGCCCTGGTCGCATGCGGAGATGCCGCGGCTCCCCGAAGGCCACCGGGCGCCCGGCAGGGCATGCCCGGCAACGGCATCGTGCTCGCGGCGGTCAGTACTCGAACTTGGCGCTCGATCGTGTCGCCACCGCGAGAAGCTCGCCGCATCCCTGAACCGGACCTCCGGCCGCGTTGGTGCAGGCGAGCACGTCGTTCACCAGCATGCGCCCGATCTCCGGGCAGGCCGCCCCGGTCAGGTCGAACGGCACCACCTTGGTGCGGTCCGGGCGCAGGTCCGGGAACGTCAGTCCGATGCGGCGCGCGATGAGGCCGTTGCCGTCGAAGATGAAGGTGTCGAGCCGCAACTCCTTAACGGCCTCGGCCGTGCGGTTCTCGACCACGAAATAGGCCCGGCAACCGCCTGTTGCAGGCTCGAGCTTGTTCAGCTCGAGCGTGATGCCGCGCCCCTTCGCCGGCTCCGGCGCGGACTGCGCATGGGCGGTCGCGGTCAGCAGCGCGCCGAGCGCCAGGGCGGTCGAGATCAGGGATTGCAAGGTCACTGCGATCTCCGGGAGGTAAGCCTACGACTGAGCCAAACCGGCGGCCCGCAGCCCCGGTTCACGCCTGTTCATACTTCGTCTAGCATGACGAGGTGGAGACCAGAACGCCAGCCTGCCCGCTTCTCCGAGACGGGGACACGCTGCGTCTCGACAATCGGCGGGGCCGGCTGACGGCACTCGTCTCCGTCGCCGTCCATCTCGCGGCCCTCGTTGCGCTCACGCTCGACCCATCCTTCACCCGGCCGCGGCCGCTGGTGGTTGACGAGCCGATCGCGGTCGAACTCGTGGAGGAGTCGGACCTGCGGCCGCGCACGCCGCGCCAGGCCGCGGACATGCCGATCGCGCGGGTGGACGCCGCGGCCCCCGAGCCGACGCTCAATCCCGGCGAGCCGGACCGCACGGTCGTCGCCGAGGCACCCGCGGCGCCTCCGGTCAGGCCGGATGCGGTGTCGCCGGATACGTCGGCTCCGTCGGCTCCGGAGCCGCCCCCGGCCCCCGTTGCGGCAACGGACGTGGCGCAGCCTGTCCCCGAGCCCCCTGCCGTCGAGGCCGTGGCGGGCGCCCCTCCGGCTGCGCTGGCCGACAGCCCGGTCCCGACGGCGGCATCGCCCGCTGCCGGCACCGCCCCGGCGGAGCCCGCCAGGCCGGCGACGGAGCCGCCTTCCGCGCTCGCGAGCCTGCCGGTCGTCGACACCGGGCCGTCGGTTTCAGCGGCTGCCGATCCAGCGGCCTCGCCGTCGACCGTGGTCGCGGTGCAGTCGGCGCCGCTCTCGGCAGCGGCGGCGCCTGGTCCGAACCCGCCGGCGGTCGAGGTGGCGGAAGCCCCCGCGACGCCATCCGGCGCGGCTCCGCCGCCGCCCGATCCGCCGGTCCTTGCAGGCCAGCCGGAGCCACCCGGCCCGGTCCCGCGCTCGGAAGTGACCGCCGTGGCGGCAGCTCTCCCGGCACCGCCCGCCGGGCCGGAACCGGTTCGCCCGGCCGGCGTGCCGTCGTCCATGCCGGTCGCCGCAGCCGAAACGACGGTGGCCGCGGCAGCACCCGTTCCCGAAGCCCGACAGGCCGCGTCGTCACCGGTGAGCCCTGCCTCCGCCGGCGAGCTCACAAGGCCGTCGGAGGCGGCCCGCGTTGCCGCCGTGACCGGCCCAGCGGGACCGGCAATGCCGCCGACCGCAGCCTTGCCGCCAGCCGCGCCGCCGTCGGCTGCCACACCGGCCGATCCCGTCCGCGGCAATCGCCCCGAGGCGGTGCTCGCGGCGGCGCTCCCGCTCTCGGACCT
>JAQGJJ010000105.1 GCA_028290695.1 Enterovirga sp. | reverse complement strand
GTCAGTGCACAGCGACTGGCGCCGTCCATGTCGTCGGCCCGGAAGTTCGCGAGCTTGCCGTCGCCGATGAGCTTCAGCTCGTCGCGCACGGCCTCGTGGATCGCCGAGATGGTGGCGTCCGCATAGTCGTTGAGGAACGGGATCACCTCTCCGGGCGGGATGCTGTCGGTGACCTGGGTGAAGCCCCGCAGGTCGCTGAACCAGAGCACCGCTTCGATCCGGTCCGCGACGCCGCGGTCGATGCGGCCTTCGAGCACGCGCCGGCCGGCGTCGCGTCCGAGATACGTCTCCACCAGCGTCTCGGCGATTCGGGCCAGGGAGGCGGCCTTCATGGCCAGCGCCAATGAGGGGACGAGCCGCTTCAGCGCGAGCAGCATGCCCGCGTCGAAGCCACCGGCGCGGTCCGTCACCCAGGAGGAGTAGATGCAGTCCATCTCGCCGATCACCGTGTCTTCGGCGAAACGGTGGATCAGGGCTAGGTAGTCGGTCTGCCCATCCTCGCGAAGCTCGTCGAAGATCGGGAAATCCGAACCCCCAGGGTCGCTTAACCGACGGCGCAGGCTGTCGCCGCCAGAGTGGAAGAGCTCGTAGAACGGCGATCGGCGCCAGCTCTCCGCCGCCTGGCCGCCCTGGTTGGTGCGTCCGTACTCGACCACCTCGCTTTCGGACGCGAGATCGCTGCGCCAGCGGAACACCCGGCCTTCATGGACCGGGTGCAGCGTGTCGATCACCATGAGCGTGCGGGTGACCGGCAGGCCGGCCTTGGTCAGCCCCTTGCAGAACCCGCGCAGCAGGTCGGCTTCGGACGTGCCGAAAATTCCGGCCCTGGTCACCCAGGCCCGAACCTCTTCCAGACCCCGCTCATCCACGCCCGGCGTGGCGTTCGTCATGCGTTCAGCAGCGCCTCGAGCTCGGCCCGGAAAGGCTCGCCGAGGTCGTCTCGCTCAAGCGCATAGGCGACGTTCGCCATGAGGAACCCGAGCTTGTTGCCGGTATCGTAGGTCCGGCCCCGATAGCGCAGGCCGAAGAAGTCCTGCGTCTCAGCAAGGCGCTTCATGGCATCGGTCAGCTGGATCTCGCCGCCCGCGCCCTTCTCGTGGGCGGACAGGATGCCGAAGATGTCGGGCTGCAGGATGTAGCGGCCGGAAATGATGAGGTTGGACGGCGCTGTTCCCTTCGGGGGCTTCTCGACCATGCCGGTGATCCGGAAGGTGTCGCCGAAATCCTCGCCCGTCGCGACGATGCCGTACTGGTGGGTCTGGTCCTCGGGCACCTCCTCGACCGCGATCAGGTTGCCGCCGTGGCGCTCGTAGGCGGCGACCATCTGGCTCATGCAGCCGCGGCTCAGCATGTCGGGAAGGATCACGGCAAAAGGCTCGTCGCCGATGATCTCGCGCGCGCACCACACCGCGTGGCCGAGCCCGAGGGGCGCCTGCTGGCGGGTGAAGCTCGTCGCTCCGGCCTTCGGCAGGTCGCGCTGGAGAGCTTCGTATTCCTTCGTCTTGCCGCGCTCCTTCAGGGTCGCATCGAGCTCGTAGGCCATGTCGAAATGGTCCTCTATGACGCCCTTGTTGCGGCCGGTGACGAAGACGAAATGCTCGATGCCGGCCTCCCGCGCCTCATCGACGACGTGCTGGATGACGGGCCTGTCGACGACGGTGAGCATCTCCTTTGGGATCGACTTGGTGGCGGGCAGGAACCGGGTCCCGAGACCCGCGACGGGCAGGACGGCTTTGCGGATTGGCTTCAAGGCGTTCCTCGCGTGTTCTGAAGCGACTCTGAGGCCGCGGTCGATCCAGGCCTTCGCCCCCTAGATGGCAAGGCCTTCATCGCTTGTGAAGCGCGGGGCTGCTAGAGGGCGGGGGCAGCAGAGGGAGTTGATTGCATGGCGGTGCTGGTCACGGGCGGAGCCGGGTATATCGGCGGCCACATGGCGCTGGCGCTCGCGGATCGGGGCGAGGAGGTCGTCGTTCTCGACAACCTCTCGACGGGGTTCGACTGGGCCGTGCCGTCGGGCGCCGCGCTGGTTGTCGGCGACATGGGCGACACCGAGCTCGTCGCCCGCACCATCCGGGAGCACAAGATCGAGGCGATCGCGCATTTCGCGGCCAAGATCGTGGTGCCGGAATCCGTCTCCGATCCGCTCGGCTACTACCTCAACAACACGGCGAAATCCCGCAACCTGATCGAGACGGCGGTCCGGTGCGGCGTCGGGCAGATGATCTTCTCGTCGACGGCCGCCGTATATGGCGAGACGTCGAGCGAGCCGGTGGGCGAGGACATCCCGAAGAATCCGGTCTCCCCCTACGGGCGCTCCAAGCTGATGACCGAATGGATGCTGGAGGACGCGTCGCGGGCGCATGACCTGCGCTACGTCGCACTCCGCTATTTCAACGTCGCCGGGGCGGATCCGAAGGGCCGCATCGGCCAGTCCACGCCCGCCGCCACGCACCTGATCAAGGTGGCCGCGCAGGCCGCGCTCGGACAGCGCCAGCAGCTCGAGGTGTTCGGGACCGACTACCCGACCCGCGACGGGTCCTGCCTTCGCGACTACATCCAGGTTTCGGATCTCGCGAACGCCCACCTCGTGGCGCTCGATCACCTGCGGCGGGGCGGGGACAGCCTGACCCTGAATTGCGGCTACGGGCGCGGCTATTCCGTTCTGGAGGTGATCGAGGTGATGAAGCGCGTCTCGGGCGTCGACTTCCCGGTGAAGCTCTCGCCGCGCCGACCGGGCGATCCCGCCGCCATCATCGCGAAGGCCGACCGCATCCGGGCCGAACTCGGCTGGGTGCCCCAGCACGACGATCTCGACGCCATCGTGGCCCAGGCGCTCGCCTGGGAGCGCCATCTCGCGAACCGCAACCGCGAGGCCTGAGCGACGATCCGCAGCCATGACGCTCGGGCGACATCCCCTGGTGGCCGGCGCAGTTGTCGCCGGCCTCGCGGCGCTCACGCACGCCGCCTGGGCCCAGGCGCCAGGGCGCCCGATGACGGCGGCCGCAACGGCCGGGGAGGCCGCCGCCCGCTTCGTCGAGGACCTGTGGCCGGAGGCCCGGGCGGCAGGCGTGTCGCGCGCCACCTTCGACAGCGCTCTCGCCGGCCTGCGGCCGGACCCCAAGGTCCAGGCGCTGGCTGCCCGGCAGGGCGAGTTCGACCGGCCCATCTCGGCCTATGTCGCCGGGACCGTGTCCGATGGCCGGGTCCGGCAGGGCCGCGCCCTCGCCGAGCGCTGGGCGCCGGTTCTGTCGGGGGTCGAGCAGGCCACCGGCGTGTCTCCCGCGATCATCCTGGCGATCTGGGCTGCGGAGAGCGGGTTCGGGTCCGCGACGGGCGGCTTCGACACCATCCGGTCCCTGGCCACGCTCGCGCTCGGCGAGAGCCGGGCGGCCTATTTCCGGGCCGAGCTGATCGCGGCGCTCAGGATCCTGGAGGAGGATCACATCGCTCGGGCGGCGCTCAAAGGCTCCTGGGCGGGCGCGATGGGCCAGACCCAGTTCATGCCGTCGAGCTTTCTTCGGCACGCTGTGGACCAGGATGGCGATGGCCGGCGCGACATCTGGACCTCCGTGCCGGACGTGCTGGGATCGATCGGGCACTTCTTCGCCCAGTCGGGTTGGAAGAGCGGCCTGCCCTGGGGCTTCGAGGCGCGCCTGCCGGCCGGCGTGGACCTTTCCGTCCATTCCCGGACCTTCGCCGAATGGCGCCGGATGGGTGTGGAGAGGGCCGATGGCCGTCCGATGCCGGGGGAGGGACTCGGCCGGCTGTTCCTGCCGGCCGGGATCGAGGGCCCGGCGCTTCTTCTCACGGAGAACTGGGAGGCGATTCGGGCCTACAACACGTCGGACGCCTACGCGCTCGGGATCGGCCTCCTGGCTGACCGGATCGCCGGCGGACCGGGCCTGACCCGCCCGTGGCCGGCGGCCTCGGTGCTGAACCGGGACGAGCGCCGCGAGGTGCATCGCCGCCTCGCCGCGGCGGGCCTCTATGCTGGGACCCCGGACGGCAAGTTCGGCGCCCAGACCCGCGATGCGGTGCGGCGCTTCCAGATCTCCCGCGGGCTGGTGGCGGACGGGTATGCCGACAGCGAGGTGCTGGCTGCGCTCAGGGCCGGCCAAGCTTCGCGCTAGACGCCCACGAGCATTCCGTCCCGGTCGCCGGGGCTGCACGATGTACGAGGTTCAAAGAGCAGAACTTGGGGAAGTAGGACGCCTCGCGCCGACTTCATATTTTCAAATGTGCCGGCACGAGGCCGTCCTTTGCGGGGTCTTGTCATCCGGCGCGTCAGCCGAAGCCTCGCGCCGCCGTCCGGGAGCCCGCGCTGCCGGCGCAGACCTCGGAACCCACCGCACCCCTCCGCCCGAA
>JAQGJJ010000049.1 GCA_028290695.1 Enterovirga sp. | reverse complement strand
CGGTCGACCTCGTCATGACGAAGGAGGCCGGCGGCGGGCGCGGCGGGCGCACCAACGATCCGGGCAAGCCGCTCGGGGACGATCCCGAGACCGCGCGTCCGATCGTGGTCAAGGCCGGCCGCTACGGCCCCTACGTCACGGATGGCGAGACCAACGCCACCCTGCCGAAGGACAAGACCTCCGAGGACGTCACCCTGGCGGACGCCGTGCTGCTTCTCGCGGCGCGGCGCGCGGCCGGGCCGTCCAAGCCGAAGCGGGGCGCGGCGCGAGGCGGAGCCCGGGCACCGGCGAAGAGCGCCAAGGCGGCTTCGGGCAAGACCACAAAGGCGGCCAAGCCCGCCGCCAAGGCGGCGAAGCCGAAGGCCGCGGCCGCCAAGAAGGCCAAGGCGAAGGCCTGAAACGGCGATGTCGGGTCCGGAGGGCGGCACGATCACGCGCGACACGGACGGGCCGGTCACGGTCCTGACGATCCGCTACCCGGAGCGCCGCAACGCGCTGTCCATGCCGATCCGGGCGATGCTGGCGGATTCGGTGGCGCAGGCCATGAACGATGCGGCCTGTCGGGCGATCGTGCTCACCGGCGCCGGCGGGCAATTCTGCTCCGGCGGCGACATCTCGGGTATGGACGGCCTCGACGCCATCACCAGTCGGGGACGCCTCGTCGAGGCGCACCGGCTCGTGCGGCTCCTGGTCGAGGGCGAGAAGCCGGTGATCGCCGCGGTCGAGGGGCACGCAGCCGGAGCCGGGCTGTCGCTCGCCGCCGCCTGCGACATCGTCGTGGCGGCCCGGGACGCCACCTTCACCTGCTCATTCAACCGCATCGGGCTCGTCCCGGATCTCGGCGCAGCCTGGCTCCTGCCGCAGCGCCTGGGTCACATGCGGGCGCGTCAGATCATGCTGACCGGCGAACCGTTCGGCGCCGCCGAGGCGGAGCGATGGGGCTTCGTCGCCGAGCTCACCGAGCCGGGTGCCGCCCTGACGCGCGCGATCGCCGCAGCCCGGCGGATCGGCGACACGGCGGCACCGCTGTCCAACGCCTACACCAAACGCCTGCTCGCCCGGCAGCCGGCGAGCCTCGCCGAGATCCTCAAGGCGGAGGAGGATGCGCAGTCGATCCTGTTCTCGAGCCGCGACTTCGACGAGGGCCGGTCCGCCTTTCGCGAGAAGCGCAAGCCCGGCTTCGAGGGGCGCTGAGCTGCGGCACAGCGGCCGTGGACGAGCGGGTTTCCGGTTCGTTCTCTTTACCGACCTTGCGCTAGAGTCGGTCGACGCGAATCACCTTTGTTGAGTACGAAATGGCCGATAGCGATCTCTTCGCGGGAGCGGCGCTCCGCAAATCCGCACCCGCCCGCCCCGCTGCCGCGACACCGGCCGCTGCAAGCGGCCGGCCTGCCCGCACCCGCCCGCTATCTCCGCCGCCGGCCGCCGCCGAGGCCGAGTACGACGCCTCCGCGATCGAGGTGCTGGAGGGGCTGGAGCCGGTTCGCCGCCGGCCCGGCATGTATATCGGCGGCACGGACGAGAAGGCCCTGCACCACCTCTTCGCAGAGGTGATCGACAACTCGATGGACGAGGCGGTCGCGGGCCACGCGACCTTTATCGAGGTGGAGCTCGATGAGGACGGCTTCATCACCGTCACGGATAACGGCCGCGGCATTCCGATCGATCCCCATCCGAAGTTTCCGAAGAAATCGGCCCTGGAGGTGATCCTCACGACGCTGCACGCCGGCGGAAAGTTCGATTCGAAGGTCTACGAGACCTCGGGCGGCCTGCACGGCGTCGGCGTCTCGGTCGTCAACGCCCTTTCGGACGTGCTCGAGGTCGAGGTCGCCCGAAACCAGACGCTGTACCGGCAGAGCTATTCGCGCGGCGCGCCCCAGGGGCCGGTCAAGGAGGCCGGCCGGGTGCTGAACCGGCGCGGCACGCGCGTGCGCTTCCATCCGGATCCGCAGATCTTCGGGGCCGAGGCGCGCTTCCAGCCGCGGCGCGTGTTCACCATGGCGCGCTCGAAGGCCTACCTGTTCGGCGGCGTCGAGATCCGCTGGAAATGCGCGCCCTCGCTGGTGGGCGGGCCGGACAGCGTGCCGGCCGAGGCGACGTTCCGCTTCCCCGGCGGCCTGCGCGACTACCTCGCCCGCGAGATCGAGGGTTCGACGCCGATCGCGGAAGGCATCTTCTCCGGCAAGGTGACGAAGGCCGGCGGCCATGGGTCGCTGGAATGGGCCGTCGCCTGGCTTGCGGATGCGGACGGGTTCTCGTCCTCCTATTGCAACACCATCCCGACGCCCGAGGGCGGCACGCACGAGAGCGGGCTCCGGGTCGCGCTTCTGCGCGGCCTGAGGGAGCATGCCGAACGCATCGGCCAGGCCAAGCGCATGACGGCCGTCACGACGGACGACGTCATGATGCAATGCGCCTCGATGCTGTCCGTGTTCATCCGGGAGCCCGAGTTCCAGGGCCAGACCAAGGACAAGCTCGCGACCCAGGAGGCCTCCCGGATCGTCGAGGGCACCGTTCGGGACGCGTTCGACCATTGGCTGGCGGCGTCCCCGGGCCAGGCCGCGAAGGTGCTGGACTGGGTGGTCGAGCGTGCCGAGGAGCGGCTGCGCCGGCGCGCGGAAAAGGAGGTCGCCCGCAAGAGCGCGACCCGCAAGCTGCGCCTGCCCGGCAAGCTCGCCGATTGCACGCGGGCCGGCGCGGCCGGCTCCGAGCTGTTCATCGTGGAGGGCGATTCGGCGGGCGGCAGCGCCAAGCAGGCGCGCGACCGCGCGACCCAGGCCATCCTTCCGCTGCGGGGCAAGATCCTGAACGTCGCCTCGGCCGGGAAGGACAAGCTGTCGCAGAACCAGCAGCTCTCCGACCTGATTCAGGCGCTCGGCTGCGGCATGGGCAACCA
>JAQGJJ010000037.1 GCA_028290695.1 Enterovirga sp. | reverse complement strand
GGTGTGGGTCTATCCGGTGGTGGACGACACCATCGTCATCGACATCAATCCGTCCGACGTGCGGACTGACA
The DNA here is from genome assembly GCA_028290695.1 of Enterovirga sp. Classification (GTDB taxonomy): domain Bacteria; phylum Pseudomonadota; class Alphaproteobacteria; order Rhizobiales; family Beijerinckiaceae; genus Enterovirga. The sequence continues at coordinate 4,707 of JAQGJJ010000037.1, read as the reverse complement.
CCTACCGGGCGTCGGGCTCGGGCGGTCAGCACATCAACAAGACCGACTCGGCCGTGCGCTTGACCCACATCCCGACCGGGGTGGCGGTGGCCTGTCAGGCCGGCCGCTCGCAGCACCAGAATCGCGAAGAAGCCTGGAAGATGCTGCGTGCCCGGCTCTACGAGATGGAGTTGCAGAAGCGCGAGGCCGAGGCGCAGGCCATGGAAGACCAGAAGACCGATATCGGCTGGGGCCACCAAATCCGCTCCTACGTCCTGCAGCCGTACCAGCTCGTGAAGGACCTGCGGACCGGTGTGACCTCCGGCGTGCCGTCCGACGTGCTCGACGGCGACATCGACGCCTTCATGGAAGCCGCACTCGCCCAGCGGGTCTATGGCGGCGGCGCCGACGTCGAGGATATCGACTAGGCCGGCTTCCGCCGGGTCCGGGACCCGGGCGGCGGGTGCTTACCCGCCGCGGGTGCCGAGCAGCTTGCCGGCCTGGAGGAAGCGGACCGGGTTCACGGCCTCGCCGTTCACGCGGGTCTCGTAATGCAGGTGGGGGCCCGTAGAGCGTCCCGTCGATCCCGTCCGGCCGATGATCTGGCCTTCCCCGACGGTCTCCCCCGGGGCGACGCTGAACGAGGACAGGTGCCCGTAGCGGGTCGTGACCCCGTTGCCGTGGTCGATCTCCACCAGGTTGCCGTAGCCGCCCGTGTACTCGGCCGCGACGACGCGGCCTGCAGCGGTGGCGCGTGCGGGCGTGCCCGCCTCGGCCCGGAAGTCGACGCCCGTGTGGAGCGCCGGGCCGCGGGTGAAGGGATCCATTCGGTAGCCGAAGCCGCTGGTCGGATCCGGCTCGCCGGCGAGCGGCTTTCCGAGCGGCAGGGTGCGGGCCGTTCCCTGGAGACGGGCGATTTCCGCGACGCTGAACTGAAGGGCGGCGGCGAGTGGCTCGTGGCCCCCGGGGAGCCTGTCCGCCGGCAGAGCCACGAGCGGGCCGCCGCTGGCAGGCGTGCCCGGAAGGTCCAGGCCCGTCGCGTCGATGGCCGACCGCAGGCGCGTGAGCCGGGTCCGGGCCGTCCGGCCGAGCGCATGCAGGATCTCGCCCTCGCTCCGGGCGACCTTGTCGAGCGACTGCTCGACGGCCGACAGCCGGTCGCGCGGCTCGGGCTTCGGGGCGGATTCGGCAGAGGAGTCTTCGCCGCGGAGCCGCAGGCCCAGACCTCCGGCCGTCGGCAACGGTTCCGGCTTGGTGCTCCCGCTCGGCACGGTGATGCGCTGCGGCGGCGACCACGGATCGGCATCCGGGCCGTTCACGGTCGGGACCGGGCCGGCGATGCCGGATGCCCGCTCGGCCGTCGCCCGCAGCCAGGCCTGCCGGGCCTCGATCTCGGCCTGGCGGGCGGCGAGCGCCGCGACCCGCGCTTCGACGCTGGTGCGCTCCACCATGTTCTGCGTCACCTCGCGCTGAAGGCGGTCGCTGAGGTTGCCGATGCGGTTCTCGTAGCCGTACCGCATCTCCGTCTCGCGGATGAAGACACGCTGGGCGATGTCGTCCCGGGAGAGCACGAACCAGGTGCTGCCCGCCGCCCAGGTGAGGACCAGGGCGCCGGCTCCCATCAGCGCGAGCGCGAGCCGACGCTGCACCACGACGACCCCGGCGCCCGCCTGGGGCACGTGGTGGACAGAACGATGTGGGGAGGGGTGTCGCATGGCGGCTCGGATGGCCGCATCACACCTCGTTAGGGTTAAGGAAGCCCCAACGGCCCGGCATCACAGGGCGCGCGCGGCCTCCAGCACCTCCTGCGCATGCCCGCCCACCTTCACCTTCGGCCAGATCCGGGCGATCGTGCCGTCGCGCCCGATCAGCACGGTGGTGCGCTCCACCCCCATGAAGGTGCGTCCGTACATGCTCTTTTCGGCCCAGACCCCGTAGGCCTTCAGCGTGCCCTGGCTCTCGTCCGAGACGAGGGTCAGGGACAATCCGTGCTTGGCCGCGAACTTGGCGTGACTTTGCGGGCCGTCAGGCGAGATGCCGACGAGTTCGGTCTCCGCCTGCGCGAACTCGGGCAGGAGCCCGTCGAAGTCCCTGGCCTCGACCGTGCAGCCCGGCGTGTCGTCTCGGGGATAGAAGTAGAGCACGACCTTGCGGCCGCTCAGCCCGGACAGCGCCACCGGCCGACCGTCCGGTCCCGGAAGCGTGAACGGGGGCGCCGGCATTCCGACCTTCAACTCCATGACAGGCCTTCCTTTTGTCTGAAATTTCAGCTTCCCTGATAGGGCGCTCCGCGACCGGCCGGCACCGGCCGCAACGGGCCGTTCTCTAAGCGACGGTAGCTTTCGGGGCGAATCACGTTAGCTGAACCGAGGCCACCGCCTCGGGCTTGAGGGTGGATGAAGCTTTTCCGCAGACGCGGCGCGGCGACGGTCCAGCGGCACGCCGAGGGGCGCTGGAAGCGCGTCGTCAGGCGCGTGTTCTACGTCAAGCTCGCGCTGGTCGCGATCGGCCTTGCGGCCGTGGGCTCCCTCTATCTGCGCCTCGTGTCCGGCCCGCTCAGCCTCCAGGGCTATTCGACGAACCTCGCCGACGCGCTCGCATCCCGTATCGGTCCGGGCTGGCGGGTGACCCTCGGCGGGACCGCCGTTCAGATGGTGGACGGGCGCCCCTCCGTCCGGGTGACCGGGCTCGAGATCCGCAATCCCGCCGGCGTCCTCCTGGTGCGGTCGCCCGATGCGACGGTCACGCTCGACCCCGCGGGGCTGTTCACCGGCACGCTGTCGCCGCGCGACATCGATTTGCGGCAGCTGCAGCTCACCGTTCTCGTTGCCCCGGACGGCACGCTCTCCTTCGTCGACACGGCCGATGACCGGGGCGCCGCTTCCGAGCCGCCCGCCGTTCCTGCCATCGCCCCGCAGACAGCCGGTGAGCCCTCGTCCTCGGCTGTCGCGAAGGCGGTCGCGTCCCTGCTCGATCCGGTTCTGCGCCCGACCGGCATCGTCGGTGCGCTCGACCGCGCCTCCGTGACGGATGCGCGCCTGACCCTGATCGGGTCGGACGGCCGCGAGCGCCTCGCCTTTCGGGACGTCGACGCCCTGTTCGTCCGGCAGGAGGGCGGCGCCCGACATTTCGAGCTGGGGTTCGAGGGCCGCCGCGGGACCTGGAGCGTCGAGGGCGAGGTCACCGAAGCGGCGGGCGAGCGGCGTGCGACCGTGCGGGCGCACAACGTGCCGCTCGAGGATGCGATGCTGCTCGGCGGGCTGTCGGCGGTGCCCGGTGCGTCGGACCTGAAGCTGAGCGGGGACGTGCAGGCCGTCCAGTCGGGGGGCCGGCTCGTCACGTTTGCAGGCCGGTTCGAGAGCCCGGCCGGCACGATCACCCTGCCCGGGCAGGATTCCGTGCGTGTCGACCAGCTTGCCGGCCGCGCGGCCTGGAACGAGGGGGAGCACCGGCTCGAACTCTCCGACGTGACCCTGAAATCCGGCGCCGCCGCCATTCAGGTGGACGGAACCCTGGCTGCCACCGGCGAGGGCGCCTGGACGCTGGCGGTGTCAGGACGGGACGGCGTGCTGCCGGGGGCGACGGCTACCGACCCGCCGCTGAAGCTCGCCGAGATCGGTGCGCAGTTCGGCCTCGTATCGGACGCCATCGTCGTGGAAAGGGTGTCGCTGAAGGGGGAGGGGGTCGACGTCGCCATCTCCGGGGCTTCCGTGCCGAGCCCCGACGGCATGGGCCTGCGGGCGACCATCGAGGCGCGGCAGACCGGCGTTCGTCAACTGCTCGCCCTGTGGCCCACGACCGTCAATCCGGAGCTTCGCGGGTATCTCGGCGCGAATCTCCGGTCCGGCACCCTGGAGACGATGCGGCTCGGCACGAACCTGGACGCGACCGACCTCCGGAACGCATTCTCGGGCAAGCCCATCTCGGATGCGGCCCTGTCGCTCGCCTTCACGGTGACGGATGGGCGGCTCACCATCATCGACGGCCTGCCCCCGCTGCGGCGTCTCGGCATCGTCGGCTCGGCGACCGGCACCACGACCACCCTCTCGGCCAAGCAGGGTCGGGTCGACATGCCGGACGGGCGCCGCCTGCTGTTCGCCGACGGCTCCTACCGACAGGTCGACGAGCACAAGCCGGGAAGCGTCGCCAGGATCGCGTTTCGGTTGGAGGGCGGGGCTGATGCCGTCGCCTCGTTCCTGCGCTCGCCCGTGTTCGGCGAGCTCGGACCGATCGACATCGATCCGAACGGCGTGAAGGGGCGGGCGGAGTTCCAGGTCACGCTTCCGCTCTCCGTCCGGCACATTCCGAAGGTCGCGGACCTGCCGATCAGCGTCACCGGCAAGCTCTCCGACCTGTCCGTGGACAAGGTGTTCGGCCGGGAGAAGCTGGAAGGTGCCAATCTCGTCGTCAGCTACGAGAGCGGCGCGCTCGGGATCAAGGGCGAGGGCAAGCTCGGGGGCTCGCCCGCGACGCTGGACCTACGCCAACCGCGCGGCGGCGCGGGGGAGGTGCTGGTGGGCCTGACGCTCGACGAGGCCGCACGGGCCCGGCGGTCGCTGCCGGTTGGCCCGCAGGTCGTCGGACCCGTGGCGGTCAAGATTGCCGCTCCCTTCGGGCACAAGGGCGCTACCCGGATGGAGGCCGACCTGTCGCGGGCCGGAATCGAGGGCCTCCTGCCCGGCTGGATCAAGCCGGCCGGCCGGCCGGGGCGCCTCGTCTTCACGATCC
>JAQGJJ010000210.1 GCA_028290695.1 Enterovirga sp. | reverse complement strand
CGCCCGGCAATGGTTCGACCAGGACGGGGTCGATGTTGTCACCGATCTGCCCACCTCGGCCATGACCTTCGCCGTGTCCGACCTGGCCAAGGAGCGGAAGAAGATCGTGCTCGCGACGAGTGCCTCGAGCTCCGACATCACCGGCCCACGCTGCTCCCCGTACGTGGCGCACTGGGTCTACGACACCTATTCCATCGCCCATTCCACCGCCTCGGCCCTAGTCAAGCAGGGGGCGAAGACCTGGTTCTTCATCTCGCAGGACACGGTCGCGGGCACGATCTCGGAAAAGGACGTCACGGATGTGATCATCGCGTCGGGCGGCAAGGTGCTGGGCTCGGTGCGGGTGCCCAACAACTCCAACGACTACTCGTCCTTCATCGTGCAGGCCCAGGGGTCGAAGGCCGACGTGATCGTCTACAGCGTGGCGGGCGCCGACGCGGTGCGGGCCGTGAAGCAGGCGGCCGAGTTCGGCGTCATGAAGGGCGGCCAGAAGATGACGGGCGTCTACACGATGCCGGACGACATCAAGGCCATGGGCCTCGAGGTCGCGCAGGGCCTCGTCTACGCCACGGCCTTCGACTGGAACATCAACGACGAGACCCGCGCCTTCTCGCGGAAATTCCTGGCCCGGACCGGGAAGATGCCGAACATGAACATGGCCGGCAGCTACAGTGCCGTCCTCAACTACCTCAAGGCCGTGAAGAGCGCCGGCAGCAAGGATGCCGACAAGGTCATGGCGACCCTGCGGGAGATGACCATCGACGACGTGTTCGTGAAGGGCGGGAAGCTCCGCGCCGACGGCCGCATGGCGCATGGCATGTACGTGATGGAGGTGAAGGCGCCGTCCGCCTCCACCGGGGAATGGGACCTCGCCAAGGTGATCGCCGAGGTGCCGACCGACGTCGCGGTCAGGCCGCTGACGGCCGGAAACTGCCCGCTCGTGAAGTAGCCGTTCGACCCCGATGGCATCGCCTCCGATCCCCCCAGATGGCGCGAGACGCGGGTTTCGGGTCGGCGCGGAGACGCGCTTTTCGCGCACGGTCGCGGAATGCGACGTGTATGCCTTCGCGGGTCTGACCGGCGACTTTGCGCCCCAGCACATGGACGAGGTCGCGATGCGGGCCTCGGCCTTCGGGCGCCGCATCGCACATGGCGCCATGCTGGTCGGGTTCATGTCGCGCGCCTCGACGCTCGCCGCCACGGAGGCGAGCGTCGACAATGCAGACGAGACGCTGGTCAATCTCGGATACGACCGGATCCGGTTCGTGTCGCCCGTGTTCATGGGCGACACGATCACGGTGATCTACCGGATCGCGGCGATCGACCCCGTCAAGCGTCGGACGATGGCCGATGTCGAGGTGCTGAACGAGGCAGGCGCGGTCGTCGCGGTTGCCCGGAACATCCTGCAATGGGTGCCCAACGCCGCCCTGTCGGGGCCTCGCGCCCTGCGGGCTCAAGCCCCGTCGGATCGCCGCGCAGCAAGTCCGGACGACACCTCGTCCTGATGCTGCCCGCGCCGCGGGATAGGCCCCGGCGACGGGTCGGGAAAGCTCGAGAAGCGCGGGGCCGGAGCGGCCTGCAAGACCCCGTCCAGAACCCGGAACGTCCCACGGGCCCGGTTGTGGGGGTGGCCGGCCGCCTCGTCGAACGCGAGCACGGGGGCGAAGCAGCAATCGCTTCCTTCCAGCAGCAGGCACCAATCCGCCCGCGGCCTCCGCGAGAACACGTCCGCCAGGATCGCCCTGCCCCGTGCCCAGCCTCGGGGGTCGAACTGGTCGGCGACCGGCAGGACATCGGCCAGTCCGAGGACGTCCAGCAGCCGCCCGTAGAATTTGGGCTCGAGCGGGCCGAGGCTGATGAGGAGCCCGTCGGCGCAGGCGTAGGTGCCCCACCAATGCGCCCCGTCGAGCGGGCTCGTACCGCGATCGGAATTCAGCTCACCCAACGCCTTCGCCGACAGAAGCAGGTTCAGCATGTGGGCCGATCCGTCCACGACGGCTGCGTCCACGATCTGTCCGGCGCCGCCGGCCCTGACGTGGAGCAGGCCCGCGAGGAGTCCCACGGCCAGGTACAGCGCCCCACCGCCGACATCGCCGACCAGCGTCGGCGGTGCCACGGGCGGTTGGCTGGGCGAGCCCGCGTACCAGAGCGCCCCCGAGAGCGCGATGTAGTTGATGTCGTGGCCGGCACTCATCGCCAGCGGCCCGGACTGTCCCCAGCCTGTCATCCGGCCGTAGACAAGGTGCGGGTTGCGCTCCAGGCAGACATCCGGGCCGAGCCCCAGACGCTCCATGGTGCCCGGCCTCATACCTTCGATGAGGCCGTCGGCACGCTCGACGAGCCTGAGGGCCGTCTCGACATCCGCCTGGCGCTTGAGGTCGAGAACGATCGAGCGTTTGCCACGATGGAAGATGGCGGATGCGCCGAATTTCGAGGCCTCGTCGCCGTCGTCGGGCCGTTCGACCAGGATGACCTCGGCCCCGAGATCGGCCAGCAGCATGCCGCAGAACGGGCCCGGCCCCTGGGCGGCGAATTCGACGATTGCGATGCCGCTGAGCGGCCCCGAGCCGCCGGTCACGTCGTCACGAAGGTGACGACCTCGTCCAGGTCGGCACGCCTGGTCCGGACCGCGTTGGCCGGATGGCTTTCGTCGGGATATCCGAACGAGACGCCGCAGACGACGATCCTGTCGTCCGCGATGCCGAGGCAGCCCCGCACGAACGCGGCATGCTCGGCGAGAGCGCCCTGCGGAACGGCCGCGAGCCCGAACGCCTCGGCCGCGAGCAGCAGCGAGCCCACGAACAGGCCGCAATCCAGCACGCCGTAACCGCCGAGGTCCCGGTCCGTCGTCACGATGGCGACATGGGGAGCAC
>JAQGJJ010000198.1 GCA_028290695.1 Enterovirga sp. | reverse complement strand
GGCCACCCCCGCACCGGCGGGGCCGGCCGCCAGCAGCCAGACCGTACCCGCGCCCATGGCGCCGGCCGGCGAGCGGCCCGGGCCGCGCGCGGATGATCCGCGGCGTGGCCCGGACCGGCAGTACCTGAGGCTGGACGATCTGCGGGACGAGCGGCGCGAGACGACCGAGAACGGCCGCACCGTGATCCGCGAGCCTGACGGACGCGTGATCCTCCGCGAGGGCGACCGGACCATCATCCGGCGCGACGAGGCGGCACGGCTGCGTCACGGTGCCGGCGAGGTCCGTACCGAGCGGCGCGGCTCCGAGACGGTGACCGTGGTGGAGCGGCCCGGCGGAATCCGCATCCTGACCTATGTGGATGCGAACGGGCGCCTCCTGCGGCGCGCTCGCCGCGGACCGGACAATCGCGAGGTCGTCATCATCGACAACCGTCGGCGCGGACCCGGGCCGGCCGACCAGTATTTCGTCGATCTGCCGCCCCCGGTGCTCCGCATTCCGCGTGATCGCTACATCGTCGAAGCGGAGGACGTTCCGTACGAGACCGTCTACGAGACGCTCATCGCCCCGCCGGTCGAGCGCCTGACGCGCCGCTACTCGCTGGACGAGATCCGCTACAGCCCGGCCGTGCGGGACCGCATGCCGCGCGTGGATATCGAGACGATCACCTTCGAGACGGGTTCGTGGCAGATCACGCCGGAACAGGCCCAGCGCCTGTCGGTGATCGCCCGCGCCCTCAAGCAGGCGATCGGCAAGAATCCGAACGAGGTCTTTCTGATCGAGGGACACACGGACGCGGTCGGGTCGGAGGACGAGAACCTCAGCCTGTCGGACCGTCGTGCGGAGGCCGTCGCGGTGGCGCTGCAGGACGTCTTCCAGGTTCCGCCGGAGAACCTGACCACGCAGGGCTACGGCGAGCAGCAGCTCAAGGTGAACACCGAGAGCGCCGAGCGCCGCAACCGCCGGGTCACCGTGCGGCGCATCACGCCGCTGCTCGCCGGGCAGAGCCCCGGCGCGCCGTCCGGCCCGGGTGCCGCGCCGCGGCGCTGACGCGGTTTTCGCCGCAGACGCGGTGTCGCCGCTCGGCCCATGGCCGGGCGGCGTCCCGCGCCAGGCAGGGGGGCTGCGGGCCGCTCAGGCCCAGGGCTCGCCGGCCAGAAACGCGTCGGCCATGCCTTGGGCGGCGGCGTCCAGCAGCCGCTCCCCCTTTTCCGGACTGGCCCGGCGGGCGTCGCCCAGGACGCCGCTCGGGGTCATCTCACCGAACGACTTCCAGACGTGGATGGTGCGGGCGATCGCGCCCGCCATCGTGATGTTCGGCCCGTGCGCCTCGCCGAGCCGGGCCGTGTCCACGAGATCGGGCGCGGCCGCCATCATCATGGAGGTCTCGCCCTCGCAGGCGTGCTGCACCCCGTCCTGGTCCTCCATGAGCTCGTCCAGGCAGGCGGCCGCGAAGGAGAAGTAGTTCGTGGTCGCGATCGGCGCGCCCGTTTCGCGAGTCAGGTCGATCGTGAGCGCGTTCAGGGCGCTGACGTTGCCGCCATGCCCGTTGACGATGACGATCTTGCGGAAGCCGGCCCGCACGATCGACTGGCAGAGCTCGCGCAGGATCGCGTGCCAGGTCGTCAGGCTGACCGAGAACGTGCCGCCCAGCGCCACGTGGTGCTCGGCCAGTCCCATCCAGACCGTCGGGGCGACCACGATCGGCCGCGTGCGGGCGACGATCTGGGCCGCGCGCCGGCACGCCTCGGTGCACAGCACCACGTCGACCCCGGTGGCGAGATGCGGCCCGTGCTGCTCGGTCGAGGCGACCGGCAGCAGTACGATCGCGTCCCGCGCCGCCAGGTCGCGCAGGTCCGAAGCCTTGAGGCGGTTCCAGAAGACCTCGGTCATGTGCGTCATCCGTTCGGCGCCGGCACCATCCCGCCCGTGGGGCTTCCTCGTTCAGAACGGCTCCGGTGTCACGACAATGTTGAACCGGGCGCGACCGGACCGGCAGCTTCAGCCCGCGAGCGTCTTCCGGCGCTGGGCGAGGGTCCGGAGCCGGAGCGCGTTCAGCTTGATGAAGCCGGCAGCGTCGCGGTGGTCGTAGGCGACCGCGCCCTCCTCGAACGTGACGAGGTCCTGGTCGTAGAGCGAGTAGGGCGAGGTGCGGGCGATCACGTGGACGCCGCCCTTGTACAGCTTCAGCGTCACCTCGCCCGTCACCATCTCCTGGGACTTGTCGATCAGCGCCTGCAGCATCTCGCGCTCCGGCGAGAACCAGAAGCCGTTGTAGATGAGCTCCGCGTATTTCGGCATGAGCTCGTCCTTCAGATGCGCGGCGCCCCGGTCGAGCGTGATCGACTCGATCGCCCGGTGCGCCGGCAGCAGGATGGTGCCGCCCGGCGTCTCGTACATGCCGCGGCTCTTCATGCCGACGAAGCGGTTTTCCACGAGGTCGAGCCGGCCGATGCCGTTGGCGCGGCCGAGCTCGTTCAGCTTCGCCAGCAGGGTCGCGGGCGACATCTTCGCCCCGTCGATCGAGACGGCGTCGCCGCGCTCGAAGCCGATCCGGATCACGGTCGGGGTGTCCGGCGCCTCCTCGGGCGAGAGGGTGCGGGAATACACGTAGTCCGGCACGACCTCGGCCGGATCCTCCAGCACCTTGCCCTCCGATGAGGCGTGCAGCAGGTTCGCGTCGACCGAGAAGGGCGCGTCGCCGCGCTTGTCCTTGGCGATCGGGATCTGGTGCTTCTCGGCGAAGTCGATGAGCTGCTCGCGGGAGCGCAGGTCCCATTCGCGCCAGGGCGCGATCACGGTGACGTCGGGCTTCAGCGCGTAATAGCCGAGCTCGAACCGGACCTGGTCGTTGCCCTTGCCGGTGGCCCCGTGGGACACCGCGTCCGCCCCGACCCGCTCGGCGATCTCGATCTGCTTCTTGGCGATGAGCGGGCGGGCGATGGAGGTGCCGAGCAGGTACACGCCCTCGTATTGCGCGTTCGCCCGGAACATCGGGAACACGTAGTCCCGCACGAATTCCTCGCGCAGGTCCTCGATGAAGATGTTCTCGTCCTTGATGCCGAGCAGCTGCGCCTTGCGGCGGGCCGGCTCGAGCTCCTCGCCCTGGCCGAGATCGGCCGTGAAGGTCACGACCTCGCAGCCATAGGTGGTCTGCAGCCACTTGAGGATGATCGAGGTGTCGAGGCCGCCCGAATAGGCGAGCACGACCTTCTTCACTTGCTTGTCGGCCATAGGCGCTGGAAATCCGTCGAGAGATGCGGCCGCTTATCAGGGGGCGCGGGCGAGGTGCAACGTCCGAGCGCCCCGGCGCCGCGCGAGCGGCCCGATTTCATGATCGTCGGGGCCGGCGGGCGCCCTATAACGGTCCGGGCCGTCCATGGCCGCACGGGTCGGCACGGCCGGTCCCCTTCCGGAGTTGCTCCATGCCGGTTCTCGCGTTCTGGTTCGAGTTCGCCTCCACCTATTCGTACCTGTCCGCCATGCGGATTGAGCGCGAGGCGGCATCGGCGGGTGTCGACGTGGCCTGGCGGCCGTTTCTGCTCGGGCCGATCTTCGCCGAACAGGGCTGGAAGAGCTCGCCCTTCAACCTCTATCCGGCCAAGGGCCGCTACATGTGGCGCGACATGGAGCGCGAGGCGGAGGCGCTGGGCCTGCCCTGCCGCAAGCCCGACCCGTTTCCGCAGAACTCCCTCCTGCCGGCCCGCATCGCGCTGCTCGGCGCCGACAGGGCCTGGGGTCCGGGCTTCGCCAAGGCCGTCTACCGGGCGCAGTTCGGCGAGGGCGCGGCGATCTCGGACCCGGCCTTGATGCTGCGCCTGCTCTTGGATCTCGGCCTGGACGGCAAGGCGGTGCTGGCCGAAGCGCAATCGGAGGAGAACAAGTCGCGCCTCCGGCTGCAGACGTCCGAAGCACAGGCGCGCGGCATCTTCGGGGCCCCGACCTTCATCGCCCCGGACGGCGAGACGTTCTGGGGCAACGACCGCCTCGAGCGGGCGCTCGCCTGGACCGTCGCGTCGGATACTGGCCGAAGCTGATTTATCTTGTCCGAAGGCCGTCGATCCTCTACATGAGCCTCGTTCCGACGAGGCGACAAGGCCGGATTGCGGGCGGCGTCATGCTGCCATGCTTGTCCCGCCGACGAGGCTCCCGGACGCCGATCCTGCCCGTCGACGACGCGCCGGCCCGCCCGAGACAATCGGGCGGTTAGCCTCGCAAGGCACCCGCATCAGGGTGGCGAGGCCGAGCCGACAGGCCGGACCGTACCGCAACACGAACCGCCGGCGCCGCCCCCCAGGGCACCAGGAGACCGAATGTCAGCAGCTTTGCACAACCCGTCAGCCTATGAAGATTTCGCGGCGATGCTCGCGGAGTCCTTTGAGAAGACCGAGGTCCAGGAAGGATCCGTCGTCAAGGGGCTCGTGGTCGCGATCGAGAAGGACGTCGCCGTCATCGACGTCGGGGCGAAGACGGAAGGGCGTGTCGCGCTCAAGGAATTCATGGGTCCCGGCCGCGGCGACACGCCGATCAAGGTCGGCGACGAGGTCGAGGTCTATCTCGAGCGCATCGAGAACGCCCTCGGCGAGGCCGTCATCTCGCGTGACAAGGCACGCCGCGAGGAGAGCTGGGTGAAGCTCGAGAAGGCCTTCGAGGCCAACGAGCGGGTCAACGGCATCATCTTCAACCAGGTCAAGGGCGGCTACACGGTCGACCTCGACGGCGCCGTGGCGTTCCTGCCGCGCTCGCAGGTGGACATCCGGCCCGTCCGCGACGTGTCGCCCCTCATGGGCACGCCGCAGCCCTTCATGATCCTCAAGATGGATCGCCGCCGCGGCAACATCGTCGTGTCGCGCCGCACCGTCCTCGAGGAGAGCCGGGCCGAGCAGCGCTCGGAGCTCGTGGCCAACCTCGAAGAGGGCC
>JAQGJJ010000175.1 GCA_028290695.1 Enterovirga sp. | reverse complement strand
GTTCGAGTCCTCTCGACCGCACCACGGACCTCCTCGTCGGGGTCCGAGACGCTAGCTGCTTTAAATGGCTCAGGGCGGTCTTCCCTTGGACAGACCCGACGTCCGGCATCTATCACCTCCAACAGCGAACCCCGCGTGACCTCCTAGGGCGGCTGCGGGGGGCCACCGTGACGTTGCCCTCGGGCGACCGGTTCGCGACCGGGCGGGTCGGTAACGTTGTTGACGCGTCGCTCCGGACCCGTGACCACCGCGAGGCGAAACAGCTTCACGCCGCCGCGGACGCTGCGCTCAGGCGCGGTTCTGGGATGCCCAGCGGAACGGCCCTGTTCAGCTCAAGGCCCGTTAGACCGCCGCACTCTCGGGCGAGGCAAACCGGGACCTGCTGACCGGCCTCTCCGATGACCACCTTGCCGCCCTAGCCGCTAGAGATCCTATATGTCCCTGAACCATCCCGCGGGAGCGCTTCGCATGCAGACGACAATCCGGGCCGGCTTCATAGGGGCTTCACTCGCCTTCTCCGGCCTCGCACCCGCCATCGCCCAGCACGCCCATAGCCACGCCGCCCCGAACGGCGGGCAGATCCAGCAAATCGGGAAGGACGTCGAGGGCGAGCTCCTGTTCAAGGGCTCGGACGTCACGCTCTTCCTGGTCGACGAGAGCGAGAACAAGATCGACGCCGCCGCCTATTCGGCGACCGCCACGGTGCTCGCCAAGGGCAACCAGCAGAAGGCGGTCGAGCTCAAGCCGGCCGGTGACAACAAGCTGGCCGCCAAGATCGACTTCCCGGTCGAGGGGAAGTTCCGCGCTTCCCTCACCTTGAAGAAGGGCGCCGCCGAGATCGGAAAAGCCCGCTACAATCTGGACACCAAGTAGGCCTATAAGCCGCCACCATGGTTCGCGTCGCGCAGCACGGATGGGGCGATCGGCTCCGGGAGGCACTCGCCTCCTGGCGGCGCGCGCTCGCCCTGTTGCTGTGCGTCTCCTTCCTGGTCGCGGCCATGCATCCCGCGGCGGCGGATCTCGGCCCAGTGCGGGACGGAGGCGGCCTCGCCGCCTTCGGCGAATCCTCTGACGCCTGCGGCGATCCGGCCGATGATGCCCGTGGCCACTGCTGCGCCTGTCACCACCAGGTCGCGAACGTCACCTTCCCTCCCCTGACCGAGACGCTGATCGCGAGCCCGGCCCGTTTCGCCGTGCCGCCGACCGCCGCGCCGAACTGGCCCACGAGCCCTCCTCCGAAGCCGCCTCGAGCCTGACCCGGGCCGGTTACCCGGCCCTGACGCGAACGCGGCCGTCCACGGCGGCCGCAACGGCACCTTGCCGCGCCACCAGGTCAGGATCTTATGCGAACGCTTCTGTTGTGCCTCGCCCTCGTGGGCATGGGGCTGTTGGCCGGCACCTTCGTGCCCGGCATCTCGGATTCCATCCGGCACCTCGCCGGGCTCGCGGCGCCGGCCGCCCCGGCCAGTGGCGATCGTCATGGACACGGCGTTCACGGCGAGGGGGAGAAGGACGGCCCCGAGGGGCACGTCGTGATGGCCGCCGAGCAGATCGAGGCGGCGAAGGTCAGCGTCGAGGACGTCGCCGGTGGCACCCTCGCCCGCAAGCTCACGGTCCCCGGAACCGTCACCACCGATGCCGACCGGGTCGCGCGGATCGCCGGCAAGGTGGTCGGCACCGTCGCGGAGATGCGCAAGCGCCTCGGCGAGCCCGTTGCCAAGGGCGAGGTCGTTGCCATCCTCGACAGCCGGGAGGTGGCCGAGGCGCGCAGCGAGTTCTTCGCCGCAACCACGAACATCGAGCTTCAGCAGACCCTGTTCGAGCGCGAGCGGACGCTGTGGGACAAGCGCATCTCGGCCGAGCAGCAATTCCTGCGCGCCCGGCAAACCTTCACCGAGGCTCATCTCCGGGTCGAGCTCGCCTCGCAGAAGCTCCAGGCTCTCGGGTTCTCGGAAGCCGACGTGGCAGATCTGGCCCGCCGCTTCGGCCCCGTCCAGACCGCCTCGGCCGCGTCGAACGCCCCTGTCCGACGCACCGTCTCCGGGTTGCAGAAGTACGAGATCCGCTCGCCCATCGCCGGTCGGGTCATCGAGCGTCGCGTCGATCTCGGCGCGCCCATAGGCGGCGAGAGCGAGGAGAAGGAACTCTACGTGATCGCGGACCTCTCGTCCGTGTGGATCGACCTCTCCGTACCGAGCGGGGACCTGGGGGCCATCCACGAGGGGCTGGAGGTCGCGATCTCGGCCGGCGCCGGCTCGGAGCCGCACAAGGGCAAGATCGTCTTCGTCAGCCCCGTGCTGAACCAGGAGACCCGCTCCGCCCGGGTCATCGCGTCGGTCGAGAACAAGCACATGACCTGGCGGCCCGGGTCCTACGTCACGGCGCAGGTCACCGTCTCGGAGGAGCGGGTCGACATGAAGGTGCCGCGCGCCGCGCTCCAGGCCATCGGCGGTGAGCAGGTCGTCTTCGTCCGCAACGAGAAGGGTTTCGAGAAGCGGGACGTTGTCCTCGGCAAGGGCGACGACGCCTCCGTCGAGATCGTCTTCGGGCTAGACCCCGGCGAGAAGATCGCGGCCACGAACTCGTTCGTCCTCAAGGCAGAGCTCGGCAAGGCCGAAGCCGAGCACGTGCACTGAGGGCGGGACGATGATCAGCCGCATCCTCGATTTCTCGGTGCGCCAGCGCTGGCTGGTGCTCCTCGTCTCGCTCGTCGCCTGCGCCGTCGGCGTGTGGTCGCTGACCAAGCTGCCCATCGACGCCGTCCCGGACATCACCAACAACCAGGTCCAGATCAACGCCGTCGTGCCCTCGCTGTCGCCGTTCGACGTCGAGAAGCAGGTCACCTACCCGATGGAGACGGCGCTCGCCGGCATCCCCGGCCTCGAATACACGCGCTCGCTGTCGCGGAACGGCTTCGCCCAGGTCACCGCCGTCTTCAGCGAGAAGACGGACCTGTACTTCGCCCGCCAGCAGGTCAGCGAACGGCTGTCGGAGGCCAAGGCCAACCTGCCACCCGGTGCCGAGGTGCACATGGGACCGATCTCGACCGGGCTCGGCGAGATCTACATGTGGACGGTTCACTTCACGGAGCCCGGCGAAGGTCGGCCCGTGCGCGACGGCCAGCCAGGCTGGCAGGCCGACGGCAGCTACCTGACGCCCGAAGGCCAGCGGCTCCGCTCGGACTTCGAGCGGGCGGCGTATCTCAGGACGGTGCAGGACTGGATCATCGGCCCGCAACTTCGGACCGTGCCAGGCGTGGCCGGGGTCGACGTGATCGGCGGCTACAAGAAGCAGTACCAGGTCCAGCCCGACCCGGCGAAGCTGATCGGGCTGGGGCTGTCCTTCAAGGACGTGGCCGAGGCCGTCGAGGCCAACAACCAGAACCGCGGCGCCGGCTACGTGGAGCGCAACGGCGAGGGCTACGTCGTCCGCTCGGCCGGTCGCCTGGAGAGCATGGACGAGATCGGCAACGTGGTCGTCGCAACCCGCGGCGGGGTGCCGGTTCGGGTGAAGGACGTCGCGACCGTCACCATCGGTCGCGAGCTCCGCACCGGCTCCGCCTCGGAGAACGGGAAGGAGGCCGTCGTCGGCACGGCCCTCATGCTCATCGGCGGCAACAGCCGAGAGGTGGCCAAGGCCGTCGACGTCCGCATGAAGGAGATCGCGCGCTCCCTCCCGCCGAGCGTCGAGGCCAAGACGGTGCTCGACCGCACGCAGCTGGTCGACGCCACCGTGCGCACGGTCGCGAAGAACCTGGCTGAGGGAGCACTCCTCGTCGTCGCGGTCCTGTTCCTGCTCCTCGGCAACATCAGGGCAGCCATCATCACGGCCCTCGTTATCCCGGTCGCCATGCTCATCACCATGACGGGCATGGTCCAGGGCCGGATCAGCGCCAATCTCATGTCGCTCGGGGCTCTCGACTTCGGCCTCATCGTCGATGGTGCGGTCATCATCGCCGAGAACTCGCTCCGGCACCTGGCGGAGAAGCAGCACGAGCTTGGGCGCAGGCTGTCCCTGGAGGAGCGCCTTGCGACCGTCCGGCGCTCGGCCGAGGAGATGATCAAGCCCTCCGTCTACGGGCAGGCGATCATCATCCTCGTCTACGTGCCGCTCCTCACCTTCACGGGCGTCGAGGGCAAGATGTTCGCCCCGATGGCGCTCACCGTCATCATCGCGCTCGCGGCCGCGTTCGTGCTGTCCCTGATCTTCGTGCCTGCGCTCATCGCCATCGTCATAACGGGCAGGGTGCAAGAGAAGGACGTTTTGCTCGTGCGATGGCTGAAGGCACTGTATAGGCCCGCCCTCGCCGGCGCCGTCCGGCATCCCGGGATCGTGGTGACCGGGGCCGTTATCCTCTTCTTCGCCAGCGGGCTCATGTTCCTGCGCCTCGGGCAGGAGTTCATCCCGCAGCTCGACGAGAAGAACATCGCCATGCACGCGATGCGCATTCCGTCGACGTCGCTGACGCAGTCGCAAGAGATGCAGTTCGCTGTCGAGAAGGCGGTCACTTCGTTTCCCCAGGTCGCGTTCGTGTTCTCGAAGACCGGCACGGCCGAGGTGGCGGCCGACCCCATGCCGCCGAATGTTTCAGACACGTTCATCATCCTGAAGCCGGAAGCGGGATGGCCGGACCCTGCCCTGCCGAAGGAGCGGCTCATCGCCGAGATCCAGGCCAAAGTCGGCACGATCCCGGGCAACAACTACGAGTTCACACAACCCATCCAAATGCGCTTCAATGAGCTCCTGGCGGGAACCCGCGGCGATCTCGCCGTGAAGGTCTTCGGCGAGGATTTCGGGACCATGCTGCCGGCCGCGAACCAAGTCGCGACCGCGCTCCGCTCCGTCCAGGGGGCGCAGGACGTCCGGGTCGAGCAGGTCACCGGCCTGCCCTTACTGGAGATCGGCATCGACAAGGCCGAGATCGCGCGGCTCGGGCTCAGCCACTTCGCGGTGCAGGACGTGATCGGCGCAGCAATTGGCGGCCGCGAGGCCGGCGTCATGTTCGAGGGCGACAGGCGCTTCGACATCGTCGTCCGCTTGCCAGAGCGCGTCCGCGACGACCTGGAGGCGCTGAAGAACCTGCCCGTGTCGCTGCCCACCGGATCTTCCGGCAAGGCCGCCTCGGTGCCGCTGAAGCAGGTCGCGAGCTTCGCCTTCTCGGAAGGCCCGAACCAGATCTCGCGCGAGAACGGCAAGCGCAGGATCGTGGTGACGGCAAACATCCGCGGTCGGGACATCGCCTCCGTTGTGGCTGAGGCGCAGGCGAAGGTAGGCTCGTCGGTCACGATGCCCCCAGGATCCTGGATTACCTGGGGCGGGCAGTTCGAGAACCTCGCCGCGGCGCGGCAGCGCCTCACGGTCGTGGTCCCGGGCTGCTTCTTCCTGATCTTCCTCCTGCTGTATCAGGCGCTCGGATCGTCCAAGGACGCGCTCCTGGTGTTCAGCGCAGTGCCCCTCGCGCTGACCGGTGGAATCGCGGCGCTCTGGCTGCGAGGCATGCCGTTTTCGGTCTCTGCCGCGGTCGGGTTCATTGCCCTGTCAGGCGTGGCGGTGCTGAACGGCCTTGTCATGCTGACCTACGTCCGGCAGCTGGTCGAGGAAGGCCGGCCGAAGCTCGACGCGATCCTCGACGGCGCGATGACCCGGCTGCGTCCGGTGGCCATGACGGCCCTCGTGGCATCACTCGGCTTCGTGCCGATGGCGCTCGCCACCGGCACCGGCGCGGAGGTGCAGAAGCCGCTCGCGACCGTCGTCATCGGCGGGCTGATCAGCGCGACCCTGCTCACCCTCCTGGTGCTGCCCGCCCTCTACGCGCTGTTCGGGACGGCCGACGCGCCGAAGGAGGAGGCAGTCGAGCCGGACGAGCCTCACCGCACCCTTCGCTTAGCGGCTGAGTGAGGACCACGATGATGAAGGCTCTCCCCCTCGCGCTCCTGGCCAGCCTCTCCGTGGCGGCTTGCGGGCGTTCCGCTTCCACCTCGGAACCCAATCCGCTCGTGACCGAACGGGGGACCTGCATTCCCGGAACTCACCATCCGCTTCGGGTCCGCAAGTCGCCCGGGATGGCCCAGTTCACCGAGAAGAAGCGCGATCCCCTTGAGGACGCCTACGTCCACTGCCCGGAACCGGCCCGGAAGGATCGGCCTTGATCGGAGCCGCCCGAGGCGTGGGAGGCGGCCCGTAGATACTTGCGCCACATCTACCGTCCGGAGGGCGCTCGAGGCCGAAGCTGAGGTCGACACACCGATCTCCGTCTACTTCCCCGCCTTCCGCGCCCAGTTCAGGTTCGAGTCCTCTCGACCGCACCACGGACCTCCCTGTCGGGGTCCGAGACGCTAGAGCACGTTCAGGGCTTTTCGATTCAGTTCGGGATTCACGAGTGAGCTGAGGCGTGCGAGTCCTCCGTCGCGAGTCGGCGGAGGCATGGATGGCGCGGGCTTACAGCCAGGATCTTCG
>JAQGJJ010000085.1 GCA_028290695.1 Enterovirga sp. | reverse complement strand
GGCGGATCGCCGTGACGGACGCCATTCGCGACCATGCCGGCCTGACGGACGGGGTGACGTTCGTGGGCCTCGGCCACAAATTCCAGATCTGGGAGCCGGAGCGCTTTCGCTCGCGGCTCGCGGAGGCAAGGGCGCGGGTGCGATCGCTGAAACTCGAACGAGCCGCCCCGGGGCCGGGCGCGGCCGCCTCGTGATGGCGGCTTCGCGCAAGCCGGACAGGGTCGCCGGCGGCCTGCCACACCAACCGGTGCTGCTCGCCGAGGTGCTCGAGGCACTCGCCGCGGAGCGGGGCGGCGTGTTCCTGGACGGCACCTTCGGGGCGGGCGGCTACACCCGCGCCATCCTGGCGGCCAATCCGAACAACCGCGTTGTCGCGGTCGACCGCGATCCCGACGCGATCGCGGCCGGGCAGCCGCTCGTGGCCGAATCCGGCGGTCGCCTCACGCTCGTTCACGGCCGCTTCGGCGATCTCGTCGCCATCGCCCGGGCCGCGAGGCCGGGTGGCATCGACGGCATCGTGCTCGACATCGGTGTCTCGTCCATGCAGCTCGACCAGCCCGACCGCGGGTTCTCGTTCCGGTTCGACGGCCCCCTGGACATGCGCATGGAGCAGGCCGGCCCGAGCGCCGCCGATCTCGTGAACGAGCTCCCGGAGGCCGAACTCGCCGACGTGATCTACCGCTACGGCGAGGAGCGCCGCTCGCGCGCCATCGCACGGGCCATTCTCGAGCGCCGCCGGCGCGGCCGCATCGAGACCACGGCGGAACTCGCCGGGCTCGTCGCCCAGCACGTCCGGGCGGAACCGGGCATCAACCCGGCCACCCGGACCTTCCAGGCCCTCAGGATCGCCGTGAACGACGAACTCGGCCAGCTCGAGGCCGCCCTGGACGGGTCGGAACTGGCCCTCGCTCCGGGCGGGCGCCTGGCCGTGGTCACGTTCCATTCTCTCGAGGACCGCATCGTGAAGCAGTTCGTGCAGCTTCGGACGAGCAGGATGCCGCGCGCGTCGCGTCACGTGCCGTCGTCCGAGCCGCCTCGTCCGAGCTTCGCACCGGTCACCAAGGGCCCGGTCCTGCCGGGCGAAATCGAGATCGCCCGCAATCCGCGCGCACGCTCGGCCAAGCTCAGGGCCGCCGAGCGCACGCAAGCCCCGCCGCAGGGCGACCTCTCCAAGGAGGCCGCGACATGATCCGGCTGCTTCACATCCTGGCCATCACAGGGCTGATCAGCTCGGCGGCCTACGCCTACAGCATCAAATACGACACCCTGTACTACGCCGAGCAGGTCGCGAAGCTGAAGGGCGCGCTGGAGCGGGAGCACGACGCGATCGCGGTCGCCAAGGCGGAATGGGCGCTGCTCACCCGGCCCGACCGCCTGCAGCGGATCGCCGACCAGCATCTGGACCTGCAGCCGATGACCATCAACCAGCTCGGACGCTGGTCGGACCTGCCTGTCCGGCCGGCCAAGTCGGACGGGATCGGCATGAAGCTCGAGGCGCTGATCCGCGAGCCCGCCGGCGCCGCCAAGGACAAGAAGCCGGGCGACGTCCGCCCGCCGAAGAGCGGCGGCGGAGGGCTGACGCTCGAGGCCCTGATCCGCAGCCCGGCCGCGACCGCCGCGCCGGACAGGAAGCCGGGCGAGGTCCGCTCGCCCACCACCACGGGCTCGATCGGGAAGGCGCCGCAATGATCGAGACCGAGGATCAGCACCTGTCGGAGACGCAGGAGGCGCAGGCGCCGGCGCCCCGCAAGAGCCTGCTGCGCAGCATGTTCTCGCTGCGGCACGACAAGAGCTCGGCCCGGGTCGGCTGGGTCGCGGTCGCCTTTCTCATGCTGTTCGGGGCGATCGCGGTTCGGCTCACGACCTTCGGCCTGAAGCCGGTCGAGCCGGAGGGAATCCGGCGCTTCACGTCGAGCTCCGCGGTCGCGCGCCCCGACATTGTCGACCGCAACGGCGAGGTCCTGGCGACGGATGTGCGCACGGTTTCGGTGTTCGCCGAGCCCCGCAACATCATCGACAAGGACGAGGCCGTCGAGCTGCTGACGGCGGTGCTGCCGGACCTCGACGCCAAGGACCTGCGGACGAAGTTCAACAAGCGCAACGGCTTCGTGTGGGTGAAGCGCGAGATCACGCCGCGGCAGCAATCCGAGGTGCATCGGCTCGGCATCCCGGGCGTCGGCTTCGTGCCGGAGGCGAAGCGCGTCTACCCGAACGGGGTTGCCGGCGCCCATGTCATCGGCTTCGCCAACATCGACAACGTTGGCATCGCCGGCATGGAGAAGTTCATCGACACCCATGGTCTCAAGGACCTGGCGGGTGCCGGTTTCGCCCGCGAGGCGACGGACCTGAAGCCGGTGCAGCTCTCGCTCGACCTGCGCATCCAGCACGCGATGCGGGACGAGCTCGTGAAGGGCATGGAGCATTTCCGCGCGCATGCCGCCGCCAGCATGATCATCGACGTGAACACCGGCGAGGTGATCTCGCTCGTGTCCCTGCCCGATTTCGACCCGAACAACCCCGTGGACGCCCTCGAGAAGGATCGCATCAACCGGATGGTGGTCGGCGTGTTCGAGATGGGCTCGACCTTCAAGGCGCTGACCACCGCGATGGCGCTGGACAGCGGCAAGGCCACCATCAACTCGAGCTTCGATGCCCGCTCGAACCTGCAATACGGGCGCTTCACCATCCACGACTACCACGCGACCCACCGGGTCCTGACGGTACCGGAGATCTTCATCCATTCCTCCAACATCGGCACCGCCAAGATGGCGCTGGCGGTGGGCGTGGAGGGGCACAAGGCCTTTCTCAAGAAGATGGGCCAGCTCGACCGCATGCAGACGGAGATGCCCGAAAGCGCGATGCCGATCGTGCCGGCGCGGTGGGGCGAGCTGAACACCATCACCATCGCGTTCGGGCACGGCGTCGCGGTCGCCCCGATGCAGGCCGCCTCGGCGGTCGGGGCTCTCGTGAACGGCGGCTACCTGATCACGCCGACCTTCCTGAAGCGGAGCGAAGACGAGGCGAAGGCGGTCGCCCAGCGGGTGATCAAGCCCGAGACCAGCGAGGCGATGCGCTACATCATGCGTCTCAACGGCGCGATCGGCTCGGCCTCGAAGGCCGCGATCCCGGGCTATTTCGTGGGCGGCAAGACCGGCACGGCCGAGAAGGTGGTGCGGGGCCGCTACTCGAAGGACCGGCTCTTCACGACCTTCATGGCGGTGCTGCCCTCCGACAAGCCGAAATACCTCCTGGTCACCGTCTACGACGAGCCGAAGGCCGCGCCCGAGACCTACGGCTACGCGACGGCGGCCTGGAACGCCGGCGAGACGAGCGGGCGGCTGCTCGAGCGCGTCGCCCCCATGCTGCCGATCGCGCCGCGGTTCGAGCCGCCCGTGAACCCGTTCCCGCTGATGGCCAAGCTGAACGCGTGGGGCATCAAGCGGTGAGCGCGTCGCGGCGCCCTCCTTCTCCCAGCGCGGGAGAAGCGGCGACCATTTCGGCTTCTCCGACCCTGGCCTCGCTGTTTCCGGGCGCGCCGGCCGTTCCGGTCGCCGGACTGACCGCCGACAGCCGCAAGGCCGGGCCGGGCGTCGTGTTCGTGGCGGTCCCGGGCGTTCAGGCGGACGGCCTCGCCTTCGCGCGGGACGCCGCCGCCAAGGGCGCCGTCGCCGTCGTGGGCGAGGCGGGCCGGCCCGCCGATCTGCCGGCCGAACTGCCGTATGTTCAGGTCGGGAACGCACGGCGCGCGCTCTCGCTCGCCGCCGCGCGCCTCCATCCTGCGCAGCCGGAGACGGTCGTCGCGGTGACGGGAACCAGCGGCAAGAGCTCGGTCGCGGATTTCGCGCGCCAGCTCTTCGCGGCCCTCGGCCACCGCAGCGCGAGCCTCGGCACGCTCGGGGTGATCACCTCGGCCGGCGCCGCCTACGGTTCGCTTACCACCCCGGATCCCGTGTCGCTGCACGAGACGCTGCATCGCCTGGCGGGTGACGGGATCTCGCATCTCGCCCTGGAGGCGTCGTCGCACGGGCTGGAGCAGCACCGGCTCGACGGGGTCCGTCTCGCGGCCGCCGCCTTCACCAATCTCGGCCGCGACCATCTCGACTACCACCCGACGGTCGAAGATTACCTGCAGGCCAAGCTCCGGCTCTTCGACACGCTGCTCGAGCCGGGCCGGCCGGCCGTGATCAACGCGGACGGCGCCTACGCGGACCGGGTCATCGCGACCGGCCGCGCGCGCGGCCTCGAAGTCCGAACGACGGGCCGTTCCGGCGACCTCATCCGCCTGCGCGACGTTCGGCCCGAGGGCTTCGGCCAGCGCCTGGACGTTGTCGACGTACGGGCCGGCCGTTCCGCCGAGGTCGTGCTTCCGCTCGCGGGAGCCTTCCAGGTCGAGAACGCGCTGCTGGCCGCCGGGCTCGTGATGGCGACCACCGCGGCGAGCCTGGCGGATCTGAGCCCCGCCCTGGCGGGTCTGCACGGCGTCCCGGGCCGCATGGAGCGGGTGGGCGAGGTGCAGGGCGCGCTCTGCCTCGTCGACTACGCCCACAAGCCCGAGGCGCTGGCGCATGTTCTCGACGCGCTGCGTCCCTTCGCGACCGGCCGCCTCGTGTGCGTGTTCGGCTGTGGCGGCGACCGGGACCGCGGCAAGCGGCCCATCATGGGGGCGATCGCGGCCGAAAAGGCCGATATCGTCGTGGTGACCGACGACAATCCCCGAACGGAGGAGCCGGCCTCGATCCGGGCCGCCATCCTGGCGGCGGCGCCCGGCGCGCGCGAGATCGGCGACCGGGCGCAGGCGATCCGCACGGCCGTCCGCGAGCTTTCGCCGGGCGACGTGCTGGTTGTGGCCGGCAAGGGTCACGAAACAGGCCAGATCGTGGGCGACCGGACGCTTCCGTTCTCGGACCACGACGTTCTGCGGGCGGCGATGAGCGAGGTGACAGGATGAGCGCGCCACTCTGGACGCGCGAGGAGATCGCGGCACTCCCGGGCGTGCGCCTCCTCGGCGAGGTCGCCCAGGCCGGCGGGGTGTCCATCGACACCCGCACGCTGCAGCCGGGCGACCTCTATGTCGCGATCCGGGGCGACGTGCATGACGGGCACAGCTTCGTGCGGGCGGCCTTCGGCCGGGGCGCGGCCGCCGCCGTGGTGGCGCAGGATCGTGCGGCCGAGTTCGCCGATGCGGGGCCGCTCGTCGCCGTCGCCGATCCGCTGCGCTTCATGGAGGATCTGGGACGCGCTGCGCGCGCCCGCGCCGCCGCCCGGATCGTGGCCGTGACCGGGTCGGTCGGAAAGACCGGCACCAAGGACGCGCTGCGGCTCGTGCTGTCGCACTTCGGCCCCACCCACGCGGCTGCCGCGTCCTACAACAACCATTGGGGCGTGCCGCTGACGCTCGCGCGCCTGCCGCAGGACAGCCGCTTCGGCGTGTTCGAGATCGGCATGAACCACCCCGGCGAGATCGCGCCGCTGACCCGCATGGTGCGGCCGGACGTGGCCGTGATCACCACGGTCGAGCCCGTGCACCTCGCGTTCTTCCGCGCCATCCAGGGGATCGCCGACGCGAAGGGGGAGATCTTCGGGGGCCTCGAAACGGGCGGCGTGGCCGTGCTGCCGCGCGACAACGCGCATTTCGACCGCCTGGCCGCGCACGCCTATGCCTCGGCCGCCGGCCGCGTCGTTTCCTTCGGCGAGGGGGGCGGTGCCGACGTGCGGGCGATCCGCATCGCGGCCGGCCCGGAGGCCTCGCTGGTCGAGGCCGACGTGATGGGCCGGAGGGTCGCGTACCGGATCGGCATGGCGGGCCGCCACGTCGCCCTGAACTCGCTCGCCGTCCTGGCGACGGCGGCCGTGCTCGGGCTCGACGTCCGGGCCGCGGCGAGCGCCTATGCCGAGCTGAACCCGCCGGCCGGCCGCGGCGCCCGCATGCGCCTGCAGCATCCGGACGGCGAGTTCCTGGTCATCGACGAAAGCTTCAACGCGAACCCGGCCTCCATGCGGGCGGCGCTCGCCACCCTGTCGCTGATCGAGGTGCCGGCGGGGGGCCGCCGGGTCGCGGTCCTGGCCGACATGGGCGAACTCGGCGAGGGCGCCCCCGCGGCTCACCGCGACCTCGCGGATGCCGTGGCGGCGTCCGGGGCGGATGTCGTCTTCGCGGCCGGGCCGCTGATGCGCGGCCTCTTCGAGGCGCTGCCGCCCGACCGTCGCGGCGCCCATGCCGAAAGCGCGGCCGCCCTCGAGCCTGCGGTGCTCGACGCCGTCCGGGCCGGCGACATTGTGATGGTCAAGGGATCGAAATACACGCTCGTGTCGAAGATCGTGCCGGCTCTGCAGGCGCGCTTCGGCACGGCACCCGCGGCGCTGGCCGCCGGACGAGGCTAGGACGGTATGCTGTATTTGCTGGCCGATCTCAGCGGCGTGCTCTCGCCGCTGAACGTGTTCCGCTACATCACCTTCCGGACCGGCGGGGCGATCGCGACCGCCCTCCTGTTCGTGTTCTGGCTCGGGCCGGCGGCGATCTCGGTTCTGCGCATCCGGCAGGGCAAGGGACAGCCGATCCGCGAGGACGGGCCGCAATCCCACCTGCTGACCAAGCGCGGCACGCCCACCATGGGCGGGCTGATGATCCTGGCCGGGGTGATCGTGTCCACCGTGCTGTGGGCGAACCCAGCGAACCTCTACGTCTGGGTGGTCGTGTTCGTGACGCTCGGCTTCGGCTCGATCGGCTTCTACGACGACTACCTCAAGGTCACGAAGCAGTCGCACAAGGGCTTCTCGGGCCGAAGCCGCCTCGCGCTCGAGGTGCTGATCGCGCTCGCGGCCTGCGTGATGATCTCCTTCATCGCGACCCCCGGCCTCGCCAACAAGCTGTCCGTGCCCTTCGCCAAGGACCTGCTGCTCGATTTCGGCTGGTTCTACCTCGCCTTCGGGGCGATCGTGATCGTGGGGGCCGGCAACGCGGTGAACCTCACGGACGGCCTCGACGGGCTCGCCATCGTGCCGGTGATGATCGCCGGCGCGAGCTTCGGCTTCGTGGCGTATCTGGCCGGCAACGCCATCTTCTCGAACTACCTGCAGATCCGGTTCGTGCCCGGAACCGGGGAACTGGCGGTGCTCTGCGGCGCGCTGCTCGGATCGGGCCTCGGCTTCCTGTGGTTCAACGCGCCGCCCGCGCAGGTCTTCATGGGCGACACGGGCTCGCTCGCTCTCGGCGGGCTCCTCGGGACCATCGCGGTCGCGACCAAGCACGAGATCGTGCTGGCGATCGTCGGCGGGCTGTTCGTACTCGAGGCCCTGTCCGTGATCATCCAGGTCGCGTCCTTCAAGCTGACCGGCAAGCGCGTCTTCAAGATGGCGCCCATCCACCACCACTTCGAACAGCTCGGCTGGACGGAGCCGCAGGTCGTGATCCGCTTCTGGATCATCTCGGTCCTGCTCGCGCTGATCGGCCTCTCCACCCTCAAGCTGCGGTGATGGGCGGCGCGCCATGACCCCCGTCACCTGCATGGCGGGCCGCAAGCTCGCGCTGTTCGGGCTTGGCGGGTCCGGGATCGCGACCGCGCGCGCGCTGAGCGCCGGCGGGGCGGACGTGCTCGCCTTCGACGACAACCCGGCGAGCCTGGCCAAGGCGCGCGCCCAGGGCATCGCCACGGCCGATCTGCGCGAGGCGGACTGGTCGGAATTCGACGCCCTCGTGCTGGCGCCCGGCGTACCGCTGACGCATCCGACGCCGCACTGGACGGTCGAGCGCGCGCAGGCGGCCGGGCTCGCGATCATCGGCGACGTCGAGCTCTTCTGCCGCGAGCGCGATGCCATCGCGCCGGGCG
>JAQGJJ010000063.1 GCA_028290695.1 Enterovirga sp. | reverse complement strand
TCAGCAGTTCCGGGTCGCCCGGTCCGGCTCCGACGAGGACCACCTCGCCGATCCGCTGCGGGCGCGCGCCCGCAGGGCAGGCGATCTCGGCCGCCATCCGGGCCAACTCGGCGCCCTCGCGGCCCCGGGCCGGTTCGGATGCGAATGCCCGGTCCACGAAGCGCTCCCAGAACAGCCGCCGCGCGCTGCGCTCCGGAAGCAGCGTCTTCAGCCTGTCGCGGAAGCCCTTGACGGAGCGCGCCCATCCGGCCAGCGACGCCGGCACCACCGCCTCGATCCGGCGGCGGATCGCCTGCCCGAGGATCGGAGCCGCGCCGTCCGTCATGATGCCGATCACGACGGGAGAGCGGTTCACGATCGTGCCGAACTGGAAGTCGCAGAAGGCCGGCCGGTCGATCACGTTGAGCAGGAGCCCGCGCGCATGGGCGGCCGTCCGCAGGCGCTCGGCCTCGGCATCGTCCTCCTCGTCCGCGACCACGACGGCCACGCCGTCCAGGTCGTCCTCCCGCCAGGCGCGGCGGTGAAGCGCCACCGTGCCGGAGCCCGCCTGGGCCATGGCCGCGAGGGCCGGGCAGGGATCGGGCGAGACGATGTCCAGGCTGGCTCCGGCCGCCGCCATGAGCTCGGCCTTCCAGACGATCGGTGCGCCGCCCCCGACCAGCAATACGCGCCGGCCGGCGAGATCGAGGAAGATCGGCAGCTTGGCCAGCGGCGCGAGCCGGGGAGGGGGCACCGGCGCGGGTGGCCGTACGGGCAGCATGTCAGGCGGGCTCCAGCGTCCCGACGGCGGTGCCCGCCGGCTTCAAGGGCCCGACAGTCTCGTGGAAGTGCCGGCCCGCGTCGGTTCGGGCCACGAACCCGGCCCGGATCACGAAGTCGCCGAAGCGCTCGCCCGCCCGACGGCCCTCGGCATAGGCGCCGAAGAGCGGATCCAGGGCGGCGACGATCGCGCTCTCCTCCGCATCGTCCAGATAGAGCTTCGAGAGCCGCGACCCGTCGAAGGCGGCGCCGAGATAGAGGTTGTAGCGGCCCGGGCCCTTACCGACGAGACCGATCTCGGCGATGTAGGGGCGGGCGCACCCGTTCGGGCAGCCGGTCATGCGGATCGTGATTTCGTCGTCGGCGAGCCCATGGGCCGCGAGCCGCTCCTCGAGGATCGTCACGAGGCGCGGCAGGTAGCGCTCGCTCTCCGCAAGGGCGAGGCCACAGGTCGGCAGCGCCACGCACGCCATGGCGTTGCGCCGCAAGGCGCCGGTTCGCGCCGTGAGGCCGAATTCGGCCACGATGGCGTCGATCTCGGCCCGGCGTTCGGGCGCCACATTGGCCACCATGACGTTCTGGTTGGCGGTGAGGCGGAACTCGCCGGCATGGAGTTCGGCGATGCGGCGCAGGCCGGACAGCAGCCGCGGGCCACCGTCGATGTCCTGGATGCGGCCGTTCTCGATGAACAGGGTCAGGTGCTGGCGACCGTCCTCACCCGCGGTCCAGCCGTAGCGGTCGCCGTTGTTGTCGAACCGGAACGGCTTGGGATCCGCGAAGCTGCGGCCGAGCCGGCGCTCGACCTCGGCCCGGAACGCCGCCAGCCCGTGCCGCTCGATCGTGTATTTCAGCCGCGCCGCCTTGCGGTTGGTGCGGTCGCCCCAGTCGCGCTGAACCGTCATCACGGCTTCCGCGACCCTGAGCGCCCAGTCCGGCTCGCAGAACAGCATCACGTCGGCCGTGCGCGGGAAGGTCTCCGGCTCGCCATGCGTCATGCCCATGCCGCCGCCGACCGTGACGTTCCAGCCCTGCACCGCTCCCGCTTCGTCCAGGATGGCGATGAAGCCGAGATCGTGGGCGAAGATGTCGACCTCGTTCGAGGGCGGCACCGCCACCACGGTCTTGAACTTCCGGGGCAGGTAGGTGCGCCCGTAGACCGGCTCGCCCTCGTCCTCTCCGCCGACGACCTTCTCGCCATCGAGCCAGATCTCGCGCCAGGCTCCGGTCTTCGGCAGCAGCCCGTCCGAAATCTCTTTCGCGAGCTCGTAGGCCGCCCGGTGGGCGCCGGACTGGTGCGGGTTCGTTGCGGCCAGCACGTTCCGGTTCACGTCGCCGCACGCCGCGATCGTGTCGAGCAGCGCGCCGTCGATCGCCCGCATCGTGCGCTTCAGGTTCGACTTGATCACGCCGTGATACTGGAACGTCTGGCGCGTCGTCGCCCGGAGGCTGCCATTGGCATAGGTGCGGGCGATGTCGTCCAGGATCAGCCATTGCTGCGGCGTCACGACCCCGCCCGGGATGCGCAGCCGGATCATGAAGGAATAGGCCTTTTCGAGCTTCTTCCTCGTCCGCTCCGCCCTGAGGTCGCGATCGTCCTGCAGGTACATGCCGTGGAACTTCACGAGCTGGCCGTCATCCTCCGAGATGGCCCCCGTCACGTCCTTCAGCAGGCCTTCCGCCAGCGTGCCCCGGAGAAACCCGGAGGCTTCCTTGATATGCTCGTTGCGGGACAGCTGGTCCCGATCCTGATCAGCCATCAATACACGTCCTGGAGATAGCGCCTGTCGCGCTCGAGCCGTTGCACCGCGTCCTCGGCCGCCGCGGGCGAGAGCGCCTTCACGGTCCCGAAGGCGTCCACCAAGGCAGCCCGGACATCCTTGGCCATCGCCTTCGCGTCGCCGCACACGTAGAGCGACGCACCGCCCTCGAGCCAGTCGACCACCTCGCGACCGCGAGCCCGGATCCGATCCTGCACGTAGATCTTCTCGGGCTGGTCGCGCGAAAAGGCGATGTCCATCCGGGTCAGGCTGCCGTCTTCCAGCGCCTCCTGCCATTCGAGCTGGTACAGGAAGTCGTGGGTGAAGTGCTGGTCCCCGAAGAACAGCCACGACCGCCCGCTCGCGCCGATCGCCCGGCGCTCCTGTACGAAGGCGCGGAACGGCGCGACCCCGGTTCCGGGCCCGATCATGATGATGTCCGTCGCGGGCTCCGGAAGCCGGAAATGGCGGTTCGGCTTCAGCCGCACCTTCAGCTTGGCGCCGGTCCGGATCCGGTCGGCCACATGGGTGGAAGCGACCCCGGTGCGGTCGCGCCCGTGGGTCGCATACCGGACGGCGGAAATGAGAAGGTGCGCTTCGTCGCCGACCTCCTTGCGGGAGGACGCGATCGAGTAGGCGCGCGGCGGCAGCGGTCGCGTGATCTCGTTGAGGCGCTCGGCCGTCAGCGCGGCCGGGTAGGTCTCGAGCAGGTCGACGAGGTGACGGCCCTCGATCCATGCGCGGGCTTCGCCCGATTCGAGGAGCCGGCGCGCCTCGGAATGGCCGGTGGCCTTCACGAAGCGCTCGATGGTGACCGGCGACAGCGTCGTGATGTCCCGCTCGGACAGCAAGACGCGGCGCAGCGCATCGTCGCCCGCGAGCCCGGCTGCGGACAACACCGTCTCGACGAGCGC
>JAQGJJ010000058.1 GCA_028290695.1 Enterovirga sp. | reverse complement strand
TCGCGACCGTTCGGCCGCGCAGCTTCACCTCGCCCGTGACCCGCCCGAACTGGTCGAAATGAGCCGCGCCGCCGAACGGCGACCCGTCCTTCCTGAGCGGACGCGGCGCCATGATGCCCTGGAAACGCAGTTGCACCTGGCATACATCGCCGTCGTCCACGGCGAGCTCGTAGCCCATGGTCGGCTCGACGGCCTTGATCGATACGCCGGTCGGCAACCGGATGTCCGACAGGTCCTGGTCCCGTGGCAAGCGGAGAGCCGTGTAGTTCGCGTTGTAGAGCGCTTCCCAGGGCAGGTGCGCGTCGGCGTCCCAGATCCAGGCGCCGCCCGCCACGGTCCCGATGTTCGGCCGCGCCATCGTGTAGAGCCAGCCGCCGAGCTTCTCCTCCGGCTTGCAGAAGGAGAACCAACTCGTCTCGGTCATCCACCAGCGGTCGCCCATCTCGGCGAAGTGGAAGTCGTCGTCCCGGGCGGTGAAGATGGTCATCGGTCGTCCTCATGCTCCAGGGCGAGCTTGGGATAATGTCTGTGGGCGATGCCACCGGACGCGCCGGTCGCCAGCTGGGCATCGCGCGCGGCCTTGCCCGCGAAAAAGTCGAGCGCCTCGCCGAAAGGGACCTGTCCGGACCGGACGGCTTGGGCGAGGGAGGTCCTGGCTGCTTCGAGCGTGAGGTCTCGGGCGGATGGCATGAGGCGCACCAGGGCGTCGCTCTCGAGGGTGTCGACCTGTTCCCCGATGCGGTCCCACGCCTCCAGGTACTTCAGGACCTTCGCGGCGTTTTTCGCCTTGGCGATGACCTGGCCGTCCGTGCTGCGGGCCACGACCACGTCCCGGAGGTCGTCGAGGATTCTCGAATAGAGAGCCTCACGGTCCGTGGGCTCGGCCTCGATCGGCTTCGGCCAGTTCACGGACACGCCGCTCGCGTCCGACAGCGCTTCAACGAGGAGGCGTCGGTTGAGGGCGTTCGACACGATGGCATGGGCCGGTTCGCCGGTCACGTTCCTGTGCCGGATGACGACGACGCGCGTCGATACGAGGACACGGTGGTAGAGGATCCTGTTCCGGGAGACCGGCGTTCCGCCCGCGAGCCCGTAATCCTTCAGGCTGGCCGCGAAATCGGGGACCGGTTCCATGACGCACCGCATGGAGAACCAGGCCAGGTCTTCCATCGGGTCCCCCAGATGGGCGAGTTCCCAGTCGATCAGGGCCGTCAGGCGGCCATCCTCGAACAGGAAGTTTCCGGGGCCTGCATCGCCATGAACGAGGACGACCGGTCCGTCGGGATCGGGAATGTTGTCGTCCAGCCACCTGAAGGCCAGGTCCAGCAGCCCGTCCGGCCGTCCAGTCTCGTCGTACATGGCGCGCCAGATCGCGAGCTCGGCACGGACGTGATCCCTGATCCTCGGCCCGCTCCCGCCGCCGGACAGCGCGACGCCGTCGACCGGGTGGGCGTGAAGACGCGCCAGATCGGCCATCACTTCGCGGGCGATGCTCTGCTTGACGACCGGGTCCTTCAAGCGTCGGAACTCGGCGATGCCCGTTGCGCGATCCGTCAGGATCGCCTCGATGTCCGGGTGCTCCGCGATCAGGCGAGGTGCCCTGATCGGGAGGGTCGCGATGGCACGGTAGACCTGGGCCTCGCGGTGGATCGTGTAGGGCTCGACACCGGGCGGGCGGGGTGGCCCGTACCGGAGGAACACCTCCTTCACCTGGCCGCCGGCATCCGCCACGTCGATCGCCCAGGATCGCGCCCGGTTGCCGCCGGAGGTTTGTGCGCTGGACAGGATACGGCCGCCGCAAACCTGCTCGACCCAGGCGAAGAGGCGGGACTCGTCCGTGCCCACAGGCGCCGACGCGCCCTCTGGGCCCGATTGCCGGCGCATTTCGTTCGCCTCGTGTGAGGCTGCGCCCACACCCATAACGATCCTCCCGCGCATGCAGCGTCGGCATGCATCCAAGCCGGTTTCTTACGGCGTTGTTCGTCCTGTACTCGACGCCAGCGGACGGGACCACGAATTAAAGAGCTAGCGTATCATCGGCAAGCGAATTATGCTTCGGGCCGCCGTTGGACGGCCACCAAAAAGGCGGCGCCGGCCGCCGCCACGGGCGAATGGACCAAATTCCAGGGGGAGCGCGTGCCAGGATTGTATTTCGACGACCTCGTGGTCGGCCAGACGTTCCAGCATCCGATCAGGCGGACCATCACGGAAGCGGACAACGTGTGGTTCAGCGCGCTGACGCACAATCCCGCGCTTCTCCATCTTGACGAGGAGTATTGCCGGACGGAGACCGAATACGGTCAGCGGCTCGTCAACAGCGCCTTCACGCTCGGGCTGATGGTGGGCATCTCGGTCGGGGACACGACCCTCGGGACGGCGGTCGCAAACCTCGGATGGGACGAGGTCCGGTTCCCGAAGCCGATCTTTCACGGCGACACGATCCGGGTCGAATCCGAGGTGATCGACCTGCGCCCGTCGAAATCCCGGCCCACCGCCGGCATCGTCACCTTCATGCACCGGGCCTACAACCAGCGCGGAGAGCTGGTGGCCCATTGCAAGCGCTCCGGTCTTCAGCTGAAGCGCCCGGTGGCGCCATGACCCTCCGCTCGTTTCTGTTTGTGCCGGGGGACAGCGAGAAGAAGCTCGGCAAGGGGCAGGCCGCCGGCGCGGATGCGCTTATTCTCGATCTCGAGGACGCCGTCGCACCCGCCCGCA
This sequence comes from Enterovirga sp., assembly GCA_028290695.1. Classification (GTDB taxonomy): domain Bacteria; phylum Pseudomonadota; class Alphaproteobacteria; order Rhizobiales; family Beijerinckiaceae; genus Enterovirga. The sequence goes on along the minus strand of JAQGJJ010000058.1, from coordinate 26,862 downwards.
AGGCGCTGGCCCGGGACCTCGTGGCGGCCTATCTGGCCGCCCATGGCGGGGCGGGCCCGCAGCTCTGGGTCCGGATCAACCCGCTGGACGAAGGCGGGGTCGCGGATCTGGCCGGGATCGTACGGCCGGGCCTCGACGGCATCATGATCCCGAAGATCGACGGCCCGGCGGACGTGCTCAGGCTCGGCCACTACCTCGACGTGCTGGAGAGCCGAGACGGCCTCAGCCCGGGCAGCGTCCGGATCCTTCCGGTTGCGACCGAGACCGCGCGGGCGCCCCTCAAGATCGGGCACTTCGCGGATCATGTCATGCCGCGCCTCTATGGTCTCACCTGGGGGGCGGAGGACCTGAGCACGGCGCTCGGGGCCAGCACCAACCGCGACGAGACCGGCTCCTTCGCGTTCACCTATCGCATGGCGCGGTCGCTCTGCCTCATGGCGGCCAAGGCCGCGGGCGTGGAGGCCGTCGAGACCCTGTATTCCGATTTCCGCGACGCCGACGGACTGGCGGCGAGCTGCGCGGCGGCCGCGCGCGAAGGCTTCACCGGGCGGATTGCCATCCACCCAGGACAGGTCGCCGGGATCAACCGGGCCTTCTCCCCGTCCGACGAGGAGGTGGCGCATGCGCGCCGGGTATTGGCGGCGTTCGCAGCCGAGCCGGATGTCGGCACGGTCGGGCTCGACGGAATGATGCTCGACATTCCGCACCTGAAACAGGCCCAACGCGTGCTGGCGCGCCACGAGTCGCAACCTGGCGAGCGTCGTCCCGAGGTCGGGCTGTCCCGGTCGGGCGCAGGGGCTGGGGATCCGGGCGCCGCAGCTTGACGCGCTCCGTTTCCATCGACGCCCTGGCGGAGGCCATCCGGCCGGGCGAGAGCGTTTTCCTGCCTGGCTCCGCCGGGGAACCGGTCGCGCTGTTGAAGGCCTTCGCGGCGCGGCCGGAGATCTCGCGCGGACTTCGGATCCTGTCGAGCGCGATTCCGGGGATCAACGAGCTGGCTTTGGACCAGTTGGACCCCTCGGCCGAGGTGACGGGCCTGTTCATGCAGCCCAGCCTTCGCAGGGCGCAGCGCGAGGGCCGTTTCAAGCACCTGCCGATCTCCTTCTACGGCTTCGTGAAACACCTGCGGGACCGCCCCCCGTTGGACGTGTGCGTGGTTCAGGTCGCCCCGCCCGATGCGGCGGGGCGCTGCTCCCTTGGTCCCTCCGTCGAGTTCACTCCCCTCGTGCAGGCGAGAAGCGGCAGAACCCTCGCGCTCCTCAACCGCAACATGCCGGTCATCCCCGGTGCCCTGTCCCTCCCGTACGAGGATTTCGATCTCGTCTGCGAGGTCGATACGCCGCTCCCGACCTACGAGGTCGGCGCGCCGAGCGCGTCGGCCCAGATCATCGCGCGCCACGTGGCGAGTCTGGTTGAGGACGGCAGCGCGCTCCAGGTCGGGCTCGGGAAGGTACCGGACGCCCTGTTCGACCTCCTGCACGACCGCCGCGGATTGCGGCTGCAATCGGGGATGCTCGGCGACGGCGCCCTGCGCCTGAGCCGCTCGGGCGCCCTCGACTCCGATGTTCCTCACGTCAGCTGCGTGTGGGTCGGGTCTTCGGGTCTGTATCGCGATCTCGACGGCGTCGAAGGGTTCGCGGTGCTCGGCTGCGACGTGACGCACGACGTCTGCCACCTGTCCGCGACCCGCCGGTTCGTGGCGGTAAACTCGGCCTTGAGCATCGACCTGTTCGGCCAGGCCAACCTCGAGCATGCGGGCGGCCGGGCGGTCAGTGGCGCCGGCGGCGCCCCCGATTTCGCCCAGGCGGCGCGGCTCTCGCATGGCGGCATCAGCATCGTGGCGCTCCCGGCCTCCTACGGCCAGGAACCCAGGTCCCGCATCGTGCCGCGCCTCGACGACGGGATCGTCTCCCTGCCGCGTCACGCGATCGACGTCGTGATCACGGAGCACGGCATCGCCGATCTCCGCGGCAGGACGGTGTTCGAGCGGGCCGAAGCCCTCATGGCGATCGCCGCACCGGTGTTCCGGAGCGGGCTCGAGACCGCCTGGAACGACATCAAGCAGCGACTCTAGACAGGAACGGCCCCATGCGACGAAGCAACAAGGTGATCATCAGCTGCGCGATCACCGGCTCGATCCACACACCGTCGATGTCACCTCATCTTCCGGTGACCCCGAAGCAGATCGCAGACCAGGCCGTCGAAGCGGTCGAGGCTGGCGCCGCCATCGTCCATCTGCATGCGCGGGTACCGGAGACGGGACAGCCGACCCAGGACAAGGCCGTCTACGCGCAGTTCCTGCCCGAGATCCGCGATCGGTGCGACGGCATCATCAACATCACGACTGGCGCCGGGCTCGGCATGAGCATGGACGAGCGGCTGGCGGCGGCGAACTGGGCGAAACCCGAGATCGCCTCGATGAACATGGGCTCGTTCAACTTCAACATCTCGGGCGCGGCCGGCCGCATCCGGGACTTCAAGCACGAGTGGGAGCAGCCCTACCTCGCCTCCACGACCGGTTTCATTCTGTCGAACACGTTCGACCAGATCGAGCGCGGCTTGCGGGAACTCTCCGAGAACGGCACGCGGTTCGAGTTCGAGTGCTATGACGTCGGCCACCTCTACAACCTGGCTCACTTCGTGGCCCGCGGGCTCGTGAAGCCGCCCTTCTTCATCCAGGCCATTTTCGGCATCCTGGGCGGCATCGGGCCGGACCCCGAGAACCTGATGCATATGAAGGCCACGGCCGACCGGCTGTTCGGCAACGACTACTACCTGTCGGTGCTGGGGGCCGGGCGACACCAGTTTCCGCTCGTGACGATGTCCGCCCTTCTGGGCGGCAACGTCCGGGTCGGCCTCGAGGACAATCTGTATCTGAGCCGGGGCGAGCTCGCCTCCTCGAACGCCGCGCTCGTGAGCAAGATCCGGCGCATCCTCGAAGACCTGTCCTTCGAGATAGCCACGCCCGACGAAGCCCGGGCAATGCTGGACACGAAGGGCAAGCGGGCGGTCGGTTTCTAGGCGGCAGCGCCGCCGAAGCGGCGGCCGGGATGCGCAGTTGGCACCGGCGGCCGGCAACACAGCAATCACTTTGCGGGGAATGACAATGAAACGGGTCGCGGCGCTGCTTGGGCTCCTGTCCGCTCTCCTGGGCGGGCCGGTTGACGCCCAGGACTATCCCTCCCGAACCGTGACCCTCGTGGTGCCCTTCGCGGCCGGCAGCGGAAGCGACACGGCCGCCCGGGTGCTCAACCAGTATCTCACGCCCCGGCTGGGCAGGGCCTTCGTGATCGAGAACAAGGTCGGGGCCACGGGCGCGGTCGCCTCCACGGCCGTCGCACGGGCGGAGCCGGACGGGTACACGCTGCTTCTGGGCACCAACTCGACGCACGGCTCGAACAGCGCGCTGTACAAGTCGCTGGCCTATGACCCGATCGGCGGCTTCGACGCGGTCGCCCACACGGGATTGTTCAACTACGTTCTTGTGATCAATCCCGACCTGCCCATCCGGTCGATGGCGGAGCTCCTGGCCTACGGCAAGGCGAACCCCGGTAAGCTCTCCTATGCGGGCGGCAGCTCCACGAGCATCGTGATGGCCGAGACCTTCGCCAAGGCGACCGGCCTCGACATCCTCAAGGTGTCCTATCGCAGCAACCCGCCGGCGTTGACCGACGTCATCGCCAACCGGGTTTCCATGATGTTCGTCGACATGTCGTCGGCGACGAGCTTCCTGCAGGCCGGCAACCTGCGGCCGCTCGCGGTGACGACCAAGTCGCGCAGCCAGCTCTATCCGGATCTTCCGACGATCGACGAAACCGCCGTGAAAGGCTTCGACCTCGCCTCGTGGACGGGCTTGTTCGCCCCCGCCGGCACCCCGAAGCCGATCGTTGAGCGGCTGAGCCGGGCCATCAACGAGGTGCTGGCCCTGCCGGAGGTGAAGGAGCGCTTCGCAACCCTCGGCATCGAGCCGTCCCCGATGAGCCCGGAAACCTTCCAGGCCTTTTCACGTGACGAGGTCGCGAAGTGGAGCAGGCTCGTCAGGGAGGCGGGTATCGCGGTCGAATAGGCGCGCGCTCCCGGCTCGGCCGACCCACGGCAGGATCAGCCGATATAGATCAGCATCTTGCCCCGGTTCCTGCCTCCATACAGAGCCTGCAGGGCGCCGGGGGCATGTTCGATCCCGTCCGCCACGTCCTCGTCGTACAGGAGCGTTCCATCGCGGTACCAGCCGACGAGCGCTGCGTTCGCGGCCTTGAAACGTGCGACGTGATCGAAGATCACGAACCCGCTCCACACGAGGCGGCGCGTCAGGATCTCGCGTTCGTTGCGAGGACCGGTCGGAGGCGGGTTCCAGACGGCGAGCGACGCGGTGCCGCATTGGACGAGGCGGCCGGCCGGCCGCATCCGGCGCAGCACGGTATCCAGGATCGTGCCGCCGACGTTGTCGAAGTACACGTCGATCCCGCCGGGCGCGTCGTTGGCCAGGGCCGCGGCCCAGTCCTCCGTCTTGTAGTTGTAGGCGACCTCGTAGCCGTAGCGGGACCGGCAGGCCTCGACCTTGTCGTCCTCCCCGGTCAGTCCGATAGCGCGCGCGCCGAGGTTGCGGGCGATCTGGCCCACGAAGCTGCCGACAGCGCCTCCGGCCGTCGACACCACCACGGTGTCGCCGGCGACGGGCCGGCCGAGCTCCGTCAGGGCGATGTAGGCGGTCAGTCCGTTGATGCCGAGCAGGCCAGCATAGGCGGATAGCGGGATCGGCTCGATGGCCCGCTGGATGATCGCCGCGGGCTCCACGACGGCATAGTCCTGCCAGCCGAACCAGCCGTAGAGGAATTCGCCTTCCTGCACCTCGGGGGTCTGGGACCGCACGACCACCCCGACGGTGAGCGCCCGCATCGGCCCGTCGAGCGGCACCGGGGTGGAGTAGTTGGCCTCCGCGGACGCCCAGCCGCGCTGGGCGGGGTCGACCGACAGATAGATGTTGCGCACCAGGAACTCGCCGGGTCCCGGTTCCGGCACTGCGACCTCGTCGAGCGCGAAGTCGTCCGGTTGCGGGATGCCGGTCGGGCGTCGGGCCAGCACCACGCGGCGATTGGAGCCTGGAAGGCCGTAAGGGGGGATGTGGGTTGGGCGTGTCATCCGGGTCCGACTCGTATGCGGCAATTCGCGATTGCCGACCGATGCCGACGCATATAGTACGCTTGCTCATCTTCTGGCCAGCCACCCCGCTCCTTTCCTGGCGGGGTGAAAGAGCCATTGATCGTGGAGGGCAGCGGTGGATTTCCAGCTGACGGAGCAGCAGCTCGCAATTGATGAGGGCGTCCGGAAGGTCTGCGCGGCCTTCGACGACCAGTATTGGACCGATTGCGAGACGCACCTGCGCTTTCCGCAGGAGTATTACGAGGCCATGGCGGAAGGCGGCTGGCTCGGCATCACGATGCCCGAGGAGCTCGGCGGCTCGGGGCTCGGCGTGACCGAGGCCGCGATCATGATGCATGCTGCGACCTCCAGCAACGGCGGGTACTCGGCCGCCTCTGCCATCCACCTCAACATGTTCGGCCCGCACGCGATCGTGGTTCACGGCACGCCGGAGCAGAAAGAGCGTTGGCTGAAGCCTCTCATCGCCGGCAAGGAGAAGGCTTGCTTCGGCGTGACCGAACCGGATGCCGGGCTCGACACCACCAGCATCAAGACGTTCGCGACCCGCACGGAGGGCGGGTACAGGATCAAGGGCCGCAAGATGTGGACCTCCACCGGGCAGGTCGCGCACAAGATCCTGCTTCTCACCCGCACCACGGCGAAGAAGGACAGCAAGCGTCCGACCGACGGGATGACGCTGTTCTATACCGATCTGGACCGCACCAAGGTCGAGGTCCGGCGCATCCACAAGATGGGCCGCAACGCGGTCGACTCGAATGCCGTGTTCATCGACGATCTGTTCGTGCCCGAGGAGGACCGGATCGGCGAGGAGGGCGCCGGCTTCAAGTACATCCTCGACAGCCTGAACCCGGAGCGGATTCTGGTCGCCGCGGAGGCGATCGGCGTCGGTCGGGACGCGCTTCGGAGGGCCTCGGTCTACGCGCGCGACCGCGTGGTGTTCGGCCGGCCGATCGGCCAGAACCAGGGTATCCAGCATCCTCTCGCCGAGAGCTGGACCGCGCTCGAGGCGGCCTACTGGATGATGCTGCGGGCCGGCTGGCTCTACGACAACGGCCATTCCTGTGGGGCAGAGGCGAACGCGGCCAAGTTCCTCGCCGGCCGGGCGGCCTTCGACGCGGCGACCCGGGCGGTGATGACGCATGGCGGCATGGGCTACGCCCGCGAGTACCAGGTGGAGCGTCTTTTCCGGGAATCCATCCTGACCCGGATCGCTCCGGTCACGGAGCAGCTGATCCTGTCCTTCATCTCCGAACGGGTGCTGAACCTGCCCAAATCCTATTGAGCGGGCGATTGCGGCGTCCGGTGCCGGCCGGGGTTCGCCTGGGCAAGGCGTCTCCTGCGTCGGGCCTTCAGGCCTGCCGCCGCGCCGCCTTCGCCGGATTGCGACGGGCGGGCTCGGGAGCCACAAGAGCAGGCGCCTCGTCGGGCGCGAAGACGCCGACCGGCAGCTCCACGTCGTCTCTCTCGACGACTGCCGCCCTGATGTTGTCCTTCATGGTCTCGAGAGCCTGCTCGGCCGCCGCCACCTCCGCCGGCGAGAGCCCGGCCAGGATGATCGCGTTCAGCTTGTGACCGACCGACACCATCTCCTCGAGGATGGTGTAGCCTCGTTCCGTGATGAGGATCCGCTTGGCCCGCCGGTCCGTCTTGTCAGGCTTGCGAACGACGTAGCCGGCCGCCTCGAGGCGGTCGATCAGTCCGCCGACCGTGACCTTGCCCACGTCCAGGTCGCGCGCCAGTTCCGTCTGCAGCATCCCGGAACGCGCGTGCCGCGACAGCTGGCTCAGGACCCACCATTGCGACCGGGTGACTCCAAGTGGCTTCATGGCCTGATCGAACAACGTGCGCCGCATGCGGGAGACGTCGTGCACCAGGAACCCGACCCGGACTTCCTGTGGAACCTTGTTGTTGATGGTCATGGCGTGGGACCTGGTCGGCCGGCATCCGCGGCTCGCAGCACATAGGATAGAGGCACATAATCCGCTGACTTACCATTCCGGCAGCGAGGATCCTGCTCCGGGGCGCGGCCGCCTCCGCCGTTCCACCCGGCTCTTGGATTTCGGTTCTGTGCGCAGCGGCGCAGGACGCGCCCCTCGCGATCTCTCAGCACCAGGGCCGTGGGGAAAGGGGCTCCGATGGCCCCGCTTCCGCCAAAGGGAAGTGGCATACAGTACGTTGACTTACCAAATCAGGTGTGCCCTCGTTCGGGGAATTGGCAGGCAAACAGGCCGATCGAGGAAACGATGGAAGGTAGCCCGCACCTGCCGGACCGACGCTTCGTCCGCCCGGCCGGCTCCTGCCGTGGCGATGGCCTGCCAGGATGCCCCTGGATCCGGCCATCGGGTCTTTCCTGTACCATTTCGCTGCGGCGCGTCGACCCTCCGTCCCGACCGGGGCGCGTCGGGGTGGTGGCCCCGGGAGGATCCCGGTTCGGCAGCGCGAGAGCGACCGGGCGCGCCAGCAGCCCCAGTTCGACCGGTGCCGTTATGGGAGCTCTGGCGTGAAGGCGTGGGCCGTTATCCGCAACGAGCAGCCGCTCGAATGCATCGAGGTCCCCGACCCGGAGCCGAGCGGAAGCGAGGTCGTGGTGGAGGTCACGCGTTGCGGCGTGTGCCACTCCGACCTGCATTTCTGGCACGGCACCTACAACATGGGCGGCGGCACGGTGATGCGGCTCGCCGATCGCGGCGTGACGCTGCCGCGGGCTCCGGGTCACGAGATCGTGGGTCGGGTCGTCGCGATGGGTCCGGACGCAACGGGCGTCGCGCTCGGCGATTCCCGGGTCGTCTACCCGTGGGTGGGTTGCGGGCATTGCGCACGCTGCGAGGCCGGGCAGGACAATCTCTGCCTGGCTCAGCGCATCATCGGCGTGATGCAGAACGGCGGCTTTGGCGGTCTCGTGAAGGTGCCGCATCCGCGCTATCTGGTCGATCACGGCGAACTCGATCCCTCGCTGGCCGCCACGTATGCGTGCTCGGGGATCACGGTCTATTCCGCACTCCGCAAGATCATGCCGCTTCCGCCGACCGCGCCCGTGCTGCTGATGGGAGCCGGCGGGCTCGGCCTGGCCGCCATCGCCATGCTGCGGGCTTTCGGGCACGAGCGGATCGTCTCGGTCGATCTCAGCCCGGAGAAGCGGGCCGCGGCGCTCGCCGGGGGCGCCACGCAGGCCGTCGACGGATCCGGCGCCGACCTGCCGGCCCGGATCATGGCCGCCGCGGGGGGGCCGGTCACGGCGGCGATCGACTTCGTCAACGCCTCCTCCACGGCGCAGACCGCCCTCGCCTCGCTCGACAAGGGCGGTAAGCTCGTTCTGGTCGGGGTCGCCGGTGGCGAACTCACGCTGTCGCTTGCCGGCATGATCTTCCGGGCACAATCGGTCGAGGGCAGCAACACCGGAACACTTCAGGATCTGCGGGACGTGATCGCGCTCGCCCGCGAGGGCAGGCTGGCGCCCACGCCGATCCAGGAATTCCCAAAGGACCGCGTCAACGACGCGCTGATGAAGCTCCACCACGGCGACATCACCGGGCGGGCCGTCCTGGTCGGCTGAGGCGGACCGGATCGAACAAGCAACGATAGAACCGGCACGGATGCCGGACGGGAGAGCGCAGATGAGGGTCAAAGCAGTATCGCAGCTTGCCGCGATCGCAGCCATGCTGGCCGCGGGCCCGCTCGCGGCGCAGCAGCCGGAGCCGCTGAAGATCGGCCTCATCTCGGACATGTCCGGCATGGTCGTGGACCTGTCCGGTCCGGGCTCCGTTGTGGCGGCCAAGCTGGCCATCGAGGATCACGGAGGAAAGGTTCTCGGCCGCCCGATCACGCTGCTCGACGGCGACCACCTGAACAAGCCGGACGTTGGCGTTCCGATGGCGCGCCGGTGGTACGACGAGGGCGCCCGCGTGGTGTTCGACGTGGGCATCACCACCGTTGCGCTCGGCATCCAGAACCTCGCCAAGGAGAAGGACCGGATCGTCATCTTCGGCTCGTCCGCGTCGTCGGACCTGACCGGCAGCGCCTGCAGCCCGAACGGCATCCACTGGACCTACAACAACTATTCGCAGGCGATCGGCGTCGTGCGCGGGCTGGCGAACGAGAACGCCAAAAGCTGGTACTTTCTGACCGTCGATTACGCCTATGGCCGGAACGTCCAGCGCGACACAACCGCGATGGTCGAGGCAACCGGCGGCAAGGTGCTGGGAGCGGTCGCGCATCCCTTCGAGACGCGCGACTTCTCGTCCTTCATCCTGCAGGCGCAGCAATCCAAGGCCGACGTGATCGGGCTCGCGACCACGACCGTTCACGCGGCCAACATTCTCAAGCAGGCCGACGAGTTCGGTATCCGCGCCGGCGGGCAGAAGCTCGCGGCCCTCAGTCTCACCCTCCACGACGTGAAGGCGCTCGGCCTCAAGACCGCCCAGGGGCTGTTCGTGACGGCCCCGTTCTACTGGGACCAGAACGACGAGACCCGTGCCTTCGCGAAACGATACAGCGACAGGTTCGGCCGCATGCCTAACATGATCCAGGCCGGCATGTACGGGGCCGTCTCGCATTACCTGAAGGCGGTCGAGAAGGCCGGCACGGACGACACCGCGAAGGTGATGGCGGCCATGCGCGAGATCCCGATCAACGACTTCATGACCAAGAACGGATCGATCCGTCCGGACGGCCGGGTCATGCGGGACCAGTACATCTTCCGCGTGAAGACACCCGAGGAGTCGAAGGGCGAGTGGGACCTCTACAAGGAGGTCGCCCGGATCCCGGCCACCGAGGCTTTCGCCCCCGCCGACCCGAAAGCCTGCCCGCTCGTGAAGAGCTGAGCAGCATAAGGCACGCCTGAAAATAGGCCGTCGGGGCGCTCCGACCCAACTGACGCTGTCCGAGGGAGACGGGGATGATGCAAGCGCCGAGTGGCCGCCCGGAGATCGACGGGCGGCAGTTCGATGTCGCGATCGTCGGAGCGGGGTTCGCCGGGCTCTGCATGCTGCATCGCATCCGGGCCCTCGGACTGTCCGCACGCGTATTCGAGGCCGGGGCGGACGTCGGCGGCACCTGGTACTGGAACCGCTACCCCGGCGCGCGTTGCGACGTGGAAAGCATGCAGTACTCGTTCTCCTTCGACGAGGCTCTGCAGCAGGAATGGTCGTGGTCCGAGCGGTTTGCGGCCCAGCCCGAGATCCTGCGCTACGCCAACCACGTCGCGGACCGGTTCGACCTGCGCCGCGACATCAGCTTCGAGACGCGCGTCGAGGCCGCCGCCTGGGACGATGAGCGCGGACTCTGGACGGTCGAGCTTTCGACCGGGGCCACGGTCTCCGCCCGGTTCTGCATCATGGCGACGGGCTGCCTCTCGGCCGCGAAGATGCCGGAAATCCCAGGGCTCGGGTCGTTCGCGGGGCCGAGCTATCACACCGGGGCTTGGCCCAAGGAGGGCGTGAGCTTCTCGGCTCTCCGGGTCGGCGTGATCGGCACAGGGTCGTCCGGAATCCAGGCGATCCCGGTGATCGCCGCCGAGGCCGGGCACCTGACCGTGTTTCAGCGGACGCCGAATTATTCCCTGCCGGCCGGCAACGCGCCGATGAGCCCGGACTACGCGGCGAGCTGGAAGGCCGCTTATGCCGCCCGCCGGCAGGAGGCCCGGATGACGAAGTCCGGCGCGATCTACGACTTCTCGGAGCGCGGCGCCCTCTCGGTCGAAGAGGCCGAACGCCGGCGCGAGTACGAAGCCCGCTGGAACAAGGGCGGGGCGAACTTCATGCACGCGTTCAACGACCTCGCGGTCAGCCAGGAGGCCAACGAGACCGCGGCGGAGTTCGTGCGCGAGCAGATCCGCAAGATCGTCGTCGACCCCGGCGTGGCCGACGCTCTCACGCCGCGCGACTATCCGATCGGCGCCAAACGCATCTGCCTCGACACCGGCTATTTCGAGACCTTCAACCGGGACAACGTCACGCTCGTCGACCTTCGCGCCGACCCCATCGAGGCGATCACCCCGACCGGGGTTCGGACCACGAGCGCCGACCACGTCTTCGACGCGCTCGTCTTCGCGACAGGATTCGACGCGATGACGGGCGCGCTGCTCGCAATGGATGTCCGCGGTCGGGACGGGGAGAGCTTGCGCGAGAAATGGGCCGCGGGCCCGCGCAACCACCTCGGTCTGATGCCGGCCGGGTTCCCGAACCTGTTCACGATCACGGGCCCGGGCAGCCCTTCCGTGCTGTCGAACGTCCTCGTCTCGATCGAGCAGCACGTCGAGTGGATCGCGGAGTGCCTCGGCTTCATGCAGGTGCGCGGGCTGTCGGTGATCGCGAGCGATCGGGACGCGGAAGATCGCTGGGTCGAGCACGTCAACGAGGTCGCCCAACGCACGCTCTATCCGCGGGCGGCATCCTGGTACATGGGCGCGAACGTCCCCGGGAAGCCGCGGGTGTTCATGCCGTATATCGGCGGAGTCGGCCGCTACCGCGAGCACTGCGCGGCGGTGGCCGCCGCAGGCTACGAGGGCTTCCGGTTCGACGGGGCTCCCGCGGTCGCGGACCGCTCCCAGGACGACGACCGTCCCATGCTCCGCACCGGGTGACCGCACCGCCTGGCGCAGCTTCCGGCGGTTCCCCGCCATCTCAGTGCTGGCGCGACTAGAGCGCCTTGAAGAGGTCTGGAAATGAGATTTTGGCTTGCAACTCTGCTCGGGCTCGCGGCGTTCGGGTCGAATCCGGTGTTCGCGGAGGACGCATATCCGACGCGCCCGGCCACGATCGTCGTGCCGTTTCCGGCCGGTTCGGCCACGGACGGCGTCGCCCGCAAGCTGGCCGAAAGCCTTCGGGAACAGCTCGGTCAGAGCTTCATCGTCGAGAACAAGGCGGGGGCGGACGGGATCGTGGCGGCGCGGGCGGTCGCGAGCGCGGCTCCGGACGGCTACACGCTGTTCATCACCACCAACACGACGCACTCGGCCAATCCGAACATCTACCGCCAGCTGCCCTACGATCCCGAGAAGGATTTCACGCCGGTCGGCGGCATCATCAAGATCCCCTTCATGCTCGCGGTCCGGCCCGACTTCCCGGCGGACGACCTCGCCGGCTTCATCAAGGTTGCGAAGTCCGCGAACCCGAAGCTGTCCTTCGGCAGCGGCAACACCGGCGGCCGAGGGGCCGGCGAGATGCTGAAGGCGCGTGCCGGCATCGACATGCTGCACGTCCCGTATCGCGGCTCGCCCCAGGCGATCACCGACCTGATCGGCGGCCGCATCGACGTGTTCTTTCCCGACCCGGCAAGCGGGCTCGGGATGATCGAGGAGAAGAAGTTCAAGGTCCTGGCCATCACGGGCGACAAGCGGGTGAAGACCCTCCCGAACATCGCCACCATGGAGGAGCAGGGGATCCCGAACTACCGCATCATCGCCTGGGTCGCGATGTACGGGCCCGCCAACCTGCCGCCGGCCATCACCGCGAAGCTGAACGCGGCCATCAACAAGACCCTGGAAACGGCCGACTTCGTGGGCTTCGTCGACAGGATCGGCTCCGACCCGTTCCCGACCGACCCGGCCGCTCTGGGGGCCTTCGTCAAGGAGGACACCAAGCGCTGGGTCGAGATCGTCGAGACGGCCCAGATCGAGCGCAAGTAGCCGGGCAGGTTGCCCGGACAGCCGGTCGGCTGCGCGTCGTGCGGACCGGCCGGGCATCCTGGGCGAATTGGGAGCTGTCCGACGCGGGCTGGCCTCTCGAACGGGCGATCCCGCCGGGAGGCGGGTCGCCTGCGGGGGAGGGCGGTAGGCGCCGCGGGCGGCCCAACGGATCACGTGCCCCGGGGGGCTTGGCGGCGACAGCTCCTCGCCGGTAGCAGCGGCACGCGTGATCCGTTCAGCCGCGACGAGCCGGACCGGGTGAACATCCTGCGAGCGTGGCCGGCCAGGCCGGTCCACGCGTAAGGTCGGACGACAACGCGCCTCATCGGAGATCTCGATGGCCCTCGACCCGTTCATCGCCGCGATGCTCGCGAAGCTCGCGGCGTCCGGACAGCCGGCGCTCTCGGCCGGGACACCTGCGGACGCCCGCAACATGGTCGGGGCGAGCCGCGCGGCACTTGGGCCCGGGCCGGCCATGGCGGATGTGCGCCCGGTGCGGATCAGCACGCGCAGCGGCGGCATCGCAGGCCGCCTGTTCCTGCCGAGCGCACGGCCCGAGGGCCTCGTCGTCTACCAGCATGGCGGAGGCTGGGTCGTCGGCGAGCTGGACGATTACGATACCCTGGCGCGGCAACTCGCCTTCGAGTCCGGTGCCGCCGTGCTCCTGACGGAATACCGGCTCGCCCCGGAGCATCCCTTTCCGGCAGGGCTCGAGGACACGGAGGACGCGTTCCTCTGGGCAGCCGACAACATGGCGGAGTTGCTCGGGCGGTCCGTTCCGATCGTGGTGGCGGGAGACAGCGCCGGCGCGAACCTCGCCACGGTCGCTTTGCGACGCCTGCGCGGCCGCTTCTCCGCCGCGTTGCAGGTCCTGATCTACCCGGTGACCGACTGCAGGTTCGATTCACCCAGCTACCAGGCCCACAGCGAGGGCATGCCGCTGAAGCGCGCCGACATGGAGTGGTTCTTCGGGCATTACGCCCCGGCCGGGCAGCACGCGTCCCCGGACATCTCGCCCTTGCGGGCGGACGATCTCGGCGGGATGCCGCCCGCGCTCGTCATGACCGCCGAGCACGACGTCCTGTGTCACGAGGGCGAAGCCTATGCCGAGATGCTGACGGCCGCGGGCGTGCCGGTCCGGCATCGCCGCTATCCCGGAACGACGCACGGCTTCATCCGGCTGCACAACCTGTTCGGGTCGGCCAAGGCCGCCGTCTCGGAGGCCGCCGAGGCGATCCGGGACGCTGTCCGCGCGGCCGAAGGCTCCGTGCCGACGACCGGCCCAGACCGGCGGACCTGACGGGCAGCACGGGATGGCAGAGGTGCGGGGCCGTGCGGTCCTGGTTCAGGCGGAGGCCGCGTAGGGGCGCCGGTGTATCGCCCGGCAGCACGCGCCCGCACGGAGAGAGCCTCGGCAGGGGCGGCTTCTCGGGTTAGCCGATGGTACTCCCGTCCCGCTAGCGGGACCCGGATGCTTCCGGGCCGAGTGCTGTCCGACTTTCGATCGAAGGCTCGCACGCTATCACCGCGACCAGCGTGTCGATCATGTTGTCCACCGTGTAGGGCTGGCCCCAGAGCCTGTGAGGCTCCCCGGGCTGGAGCTGCAGCGCGGCATCACGAGCCGACAGCGCCGCATTCGAGTACATCCCGAGGAGCGACAAGCGCTGTTCGAGGAGCATCGCGGGCACAGAGGTGACGATCCGGCGGAGGTGGGCCAAGCACCGGACGTAGCCCTCGTTCCACCGGTCGGCCAAGGCCGACCTCAGGAGCTCGCGATTGGTCATCTGCACATTGGCGACGAGCCGGATGTAGCCGCGCCTGCGTGGATCCCCTTCCAGCGCGATGACCGGCAGCACCAGGGCCTGCATCACCTGCCTCACGGTCTGCGGGCCTCCCGCGCCCTCGAGCTCGGCAAGCATCGCGCGGCGGCGCACATCGACGTCCTGGGCTCCCTCGACGAGCAGTTGCCGGATGAGGTCGTCCTTCGTTCCGAAATGGTAGTGCAGCGCAGCATTGTTCCGTTGTCCGGCCGCTGACACGATCTGCTGAACCGTGACCGCCGCCACACCGTAGCTTGCGAACAGGCTCTGCGCGGCTGCTTTCAGCTGGCTCTTCGTGTCGTCTCCTTCCTCGGCCACAGCCGCTATTCGTCTTGACATCGAGCTTGCTCCCCTAGTTAAGTCGTATCACTTAATGAGCCGCGGCATCAAAGGCGGCCCCGGGAGGGAATCATGCACGTGCTCATCGCGGGTGGCGGCATCGGCGGGCTGACCGCCGCCATCGCCTGTCGCCGGTTCGGCATGGACGTCACCGTCCTCGAGCAGGCTTCCGAACTGAAGGAGATCGGCGCAGGGATCCAGATCGCCAGCAATGCAAGCGTCGTGCTGCGCGAAATCGGGGTTGAGGACGAGATCCGGTCCGTCGGCGTCATGCCGCTCTCGTACGATTACCGCGACCTCCACACCGGCCGGATGCTGTACCAGGCGCCACTCGGCATGGAGGCGGCCCAGCGCTACGGCGCGCCCATGTACAACATACATCGTGCGGACCTCGTCGACATCCTGGTCCGGGCGCTCCCTCCCGGCACGATCCGGTTCGGCAAGAAGATCGTCGGGTTCTCGCAGACGCCGGAGGCGGTCGAGGCGACGCTCAGCACGGGGGAAACGCTTCGGGCGGACGTCCTGGTCGCCGCCGACGGAATCCACTCGGCCGTCAGAGAGGTGCTTCGCGGACGGGAGGAGAAGCACTTCGCCAACATCCTGATGTGGCGATCGCTGATCCCGGCGGAGAAGCTGGAGGGCCTCGATCTGGAGGAGCGGGGGAACTATTGGTTCGGCCCCGGCCGGACCCTGATCACCTACTGGGTTCGCCCGAAGAACCTGTACAGCATCCTGGCCTCGGTGCCCGCCACCGAGGTGCAGCGGGAGTCCTGGACGGACAGCGGCGACATCGACGACCTGATGCGGTCCTTCGACGGCATGGAGCCGCGCGCCCGCAGGATGATGGAGCAGATCGAAACCAGCTTCATCACGGGCATGTTCTACCGCGACCCTGTCGACAACTGGACCTCCGGCCGGGTGACGCTCCTTGGGGACGCAGCCCACCCGATGGTTCCGTTCCTGGCGGCCGGAGCCGGTCAGAGCATCGAGGATGCGTGGACGCTCGCCAGGGTTCTGTCCCGGCGGCAAGACGACGTGCCGGGCGCGCTGCTCGAATATCAGCAGCGCCGGATCCCGCGGACGACCCGGATCCAGGCCGGCGCGCGCGCGGTCGTGAAGCTGATGCACGAATCGCATCCCCAGCGAGTCCGGGACCGGAACGGGCGCTGGAAAGGAATGGCCCGGATCGATCCGCTCGCGCAGACGAGCTGGGGGCTCGCCTGGGACTACAACGTGGTCAGGGCGGTCGAGAATCCGCCAGGCGAGGTTCTCGGCGTCACTGGCCTGCGCGAGGGCAAGCGCCTGGAGCGTCCCGAGAGTCACCGCGCCTTCCTCATGTGGAAGAGCGCGTTCACGCCCGAGGATGTCGCGAAGGGCCACGACGGCCTGCGCGAAGCCTACGATCGCTTCCTGACGACCAGTTTCCCCTTGCCGGCCGGCGTCGCGGCGACTCCGGCCGAGCTCGGGAGCGTACCCGCCCTCCGGCTGGAGCCTCGACAGGCGGGCGGGATGACGGTGCTGCATTTCCACGGCGGCGGCTACCTGATCGGATCCGCACAATCGTCCGTCGAATACGCGCACCGCCTGGCGCAGGCTGTCGATGGTGCCTGCTACACCGTGGAGTACCGGCTGGCGCCCGAGCACCCGTATCCGGCGGCGCTCGACGACGCGGTCGAGGCGTATCGGGGCCTGCTCGCGACGGGCACGCCCGCGGACCGCATCCTCCTCAGCGGGGAATCCTCGGGAGGCGGGCTCGCCGTGGCACTCGCCTTGGTCCTGCGCGGCGCGGGAGTGCCCCTGCCGGCAGGCATCATTGCGGTCGCCCCGTTCGCGGACCTCACGCTGTCCGGAGAGAGCCTGCAGAAGGAAAACGGCAACGATCCTGCGGCGAACCGTGATCTGCTCACGTTCATGGGAGCATCGTATTTCCAGGGTCACGAGCCGACGGACCCGCTGGTATCGCCGGTCTTCGGCGACCTGTCCGGGCTGCCGCCGATGTTCGTTGCGGCCACCCAGGGTGAGGTCCTTCTGAGCGACGCGACCCGGCTGATCGAGCGCGCCACGAAAGCCGGCGTGAGGGTCACCAGCACGATCGTCGCCGAGTCCGTCCACGTGTTCACGCTGTTTCCGTTCCTGCCCGAGACGCAGTCCACGCTGGCGGCAATCCGCAGCTGGGCGGAGGCATTGCGGCCGGAGCAGAACGAGCAGCGCCGCACCGCTGCCTAGACGTCGTCACAACCAAAAAAATTTCCCGGGAGAAGCATCATGAAACGTTCGAAGCGCCCCGCCTTAAGCGCTGCCGTCATGACCTGCCTGTTGTCGAGCGCAGCTGTTGCGCAGGACCCGAAGATCTCGAACGGCACCGTCAAGATCGGCGTGCTCGCCGACATGAGCGGCGTCTTCTCGGATCTGAGCGGGCCGGGATCCGTCATCGCGGCCCAAATGGCGATCGACGATTTCGTCGCGGGCAGCAAGCCGCCCTTCAAGGTCGAGCTCGTTTCGGCGGATCATCAGAACAAGAGCGACATCGCCGCCAACATCGCCCGGCAATGGTTCGATACGGCAGGGGTCGACATGATCACGGATGTGATCAATTCCGGCGTGGCCCTCGCGGTCTCGCAAGTGACGGAATCGAAGAACAAGGTCCTCATGGTGACGGGTGCCGGGTCGACGCGCCTCACCAACGAACAATGCTCGCCGAACACGATCAGCTACACCTGGGATACGTACGCGTATTCGAATGCCCATGCCCGGATCGTCAAATCGCTGGGCCTCGAGACATGGTATTTCCTGGCCGTCGACTACGTGCTCGGCAAGTCGCTCGTGGAAGGGACCAGCGAGGCTCTGGCGCGGTCCGGCGGCAAGGTGGTCGGCGTCGTCAATCATCCGATCAGCGCGACGGACTTCTCGTCGTTTGTTCTGCAGGCCCAGGGTTCGGGGGCGAAGGTGATCGGCCTGGCCAATGCCGGCACGGACCTCCACAACGCGATCAAGGCGGCAAACGACTTCGGACTCACCAAGAAGCAGACGCTCGTGCCTCTGGTCGGCACCATCACGGACGTCCATGCCCTCGGTCCGGAGACCACGCAGGGCATGGTGATGGTTGAGCCTTTCTACTGGAACCTCAACGACAAGACGCGGGTGTGGAGCCGTAAGTTCATGGCGAAGCACGGCAAGATGCCGAACTTCATCCATGCCGGGACCTACTCGGCCGTCAGCACCTATCTCAAGGCCGTGTTGACCGCCCAGACCGACGCGCCCGGCGAGGTGATGGACCGCATGAAGGCCGGTACGGTGAGTGACATCTACACCGAGAGCGGGAAGATCCGTCAGGACGGCCGCATGGTCTACGACATCTACCTTGTGCAGGTGAAAGCGCCGAAGGACGTCAAGGAGCTGTGGGATTATTTCGAGGTCAAGGAGAAGATCCCGGGCGATGAGGCGTTTCAGCCCCTGTCGGCGTCAAAGTGCCGCCTCGTTTCCAAATAGCCAGCCGAGAAAGCGGCCGGCCGGAGAAGCCGTTCAGCAGGTGACGGTTCGCTCCGGCCCGTCCCGGGCGTCGGAATGGCGGCTCCGCCTGCAGCCGGGCGCCCGGCAGGGCGCCGCCCGGCCGGGGGGCCGCTAGGCGGCCGCCTCGAGCGCGGCTTCCAGGATTCCCAGACCCTCATCAACGATCTCGTCGCTCGCGGTGAGCGGAACGAGGATCCGTATGGTGTTCGCGGTCGTCCCGCAGGACAGGACGATCAGGCCGCGCTCGCACGCCCGCGCGATGACCCGTTTCGTCGCCTCGGGGTCGGGCTCCTCGGTTCCGCGGCGCCCCATGATGTCAAAGGCGATCATGGCGCCCTTGCCGCGGATGGCCTCGATCGGGACGAGGGTGTTGCGACGCTGCATGGCTTCGAGCCGCGCGGTGATGCGTGCGCCGATCGCCTCCGCCCTCGCGAGCAGCCCCTCCTCCTCCAGCACATCCAGCACGGCGAGTGCCGCCACGCAGGCGAGCGGATTGCCCGCATAGGTGCCGCCGAGCCCGCCCGGACCGGCCGCGTCCATGATGGCGGCCCGTCCGATGACACCCGACAGCGGGAAGCCGCCGGCAAGACTCTTCGCGACGCAGATGAGGTCGGCCTGCGCCTCGTGATGCTCCATGGCGAACATGCGGCCTGTGCGGCCGAAGCCGGTCTGCACCTCATCGGCCACCAGCACGATGCCGTGCCTGTCGCAGATATCCCGCAGACCGCCCATCAGTTCGGGCGGGCAGGCATGGAATCCGCCTTCTCCCTGGATCGGCTCGACGATGATCGCCGCGATGCGTGACGGATCCGCATCGGCCGCGAAGATGAAGTCGAGGTAGCGAAGCGCCTCCTGCGCCGTGACGCCGTTCCGGGCTGTCGGAAACGGTACATGCCAGACGTCGGGAAGCGACGGGCCAAGCCCGCGCTTGTAGGGCACGACCTTGCCGGTCAGCGCCGAGGCGAGCGCCGTGCGCCCGTGGAAGGCGCCCGTGAAGGCGATCACGCCGGGTCGGCCGGTCGCGGCCCGCGCGATCTTGATCGCGTTCTCGGTGGCTTCGGCCCCGGTCGTGAAGAGGGCCGTCTTGAGCGGGCCGGACATGGGCGCCAGCAGGTTCAGGCGCTCGGCGAGCTGCACGTAGGGCTCGTAGAGGACGACCTGGAAGCAGGTGTGCGTGAAGCGGTCCATCTGCTCGCGGACGGCTGCCAGCACCTTCGGGTGGGCATGTCCGGTGTTGAGCACGGCGATGCCGCCCGCGAAATCGACGTAGCGCCGCCCCTCGACGTCCCAGATCTCGGAGTTCCGCGCCCGCGCCGCGAAGACCTGTGTCGAGTGCCCGATGCCCCGCACGACGGCTGCGTCTCGACGCGCCATCAAGTCCTGGTTCAGAGCCATGTCGTCCTTCCTGGGTGAGAGCGGATGCTTTGGAACCGGAGCCTAGTGGGACGATCCGGGGTTCGCTTGGGCGGCTACGCGCCCGTCGGCGCGCCGTGGCGCGCGACGAAGGCCGCGATCTCGCCCGCGACGCGGTCCGGCACTTCGGTGAGGATGCCGTTCTTCATGCCCGGCATGATGGTCAGCTCGGATCGCGGCAGCATCCTGGCGATCGTGCGGGCGGCGTCCGCCGGGGCGCCGCGCGCGAACTCGCCCGTCATCACGAGGGTCGGACACGCGATCCGGGCGAGCCAGGGCATGATCTCCGTCCGGTTGTAGAGCTCGTATGTCCGGATGAAGACGTCGTCGTCGATCGTCGAGACCTGCGCGAGCCGGTCCCGCAAGGCGCCCGGATGCGTTCGGACGAACTCGTCAGTGTACCAGAAGCCGACGAGCTTCCCCATCGTGGCGGGCACGCCCTCGGCTTTCAGTGTCGCGATGAGCTGCCGCCCTGCTTCCCGGTCGGTCTCGCTCCGCCCGGCGGGCGCGGCGAGAACGCACAGCGCGCTCACGCGCTCCGGATGGGCCGCAGCGTAGGCGGCCGCGATGAAGGCCCCGAGCGAGTGTCCGACGAAGCAGGCGCGCTCGAGCCCGAACTTCGCCCGAACGCGTTCGAGATCCTCGACGAACAGCTCGATGGGCAGATCGCCGGCCGGTAGCGGTGCCCCGCCATGACCCGGGAGGTCGTATGAGATGCACCGGAACCGGTCTGTCAGACAGGCGATGGTCCCGGCCCAGGTCTCGCGCGTGGAGCCGTTCCCGTGCACGAAGACGATGGGCTCGCCGCCGCCCTGAACGATCTCCATGGCTGTGCGTGTCCTGGCTTCAGATGGCGGGCTTGTGGTCGAGGGCCACGCGGAGGTTTCGCTGGACCAGGTCGGTCCGTCCGAGCAGCGGAAGGATCTTGCTCCTCAGCCCGAGCAGTTTCCTCGGCCATTTCGTTCCCACCGCGCCGTACAGGTAGGACATCCGCTGCGTCCGGAGCACGTAGGGGCGTTCCGCGGCCTCCCACGTCTTCAGAGCCGCAGGAACATCGTTCCCGGCCGAGACCGCCCGCGCCAGCACCACCGCGTTCACGAGGGCCACGCACGCGCCTTGGCCGAGATTGGGCGCCATGCCGTGTGCGGCATCCCCGATGATGGAGACCCGGCCCTTGGTCCAGGACGAGCAGCTCACGTGGAAGAAGGGCCGCCAGTACTCCTCCGGATGGCGCGGCAGCCGCTCGAAATAGGAGCGGTATTGCGGATGCGAGGAGGCCCAGGCCTCCAGGTTGAAGGGCTGCTGGACGCGACCCGCGATGTCGCTTTCGGGGCAGCACAGGAACACGTAGTGCTGATCCTTGCTGACCGGCGCGATGCCGACGCGGCGCCCGCCGTTCCACATCTCGATCCGACGCTGGTTGACACTGTCCTCCGGCCGGCGCGGGATGAGGTGCCGGCCGCAGCCATCCTTCATGTCCGTGATTTCCGTTGCGAGCTTCAGCGAATCCCGGACGCGCGAGAATACGCCGTCAGCGCCGATCACGAGGTCGACCTTCGGCCCCCAGCCGCTCTCGAACTCGAGCCGGCCCTCGGGGTCGGCGCCCAGGACCTTGGAGTTGGTCACGATCTCGACGCCGTTCGCCACGGCGAACTCCGCCAGGATCCGGTGCAGCTCCGTGCGGAGCACCACGATCAGCTCGGGCGTGGTATCCTGCTGGCGTCGCAGGTCGATTTCGTTGCTGTTGTGGTCGAGCAGCATGCGGGGCGTCCTGGATTGAACGCCCACCTCCGCGACTTGGTCGTACACCCCAAGCACGCGAAGCGCGTCGAGGGCGTTCTGCCAGAGGTACAAGCCTGCGCCGATCTCCCGGAGCTGCTTGCCCTTCTCGTGCACCCGGACTGCCCAGCCACGCTGGGCCAGGGCGGCCGCAGCCGCGAGGCCCGCGAGGCCGGCGCCCGCGATTTCAGCGCTAGGCTTCGTGCTGCTCATGCGACCCTTCCATCCCCTCTGTGACGCGGAAGCGGAAGCCCCTTGAAGGTGGCAGCGGGCGCTTCCTGGCGCGGATCAAAACCGCATTCCGGGCAGCATCGGTCAAATTGATTATTTCAATCGAGGGATCGATTTCATCGGGGTGCTCGAGCCGGTTGGAGTCGTGAGCGTGCAGGCACCATCATCGGCCGCATCGCTTCGAGCATCGATATTATCGATTTGAATAATCCCGGCCATTCGATCTCATGATCGTGTCCGAGGTAGGCCCCGGTAGCGGTCACGATCTTGCGATCGGGATCAGGCGCTGAGGGTCCGCCCGCCACTCCTCAGCAACGAGACGGACCAGGATGGCATTCGGCAGGGCTGCGAGAACGTGACGGCCGATGACAGCTAAGTTGAAAGCCGACGGGGTCTTCAAGGTTTATGGGACCCAGCCGGAGGAAGCGCTGCGGCTTGCCAGACAAGGTGTTCACCCGAAGGACGTCCTGAGCAGGACGGGCCAGGTCGTCGCCGTCTGCGACGTGTCCTTCGAGGTGGGGGAAGCCGAGATCTTCACGATCATGGGGCTGTCCGGATCCGGCAAGTCGACCCTCGTCCGCTGCCTCAACCGTCTGATGGAGCCGAGCGCGGGCTCCATCCAGATCGATGGCGAGCAGCTGCTGCAGAAAGGCCCGGCCGAGCTGCGGCAGGTCAGGCGCACGAAGATCGCCATGGTCTTCCAGAATTTCGCGCTGCTGCCGCACAAGACGGTCGTGGCCAATGTCGAGTTCGGCCTGCAACTGCGCGGCGAGCCGCGGCAGCAGCGCCGTGAGACGGCCCTCAGGGCGCTCGAGCAGGTCGGGCTGTCGGACTGGGCGAACCGCTACCCGGACAACCTGAGCGGCGGCATGAAGCAGCGCGTAGGGCTGGCCCGCGCGCTCGCGAACGATCCCGACATCCTGCTGATGGACGAGCCGTTCAGCGCACTCGATCCGCTCATCAGGGCCGACCTGCAGGAGGCGCTTCTCAAGCTGCAGCGGGAGATCAAGAAGACGATCGTTTTCATCACCCACGATTTCCACGAGGCCGTGAAGCTCAGCGACCGGATCGCCGTGATGCGGGACGGCCGCTTCGTTCAGGTCGGCACTCCACATGACATCGTGCTGCGGCCGGTCGACGATTACGTCGAGAATTTCGCCCGCGAACTCGACCGCTCGAAGCTGCTCTGTGCAGGCGACGTCTCGCCGATGCGTGTTCCCCTGATCCGAGCGGACGCCGTCAGGGCCGACGCCCTTCGGCAACTGCTCATGGCGAACAAACCGCATGCCGTCGTAGTGGGTCCGGACGGCAAGCCGCTCGGCTTCATGCGCGGCCAGGAGCTCGAGCAAGCGCGGGACGCAACGGCGATGTCCGATCTGCCCCGGCGGGCTGTCGCGTCCGCCTTCGCGTCCTCGGCGCTGATCGATCTTTACCGCGCCTGCGAGGGCCAGGCGCCCGTCGCGATCGTGAACGATGCCGGCCAGGCGGTCGGCGCGGTCGATGCAGGCGACGTCCTGCTGCACCTCAGCGATCACGCCCGGCGGAGCCCCGACGGTCCGTCCATGCAGCATGGGCCCGAAATGCTGGAGGCGGCACAATGATGGAGCGCGTCCCGAGGGAGTATCTGCTCCGCGTCGACCGGTTGATCCAGGGCGCGGTCGATTTCCTTGTCAACGAATGGCGCCCGGCTTTCCAGGCGATGCGGTACCCGATCGGCCGCATGCTGGACGGCGTGTCCGGTGTCCTCGAGGCGATGCCGTTCTGGGTGGTCGTCGTGCTCTTCGCTCTGGCCGGGTGGCGCATGGCCGGGTGGCGCCACGGCCTGTTCTGTGCGGTGTCCTTCGCCCTGATCGCATTCATGGGCCTCTGGGACGAAGCGATGACCTCGCTCGCCATTCTGGTCACCGCGGTCTCGTTCTGCATCGTGATCGGAGTTCCGCTCGGGATCGTCGCGGGGCGGAGCGACCGGTTCTGGTCGCTGCTTCAGCCGCTGCTCGACGTGATGCAGACGACGCCGTCCTTCGTGTATCTCGTGCCGGTCGTGATGCTGTTCGGCATCGGAACCGTGCCGGGCGTCATCGCGACCATCATCTTCGCCATGCCGCCCATCATCCGGCTCACGAACCATGGGCTGCGTCAGGTTCCGGCCGACACGCTGGAGGCCGGCGAGGCGTTCGGCGCAACCGAGTGGCAATCGCTCGTCAACATCCGCCTGCCGCTCGCCCTGCCGTCGATCATGGTCGGGCTGAACCAGACGCTCCTGATGGCGCTCGTCATGAGCGTGGTGATCGCCATGATCGGGGCCGAGGGACTCGGCCTCACCGTGTTGCGCGGCATCGGAGCGCTCGATGTGGGGCTGGCCGGGATCGGCGGTCTCGCGATCGTGCTGCTCGCGATCAGCCTCGACCGGATCACGCAGGGTTTCGTGCGGCTCACGACGCCCTCCGGGCAAAGGAGCCGGTTCAAGTCGATGATCACGCGGTTCCGGACGGAAGGTGCTCCCGCGCAATAAACGTCACGGTCTCATCCTGGTTCACCCAGAAGGAAGGGAACAAGCATGGTCAAAAGCTTCATCGTCGGATTTGCCCTGACACTTGCCTCCGGCGCCGCGCTCCTGGCGGCCGGCCCGGCCTCGGCCCAGGACAAGCTACCGGGCGCGGGCAGGACGGTTTCGACCGCCCGTCCCAACTGGGATTCGTTCTGGTTCGGCCAGCGGATCGTCGACATCGGGCTGGAACAGCTCGGCTACAAGGTCGTGCCGCCGAAGACCCTGGCCCCGGCGGCCATCTTCACGTCCCTGCAGCGCGGGGACCTCGGCTACACGGTCGACACCATGCTGCCGAACCATGCGGATTATTACAGCCGCACGGCCGCGGACGTGGAGCCGGTCGGGCCGATCATGGATCCCGGCACGGTGCAGGGTTATCTGGTCGACAAGAAGACCGCCGAGAAGCACAACATCCGGTACCTGGAGGACCTCCAGAGGCCCGAGATCGCGAAGCTCTTCGACCAGAACGGGGACGGCAAGGCCGACATGATCGGTCCCGCCTCGAGCTGGGCCGGGTCCTCGGCCGTGGCGCATCACCACATGAAGGCGCTCGGTCTCGAGAAGACCGTCACCATGGTTCAAGGCGAGTACACGACGCTCGCGGCCGATGCGGTCGGGCGCTATGCGGCCGGTCAGCCCATCCTGCTCTACGCCTGGTATCCGAACCCCACGACCATGAAGCTCCTCCCCGGGAAGGACCTGGTCTGGCTGGAGCTGAAGAAGGTTTCGCTCCCCGACGATCAGATGGCGAAGTACAAGCCGCTGCCGGATGTCGACGGCTGCGCTTCAAACCCGTGCGACGTCGGCTGGCTGCCGACCGTCTATTACATCGGTGTGAACAAGAAATGGGCCGCGGAGAACCCGGCTGCCCTGAGCTTCATGAAGTCGGTCAAGATGCACTTCAACGACCGGGCCGAGCAAAACCGCAAGATGCTCAATGGCGAGAACCGCGAGGAAGACATCGACCGTCATGCCAAGGCGTGGATCAAGAGCCACCAGGAGCAGTTCGATTCCTGGATCAAGACGGCGATAGCGGCGGCGAAATCGTGAACGGAACGGTCTAGGCGACCGACACTTGGCAGTCGCGCGGTTTCGCGCGACTGCACAGTCCGGCGCAACCGAGCGCTCCCCGGGCCGGCCTCTGCTCCGGCGCTCAAATCCACCGTAAGCCGGCGCGGAGTTCCGCGGCCGGACAGGAAGACCGATGCCGTCGAGCCTCGTCGTGACCAATCTCAAGCGCGCCGCCGAGCAGGCGCTAGAGGACCGGGGCCCGGTTCCCGGGCCCCTCGGGGAGCTCGTCTCCCGGATCGGCCTCCTGCCCCTGGTCGAGGACGAGGAGGCCGCCCGGAAGATCGGTATCTGGGAGTGCACACCGGGCCGCTGGCCGCGGCAGCAGAAGGCGGCCGAGTTCGCCGTCATCGTGAGCGGCCGCTGCCGATTCACGCCCGCGGGGGGCGCGGAAACCGAATTCGGCCCGGGCGATGTCCTCTACTTCCCCGAGAACACGACCGGGATCTGGGATGTCACCGAGACCATCCGCAAGGTGTACCTGATCGCCAACTGATCGTTCCGCCGCGGCATGGTCCGGCACGGTCGTGGCGGCCCGGGCCGCGGGACCTGCGCCGATCCCGTCGGGGTGGCCCGACGCCTCTGCCGCAGCCGCGGCACCGACCCGTTCCCAAGAGCGCCCGAGAGGAGCAACACCCGTGGCACAGCCTGTCGATTGCGTTCACGTCATCAGCGGCAAGGGTCCGCCGCTCTTCATGGTCCATGGCATCGGCGCCCGCCGGACGAGCTGGGAGGCGCTGACCGAGCACCTGAAGGACGATTTCACCTGCATCGCCTATGACCTGCGCGGCCACGGCGACTCCCCGAAGGGCGACGGCCCGTTCGGGCTCGACGAACTCGTCGCGGATCTCGAGGCGCTGCGGGCCAAGCTCGGCATCGAAAAGGCGCATGTGATCGGCCATTCGCTCGGCGGCATGATCGCGCCGGCCTATGCGCGGCTGTACCCGGACCGCGTGATGGCGCTGGGCCTGCTCTCGACCGCGGCCTTCCGGACGGAGGACGACGCCGCCAAGGTCCAGGGCGTCGTGGCCGCGATGGAGCAGAAGGGCATTCCGCAGGTGCTCGGCACACTGGCCGACCGCTGGTTCACCGACCGGTTCCAGGCCGAGCAGCCCGAGCGCATCGAGGCGAGGAAGCGCCAGGTGGTGGCGACGGATCCGGACGTGTTCCTGAACGTCTTCCACATCTACGCCGAGACCGAGATGAGCCCCTGGCTGCACGAGGTCGCGGCGCCGTCGCTCGTGCTCACGGGCGAGCTCGACGGCGGCTGCAACCCGCGCCTCAACACGCAGATCGCGGCGGCGCTGCCGAACGCGGAGCTCGTGATCCTGGAAGGGCTGAAACACGCCATCCTGATCGAGGCCACCGAG